>DKTR01000049.1:40712-44140 GCA_002473385.1 Lachnospiraceae bacterium UBA7225
CCGACGGCCGATGAGCCTGTCACAGAACCGACGGCCGATGAGCCTGTCACAGAGCCGCCGACCGGAGATGAGGAACCGCCGTTATCGCCGGGAGGAGATACTGGCTACATGGGAGGCGGTTACAGCAGCGGAGATTATAGCGGCGGCATGGCCGATACGGAAAAAATTTATCATCAGCCCAGACTGCTCCTGGAATCGAATAATTTGTCCGGACAGCGAATCGAGGCAGGTCAGGTGAGAAAATTTGAGACAGTTTTTTCTAACAAAAGTGAGAGCGACAGTATTTACAACTTAAAGGTAACATTAAAAACAGCGGATGCCAGCCTTTCATTGACAACAACTTCCTTTTATTTCGGCAGGGTTTATCCGCAGGAGACGATTACATTGTCTGCTTATGCGGAGACTGCGAAAAATGCGGAGACGGGAAAACAGGCGGTTACGTTTTTATTTGAATATGAGAATGAAAAGGGAACTGTGTACAGCGCTACGGAGGAGGCTTTTTTGGAAATTTATCAGCCTGCGCAGGCGGTTCTGGAGGGCTTTACGATAGCGCCAAAGGTGTATTCGCAGGAAACGGTAGAGACGTCTGTGCAGATCCGCAATACCGGAAGCGCAGCAATTTACCGGGCACGCATCGAACTGGAGGCTGCCGGACTGTTTGCAACAGAAGCGGTTACTGCCGGAACAGTAGAGGCAGGCGCTGTTTTCGATGGTTCCATGCGTATCTATGTCGGAAACAAAAATATGGAGTCCATCACGCAATACGATGCACAGACCGGGGAAAACGCATATGGGCAGACAGCGGGAACATTGACGCTTACATATGAGGATGCTTATGGGGTGACTTACACACAGACACAGGAATTTACCACTGTCATCGAAAAACCGCAGGTCATTGAGCTGACGGTAGAAAAAGAAGAGGAAGAGAAAAATGGGTGGTACGGTGCGGTTCTGGTGATGCTGACATTGTTATTTCTGCTGATTATCAGTATACTTGGAATACGGCTGAAAAAGAGCAGAGACCGGCTGGCAGATTTGCTTATGATAAAAAAGAAGGAACAGAGCAGGTGACTTCCTGGAACAAAGAAGCAGGGCAGGTGACTTTTCTGCGGTAAAGAAAAGGGGCAGAGCACATGAATTTTAGAATATGGTATGGAAAACTGTATACCCGGCTGTTTATGGCGGCACTGGTACTGCTCTTTTTTCTGGCATGGCAGCTTTTAGAAGCGCAGAAAAAGGAACAGAGTCCCGTGCTGCTGAAGGCAGAACTTCCAGCAGAGGAAATTACAGCAGAGCTGCTTGCGCAGATGGAGGAACTGTCCGGTTTTCAAAAACGATGGGTGTTGTATGAAAAGGAATGTGAAATCCAGGTGGGCAGATATTCAGCAGAGATTTCTATTACCGGTGTGGATTTTTCCGGATATCCGCTGACAGTAATGGCGTCCGCCGGGAAGAAGGCAGCAGGCAGTGTGCCATTTCTGGCAGTCGGGGAATCCTTTTTTGGGGGTCTTAGAGATGAAAACGGGGAGACGATCACAGAACGGCAGGCAGAGATTCTTGCCGGGACATATGAAGAACTGCAGATCACACTGAAGACGGATATGGAGAAATCCACTGAGAACCCGGCAGCAATGTCCGGTACAGAAGCATCTGCGGGAGAATGTGCCCGGCTTCTTGCAATTGTAAAGGAGGAGGGAGTTTACATGGATGCGTCTCTGATGCAGAGGTGGCTGGAAAGCAGGGGAGAGCGGCAAAAGATAAATGGGGTGATGCTAAAGATCCGGGGAGAGGGTAATGCCGCAAAAGCGAAGGAGCTTATGGAAAAAGCAGGATTTACCGTAGAAGCTGTCGGGCAGACCGGAAATCCTGCTTAATATGTTTTTCCGCAATGTGATGAGTTACCAGGTTCCTGTGATTTGGGTTATGCGTCTACGATCGTGTTCAGCCAGATACCCTTTTTCACGAGTACAAAGCCGATAATGCATTTAAGCAGCTCGGATGCCTGTACCACCAGATAGACCAGCACAATCGGAAGAGCTGTGAAGTGACACAGACAGTAGGCAATCGGGATATTGACGACCCATACATAAAAACAATCAAAGAAAAAAGTGAGCAGCGTTTTGCCGCCGGAGCGCAGCGTAAAGTAGGTAGCATTTGTAAACGCTGGCAGAAACATCAGCAGCGCGGTTACCAGAATAAACTGGCTTGCAAGCTCCCGCACCTCCGGGGTGGTGTTGTAAAACTCCGGAAATACGCCGCGGAAGGCAGTCATCAGAAGACCGGTCGCCAGACTGCAGAGTACCGAGAAAACCGTCATGCGGCTGGCGGCTGTCTTTGCTTCTTCAATTTTTCCTGCGCCGAGGAGCTGACCGACAAGGATGGCGACAGTATTCCCCATGGCGATAAATATAATATTGAAGATATTGGACAGGGTACTGTTAATATTCATCGCCGCAACTACCGATAATCCGCGTATGGAGTAGCACTGCAGCAGCATTGCCATTGCGCCGGACCACAGGGTTTCGTTTAAAAGGAGCGGTGTGCCTTTGACGATCATATCACGCGCCAGCTTTGCCGGAATGTGCATGGACTGGTAAAGACCGATAATGTAGCGGTTTTTCTCCCGGTGATAATGCGTCCAGCCGACAACAATGATACATTCCGCAAAACGGGAGATAACCGTTGCAATCGCGGCGCCGGCAACGCCGAGCCTTGGTGCGCCAAAATGCCCGAAAATAAGGATATAATTCAGACAGAGGTTGATAAATACAGCGGTAATCCCTGCTTTCATCGGCAGCATGGTTTCTCCGTTTTCGCGCAGAGTGGAGGCGTATATATTCGTGATACAGAAGGGGATCAGCCCGACCATCATAACAGACAAATAGCTCCTTCCGTATTGCAGGGCGCTGGCAGCGTCACCCGTATCTGCCTGTCCTTTCAGATAAAGCCCGATCAGCGAATTGCCGCCAAAGCCGAAGATGAGGAGGCCTACAGCGGAAATGAGCACACCGATCCAGATTTTAAACCGCATGGTATAACGGATACCCTGCTGATCTCCCTTGCCGACAAACTGTGCGGTAAAGATTCCGGCGCCGGAGGTGCCGCCAAACAGGCAGAGGTTGTAGACAAAAATTAACTGGTTGACGATGGAAACGCTGGACATCTGCACCGTGCCGATCTGCCCGACCATGATATTATCGAGCATTGCCACAAAATTCGTGATGGCGTTCTGCACCATAATCGGGACGGCAACTGTCAGCATAGAGCGGTAAAATCTGCGGTCTCCGAAAAACTTACTCCAATTCATAGATCTTCATTTCCTTTCTGATTGTGTTTCTGGCAGAGCGGACCTGCATTTGCTCCGGCAGATGTGCCATGCAGCTGCGCAATGCCGTTTCTGTTTCTGAAGGTAGTATTTTCCCGTATCT
>DKTR01000035.1:0-162 GCA_002473385.1 Lachnospiraceae bacterium UBA7225
CCAGCATGCATTTTCAAAGCAGATCGGCTGGATGCCTTTAATCTGATCGTAAACGTTCAGTCCGGCATCTTTTGTAATTTTCTCCGCTTCTTCGATAGAAGCAATTCCATAACTGTTCAGAGCCGCATTAATCTGATTAATACGTCTTTCATATGATTCAAA
>DKTR01000035.1:436-22542 GCA_002473385.1 Lachnospiraceae bacterium UBA7225
ATAAAGCCATTGATTTGTCCTCCTATCTAATTATTCTTTTCTCGGGTCGATAATTTTAACAGCATCAGCTACGCGGCCATACTGACCTTTGGCTTTTTCCCATGCAGTATTCGGATCGTCACCTTTTTTGATGAAATCTGTCATTTTACCAAGGTTTACAAACTGATAACCAATAATCTCATCATCAGCGTCAAGAGCGATACCGGTTACATAACCCTCTGCCATTTCCAGATAACGAGGACCTTTTTTCAGAGTTCCATACATCGTACCAACCTGGGAACGAAGTCCTTTTCCAAGGTCTTCCAGACCAGCACCTACCGGAAGTCCGTCTTCAGAGAATGCAGACTGAGAACGTCCGTAAACGATCTGCAGGAACAATTCTCTCATTGCCGTATTGATTGCATCACATACAAGGTCTGTATTCAACGCTTCCAGAACGGTAAGACCCGGCAGGATTTCCGATGCCATAGCCGCGGAATGTGTCATACCGGAACATCCCAGTGTCTCAACCAGAGCTTCCTGAATGATACCCTCTTTTATGTTCAGGGAAAGCTTACATGCACCCTGCTGCGGTGCACACCAGCCTACGCCGTGCGTAAAACCGGAAATATCCTTAACTTCCTTTGCCTGTACCCATTTTGCTTCTTCCGGAATCGGAGCAGCGCCATGATGTACGCCCTGTGCAACTGGACACATTTCTTCTACTTCGCGTGAATAAATCATTTTAAGACTCCTTTCAATAATAAATATCTTTCTATGTACACCGTCTATCTGTTGTATCCGGTTTGTACCTCGTTCATATTTTCTCATAAAACGCCAAAATAGTCTAGCGTTTTTTGCGAAAATACCAGACTATTTTGCTTCAGGCTATTTGCTTGCGAATACCTCTGCAGAAGCAACGCCATTGTTGACCGCGACGGAATGATCATTTACATAAATATCAATGTGGTTCCCGGATACACCACTTCCTGTGTCCTCAACACAATATTCATGACCATTAATATAAATATGAGTGCCGAGTGGAAGGACCTCCGGATCTGCAGCAACCGTCCAGTCTGCCACCGGATATGCACCACTCGCCGTCGGACCGCCGGACCACCCGCCGCAGCAGTGCTCACACGCACAATAATATGTGACGGTAAACACGCCCAGAGATTCCCCGATATTCTGCGCTCCCGATGGCACAATATCAGAAAGATACTCATTACTCACAAAGCCAACGGTTCCGCTCCCCATCTGCACCCGGCTCCAGCCGTTATCGCAGACGCCAATCACATTCACCTTCGTATATTGCGCCAGTTTCCCGACTTCTTCGTATTCTGTGCCTGGAAGCGCACGCACCGTCAGCACATCCGTCGTATATGATTCCTTCTGAATGGCAAGCTCCTGCACATTCTGCTGCTCCATCTCCTGCACCGGTTCCTCCTGCGGCACCTCCCCCTCGCTCATAATGCTGATCATTGCTGCACTGTAATCTGCATCAATGATCTCCTGTGCATTTGCAGTCGTTGCCGTGAAAAGACAGGCAAGCACGCAGATACCTGCGATTTTTTGTTTTGCTCTCATCCTGAAATCCTCCCAAATAAAATTTCCTGGCATCCCTCCGTCTTTTCCAGTAGCATAAAAAAAGACGGAGTACCCCTTTGAATACTCCGCCCCTTTGATGTACTTATGTTACCATATATTTCCTGTTTTGACAAGTACGACTTATCCACACAATGTACCATATTTTATCAACATATATTTGCCTGTTTCACAAAAATGCGGTATAATAATTCCATTATGATTACAAAAACCTATTCCATTACATTAAATTTAAACGGCACGGCATTTCAGGATTACAATAAATCCGGCATGCTTTTCTTTGATATTGAAACCACCGGGCTCTCTGCGCGCAGCTCCTCCCTGTATCTGATTGGAGCGGTAAGTTACGCATCACCCGGCTGGCAGCTTACACAGTGGTTCGCGGAAACTCCGGAGGATGAGACGCAGGTTCTGACTGCTTTCCTCACCTTCGCCAGAAAGTTTTCCCAGGTGATTCATTTTAACGGTGATCGTTTTGATATCCCCTACTTGCAGGAAAAATGCCGTACCTACCATCTGACGGACACCTTTTCCACACTTGTCAGTCGTGATTTGTACCGCATGATACGACCGCTGAAAAATCTGCTGTCCCTGCCTTCGCTGAAACAGAAAAGTCTGGAGGAGTTTCTGGAAATATACCGCGAGGACCGCTACACCGGCGGGGAGCTGATCGACATCTATTACCAATATGCAGCCTGTGCCTCACAGGAGGCTTTAAGGCTCCTTCTGCTGCACAATTATGAAGACCTGCTGGGTATGCTCTCTATCCTCCCGCTGCTTTCCTATCTGCCTGTTTTAAACGGCAGCTTCGGCGTTTCTGGCGGACACACAGAGGGCAGCTCCCTTATCATTGAAACCTGGTATCCAACCGAACTGCCAAAGCCCTTTTCCTACCGCAGCGAACAGTTTTACATAACCGGAAGCCAGTCCCGCCTCGCCTTCCAGATACAGGGTCTGCGTGGTCCCTTAAAGCATTTTTTCCCGGACTATAAAAATTACTACTATCTGCCTATGGAGGATACCTCCATACACAAGAGCATTGCCGCTTATGTAGATAAAGATTACCGGGAACCGGCTACTGCTGCAACCTGCTTTACAAAAAAAGACGGTCTCTTTCTCCCGCAGAACGATATCTGGTTTGAGCCGGTATTCAAAGAAACCTATAAAGACCGGATTTCTTATTTTCAATGCACAGAAAAGTTTCTGCAGGATAAGGAGCAGATGCTCGCTTACCTGCGCCATCTGATTTCCGGTATCTAAATTGCCGCCATTAAGCGGCACAGCAATTTTGCCATTTTATTCCCGGCATTTCAGCGGAATACAAATTTATGCAAAAAAAGGATAACCCTGCGGCTATCCTTTTTTACTATCTGTTCTTATTCTGCGTCTTCCTCTGCCGGTGCTTCCTCTTTTGCCGGAGCGTTCTCCAGAGCCTTCATGCTGAGGCTGATCTTTTTATCTTCCTCGTTAAAATCTACTACCTTCGCTTCGATTTCCTGACCTACCTTCAGAACATCTGACGGTTTGTCCACATGCTCATGAGAAATCTGCGATACATGGAGCAGTGCGTCTACGCCTGGCTCAAGCTCTACAAATGCACCGAAGTCTGTCATTCTTGCCACACGGCCGGTAACAACATTTCCCACCGCATACTTCTCTGCTGCAGTCAGCCACGGATTTTCGTCTTCAAATTTCAGACTAAGAGCGATCTTGCTTCCGTTGATATCTTTCAGAAGAACCTTCAGATTGTCACCAACGTTGAAGATCTTTCTCGGATTGTCTACTCTGCCCCAGGACATCTCAGAGATATGAAGCAGACCGTCTGCTCCGCCCAGGTCTACAAATGCGCCGAAATCTGTGATATTCTTTACAACACCTTCAATCACATCGCCAACATGGATTCTCTCAAACAGCGCTTTCTGCAGCTCTTCCTTTCTGGCAACCAGAAGCTGTCTGCGATCACCGATGATTCTGCGTCTGCGCGGATTGAACTCCGTAATTACAAACTCAATTTCCTGATCTGCAAATTTCTCCAGATTCTTTTCATAGGTATCGGATACAAGACTTGCAGGGATAAATACCCTTGCCTCATCTATTACAACACTTAATCCGCCAGACAATACCTGGCTGACGGTTGCCGTCAATACCTCGTGGTTATTGAAAGCCTCCTCCAGTCTCTTGTTTCCTTTTTCAGCAGCAAGCTTCTTATAAGTGAGGGCTACCTGTCCGTCGCCATCGTTTACCTTGAGTACCTTCGCTTCCATCGTATCTCCGACTTTTACGACATCTCTAAGGTCGACATTCGAATCGTTTGTATATTCATTCTTTGAAATGATTCCATCTGCTTTGTAGCCGATGTTCAGAACGATCTCGTCTTCCTTTACATCGATGACTGTTCCCTCAACGATTTCTCCATTGTGAATTGTTTTCAGTGATTCCTCCAGCATTTGTTCAAAACTCATTTCTGACATATGTTTGAACCTCCTTAATAATATGATTGGGGGTAGATGCCCCTGCAGTAATACCTACGCAATCGACAGGAGGTAATAATATTGGCTCCAAGTCTACAAGTGTCTGTATATAGTAAGTATTTTCGCATTCTTTTTTACATATTTCAAATAGCTTTTGTGTATTTGAACTGTGCCTGCCGCCAATGACAATCATGGCGCCTGCCCGTTTTGCAATTTGCGCTGCCTCACGCTGCCGCTCATCAGTCGCACTGCAAATCGTATTTATAACATTACTATCATAACCCTTTTTAGAAATAATTTCAACTAGATTTTTAAATTTATTGTTGTTAAATGTCGTCTGTGATACGATGCACAGCTTTTTTCCTGCTTCCGGCACAAAGGCTCTTGCTTCTTCCTCTGTGGCAATCACCGCCGGGTGTCCCGTACACCAGCCTTTTATCCCTTCCACTTCCGGATGGCTGTCACTTCCGATAATTACAATCTGGCTGCCGGCAGTGCTCTCTTTTTCCACAATCCGGTGTATTTTTTTTACATACGGACAGGTAGCATCCACCAGTTCCAGAGCATGCTCCTGTATTAGATGATAAATATCCCTGCCCACACCGTGAGAGCGGATGACAACAATACCGTCGGTAAGCTGTTCCAGTTCCTCACGTGATTTGAGGACACGCACCCCCCGCGCTTCCAGATCCTTCACCACCTCTTCATTGTGAATGATCGGACCATACGTGTAAATAGGTGTTCCATTTTTCTCTGTCTGTTCATACACTTTGTTTACCGCCCGGTGTACCCCGAAACAAAACCCAGCTGTTTTCGCAACGATTACTTCCATATTGTTTCTTTTCCTATCTGCAGAGTGATTTTATTTTCTCTGTCACCTCGTCAATTGTCATATCAGAAGAATCCAGAAATATGGCATCCTCCGCCTGCATCAGAGGCGCAATCTCGCGGTGCATATCCTGCTCATCTCTCTGGATGATATCCTCCCGGATCTCCTCAAAGCTGCCGGCCATCCCCTTTTCCTCCAGTTCCCGGAATCGTCTTGCCGCTCTTGTATCGACGCTCGCTGTCAGATAAATTTTCAGCTGCGCTTCCGGCAGAATATTGGTGCCGATATCCCTGCCGTCCATCACAACATCATGTGTACGCGCAAGTTCTTTCTGTAAATCCAGCAGCTTCGCCCGCACACAGGGAAGTGCCGCCGCCTTCGACGCCATATTTCCAACCTCCTCTGTACGTATAAGCCCTGAAACATTTTCTCCGTTCAGCAGCATCTGCTGTTCCCCATCCTGATAAGCAATGGATACCTGTATCTCCGGCAAAGCCTCCGCCACCTGCGTCTCGTTTTGCGCATTTATTCTGCTGCGGAGCAGAGAAAGCGCAATCGTGCGGTACATTGCCCCGGTGTCTACATAGATAAATGAAAGCTCTTTCGCTACCCGCCTGGCAATCGTACTTTTTCCCGCCCCTGCCGGTCCGTCTATCGCTATATTGTATGTCATACTGCCTCCTGTACTGCATTTTGGACGGCTCTGTTTGCAGACACATTCTCCGTCGTTCAATCTTTACTCTCTGGCTGCACAACATTATCTGCCAGATGTGCTCCCGCCGCATAGCCGGTAGACCAGGCAATCTGCAGGTTGAAACCGCCCGTCAATGCATCAACATCAAGCACCTCGCCTGCAAAATACAATCCGCGCACCAGCTTCGACTCCATTGTCGCCGGATAAATCTCCTTTACCGCAACGCCGCCTTTCGTAATAACAGCTTCATTATAATCTCGCAGACCAGTCGCCGTCAACTGCAAATGTTTTATCTGCTGAATAAAAAAGCTGCGCTCTGCGCGCGAGATTTCATTTACCTTCTTCTCCGGCAAAATTCCGGAGAGCTGTACCATCACCGGCGTAAGCTTCGCCGGGAAAAGATTTCCCGCTACATTTTTAAATTGTTTATTCTTTCCCTCTTCAAATTCCCGCAGCAGCCTTGCGTCGAGCTGTTCCTCACTCAGCGCCGGTTTTAAATCTATCACCAGCTTCAGTTCCTTCTGCCGCAGCTTTTTCTGCACAACCGCACTCGCTGTCAGTACCAGAGGACCCGTCACACCAAAATGTGTGAACATCATTTCTCCAAAATCTTCATAGAGACGCTTTTTCCCATCATACACAGAAAGCATTACATTCTTAAGTGAAAGCCCCTGCAGTTCCTTTACAAACGCCTCCTTTACATTAAATGGCACCAGAGATGGGTACTGCTCCGTCACCGTATGACCGCATGCCTTTGCAAAAAGATAACCGTCCCCGGTGGAGCCTGTGCTCGGATAAGAACGTCCACCAGTCGCCACTATCACGGCATCCCCGTTTATCTGGCTGCCGTCTGCAAGATATATTCCCACAGCAGCTCCGTCGGAAACAAGTACTTCTTTTACCTGCGCACTAAAATGTATATGCACTCCGGCATCGCGCAACGCATGCTTCAGTGCATCGATCACATCCGCAGATTTATCAGAAACCGGAAAGACACGCTGTCCGCGCTCCGTCTTCGTCTTACAGCCATGCGCCTCGAAGAAATTGACAACATCTGTATTGGTACAGCCGTAAAAGGCGCTGTATAAAAATTTGCGGTTCGTGCAGACTGCTTCAAGAAGCTCTTCCATATCACAGGCATTTGTCAGATTGCATCTGCCCTTTCCGGTGATATACAGTTTCTTCCCCAGCCGCTCGTTTTTTTCATAAATATGGACCTCATTGCCCGGGGCTGCCGCAATCGCTGCAAACATTCCCGCTGCTCCCCCGCCGATTACCAATATCTTTTTCATGTACTGTCTGCCCTTTCTGCTAATAACTTTCTCCAGTACCTTAAATGAGACGCTGCACTTTGCAGCGTCCCATTATTTTTCTGAAAAATTTTTACATTTATACCGGATATGCTCCGTTTTTTGTATCTGCCACAGTGGCATCTACCTTGGTCTGCTGTGCCTCTCTGTATTTGAAGAACTCGGTTGCTACCTGCGGGAACAGTGCATAGGACAGCACGTCCTCATCCTGCTGGGACCACTGAGCCATTTCCGCTCTTAAAGTATCCAGCTCGTCCGGGATAAGGTCTGCCGGACGGCAGGTGATGATATCCATATCGCCGATACACTTCTTCTGTACTTCCGGGTTGAACGGCTTTACAGTTGCGCCGTATCTTCCGCTCAGCACGTCCTTCGTCTGCTGCGGAACCATCTTGTAGCGCTCACCGTTGATAACGTTCATAACCGCCTGGGTACCAACAATCTGGGAGGACGGTGTTACCAGCGGGCACTCACCAAGATCCTTACGCACACGCGGAACCTCTTCCAGTACCTCATAGTATTTATCCTCAGCATGAAGATCCTTAAGCTGTGAAGTAAGGTTGGAAAGCATTCCGCCCGGTACCTGGTACAGCAGTGTCTTAATATTTACACCAAGGTTCTTCGGGTTCAGCAGTCCGCTCTCCAGCGCCTCATCACGGATCGGGCGGAAGTAGTCAGCAATCTCTGCCAGAAGGTTCTGATCAAATCCGGTATCATACGGTGTACCCTTGAAGGTCTCTACCATAACCTCTGTTGCCGGCTGGGAGGTTCCCAGAGCAAACGGAGACATTGCCGTATCAATTACGTCAACACCTGCTTCTACTGCCTTTAAATAGGTCATGGAAGCCACGCCGGAAGTATAGTGTGTGTGAAGCTGGATTGGGATACTTACCGTTTCCTTCAGCGCGGATACCAGCTCGGTTGCTGTATACGGAAGAAGCAGACCTGCCATATCCTTGATACAGATGGAATTTGCACCCATATCCTCAATCTTCTTTGCCATCTCTTTCCAGTAGTCCAGTGTATAAGCCTCACCAAGGGTATAGGAAAGCGCTACCTGCGCATGCCCTTTTTCCTTGTTTGCTGCTGTGACTGCAGTCTGCAGGTTGCGCAAATCATTCAGACAGTCAAAAATACGGATGATATCAATACCGTTTGCAATAGACTTCTGTACAAAATACTCTACTACATCGTCTGCATACGGACGATAGCCAAGAATATTCTGTCCACGGAACAGCATCTGCAGCTTCGTATTCTTGAAGCCGTCACGGAATTTGCGAAGTCTGTCCCACGGATCTTCTTTTAAGAAACGAAGGGAAGCATCAAATGTCGCGCCACCCCAGCATTCCACCGAGTGGTAGCCTACTTTATCCATCTTCTCAACAATCGGAAGCATCTGTTCCGTTGTCATTCTGGTGGCAATCAGAGACTGATGCGCGTCACGCAAAATCGTCTCAGTAATTTTAATCGGTTTTTTAACCTGGTTTGCCATTTTATTTTCCTCCTATTCTACATACGGCTGCCGGGGTTTCACACTAAATTCAAACTGCGGCTGCCGCCTTGTTTTTATTAAGTGCTCACACCCCGAAGATCGCCATAAAGGTACCTGCCGCTACGGCTGTACCGATAACACCGGCTACGTTCGGACCCATTGCGTGCATCAGCAGGAAGTTGGTCGGATCCGCTTCGGCGCCCACCTTCTGGGATACACGCGCTGCCATCGGCACTGCGGATACACCTGCCGAACCGATCAGCGGGTTAATCTTGCCGCCGGACAGCTTGCACATGAGCTTACCGAACATAACACCGCCAAGGGTACCGAATGCAAATGCTACCAGGCCAAGAATAACGATCTTGATTGTATCCAGATTAAGGAAAGCTTCCGCGCTGGTAGAAGCACCAACGGAAGTACCAAGCAGGATAACTACGATGTACATCAGCGCGTTGGACGCGGTCTCTGTGAGCTGCTTTACAACACCGGATTCACGGAACAGGTTTCCAAGCATCAGCATACCAACAAGCGGAGCTGTGGTCGGCAGAAGCAGACACACAACGATTGTGATGATGATCGGGAAAAGGATCTTCTCCAGTTTAGATACCGGACGGAGCTGTTCCATCTTGATTTTACGCTCTTCCTCTGTGGTAAACGCTTTCATAATAGGCGGCTGGATGATCGGAACAAGGGACATATAGGAATATGCTGCCACCGCGATCGGTCCCATAAGGGAGGTCTGTCCAAGTTTACCGGCAAGGAAAATAGAGGTCGGGCCATCTGCGCCTCCGATGATCGAGATCGCTGCTGCTGCCTTTCCGTTAAATCCAAGGAAAATAGCAAGGAAGTACGCCATGTAAATACCAAGCTGTGCGGCAGCGCCGAGCAGGAAGCTCTTGGGGTTCGCGATCAGAGGACCGAAGTCCGTCATTGCTCCGACACCCATAAAAATAAGTGACGGCAGGATACTCCACTCATCCAGAATATAGAAGTAATGGAGCAGTCCGCCTACGCCATTGGACATTTCCTCGGGTTTCGCCATGATATCCGGGTAAATGTTTACCAACAGCATACCAAATGCAATCGGAACCAGCAGAAGCGGCTCAAAACCATGTTTGATAGCAAGGTACAAAAATACACATGCCACTGCTATCATCAGGTAGTTGCCCCAGGTCAGGTTAAAAAACGCTGTCTGGTGGAGCAGATTGCCTAATGTATCTGTAATGTATGACATTGTCTTACCTCCTGTTTTGTAGTGTTACATACGCGCTTTGCAATTAATTCAGAGATGCCAGTACGTCGCCGTTTTCTACTGCTGCGCCGACTGCCACGTCAATACTTGCAACTGTGCCGTCCTGTGGAGCTACAACAGGGATTTCCATCTTCATTGCTTCCAGGATAACAATGGTGTCGCCGGTCTTTACAGCCTGTCCGACACTTGCCTCTACCTTAAATACCTTACCCGGTACGGAAGCTGTAACCTTTACAGCGCCTGCTCCTCCTGCAGCCGGAGCCGCTGCCGGAGCCGGAGCTGCCTTCGGAGCTGCCTTCGGTGCCGCTGCCGGTCTTGCTGCCGGAGCTGCTGCGCCGCCTGCTCCCTCTTCTACGGTTACGTCATATGCTACGCCATTTACAGTAATTGTATAACTCTTCATTTTCTTTTCCTCCTGATTTCGATGTTAGGCTCTCTGCCATTTATTGCGATTGCTTTTCTTAATAGAACGCACTACAAATCCGTCTGTGGTAGTTCCCTCTGCTGCCGCGATTGCAGCCGCGATTACAGCGATCAGCTCGCCGTCGTCCACGGTCTCCTCTGCAGGAGCCGGTGCTGCCACAGGCGCTGCCGGAACCGCTGCTGTCTTCGCTGCCGGAGCCGCGTCCTTTTTCGCCATAGATTCCTCTAATTTTCCGATATGCTTGAACTGACCAATAAGGAAGCTTAAAAAAAGCAGTACGAGGAATACGATACCGATACCCATCAGGGTGTTCATTGCCGCTTCCTGCATTGTTTTACCAAGCGAACTGTTTGCTTCCGCAAAGCTGATGGAATCCGGTGTAAGGGTCTTTCTGTCCAGTACGATCGTCACCATTCCTTCTCCATTCGCGAAATCGCAGGTAGATTCAATGGTAATTGTGCTGCTGTCCGCTGAGATATCGTGTTCCTTTGCTTCAATAAAGCCGCCGAGTACACCTCTTACAGACAGCCAGGATTCCACCGCCGCAACGGAATAATCTGGCGGGACGCTTAAAATTGAAGGCGGATTCACAATCTCATCCAGCTCCGCATCAGACATGCCCGCAATCAGACTGATTGTCTCAGATGCATAATCTGCAAGCGTTTCGCTGTCGCTGCTGCTCACGCTGTCATCTGCTTTCACAAGGGCAGCAGAAGTAGCTTCTTTTGCTTCCGTCGCCTGCTCCTCTGTCACCGCTTCTGTCGTCTCCTCCGCGTAAACCGGAGCTGCTGCAAGTGCAAACATCGCTGCTGCAGACAGTGAAACAACTAATCCTTTAAATTTTCTCATATCATTCACCTCGCTTAAACCGTGCCGTGTTTTTTCGCCGGACGGTCTTCTCTTTTTGTGAATAACATTTCAAATGCCCCAATCACATATTTTCTGGTATCGCAGGCATCAATAATTGCATCAACATAGCCTCTCTTTGCTGCGGATGCCGCGCTGGTCTGCAAAGCTGCATACTCTGCTGCCTTTTCATTCATCGTCGCCGCATCAGCATCTGCATACATAATCTTTGCCGCAAGCTTTGCATCCATAGTTCCGATCTCAGCCGTTGGCCACGCAAAAGTCATATCTGCGCCGATTGCCTTGCTGTTCATCGCAACGTAAGCGCTGCCGTAAGCTGCGCCGATTACAACGTTTACCTTCGGAACGGTTGCATTAGCAAACGCATATGTAAGCTTTGCGACTGCCTTTGCAATGCCTCTCTCAGAGTGCATATTTGCTTTGAAGCCCTTCACATTGGTAAGAGAAAGCACCGGAATGCTGAACGCATCGCAGAACTGTACAAATTCTGCTGCCTTTACCGCACCCTTCTTTGTCAGAACAGCGTCGTAGGAATCAGTCTTGTTTCCTTCTGCATCGTATACCTCTGTACGGTTTGCAACAGCTCCGACGGTCTGTCCATTCAGACGCAGGAAACCGGTTACCATCTCTTTCGCATACGCTGCCTTTGTCTCAACAAAAACATTGTCATCTGCAATCTGTCCAAGAAGAATCGAAGTATCTCCCACACAATTTGCCAGATCTGCGCAAACGCGGTTAAGGTCGTCAGCGCATTCTTCATAAGACATATCATCCTCGTTGTTTGCAGGAAGCATGCCGACAAGCTGACGGATACCTGCGAAAATCTCGCTCTCACTGCCCACAAAATCTACCAGACCAGCTTCTTCGCTCTGGAACTTTGCGGACGCCGTATCACACTTCTCTTTTGTATTGCCATCCAGTGCGTTCGGAGAATTTACAAACAATTTTGCATTTTTCTCTTCCATGAATGTAAAATCAGTAAGCCCCGGTACGATCGCCAGACCGCCGCCGCAGGTACCGAATACCGCTGTGATCTGCGGGATGACACCGGAAGCAAGCGCCTGCTTCTCATAAATCACGCCAAAAGCATTCAATGCATCTGTCGCTTCCTGGAGACGAAGACCTGCGCAATCTACCAGCCCGATAACCGGTGCGCCCATCTTCATTGCCAGATCGTAGATACCTGTGATTTTCTTCGCGTGCATCTCTCCAATTGTGCCGCCGAGAACAGAAACATCCTGGCTGTATACATATACCAGACTGCCGTCAATCAAGCCATATCCGGTAATGACACCGTCTGCCGGAGTGTCTGCTTTTGCCATGTTGAAGTCCGTGTTTCTGGCAGTAATACTTCCACCGATTTCAACAAAACTGTTCTCATCAAGCAAAGCTGCGATTCTTTTGCCTGCTAAGGTTTGTGCTGTGTTACTCATTTTTCAGCCCTCCATTTTCTATATTAGATAAATTGAAACCAATTATCTGCCGTTTATCATTGTACTTGATTTCAAACATAAAGGCAAGACCTTTGTCGACATTTTGACAAACTTTTTTCATTGCTTTTCACTTCATTCCCCGTCGCCTTTTCAAATCAATTGAAAATCCCCTCCACAGATTTACAGCATATAGTTCTCCCATACCCAGAAAAGCCAGTCCCCGAAGCTTTTTGCCGGAACACCGGATGTCGTCACCAGGGGATATTCCTCCAGCAGCAGATCCCCGAGATAATAGCTGATCTTTCCGACCACAGTTCCCTTTTCTACCGGCGCCAGAAGGGTTTTCCGGACTGTCAAGCGGCTGCGGATCTGCTCATCCCTGCGCAAAAGATATTGTTTTCCCGAAGCCTTCGATGTATCTGGTACTGCCTCCACAGCCGCCGTTCTCCAGGGATTTTTATCACTGCCAAGACCTCCTTCTACCGTGAGGGTGTGCGCCTTTTCCTCACAGCGCACTGTCTGGCTGCGGTAATTTTCCGTGCCGTAGGTCAGCAGGGTGCCTGCATCGCGCCACTTCCAGGTGCGGTTATCTGGCCAGCCGCATGCCAGCAGCGTCACAATAAACAGCCTTCCCTCACTCTCAAGGACACAGACATAACAATAGCCCGCTGCGGCGGTATAACCGGTCTTTCCAGAAATGACTCCCTCCATCATGTCCATGAACGCATTATGGTTCTGACAGGAGAAGCTGCGGCTCTGCTCTACATTAGAGAAGCTGTAGCTGCGCGTCTGTGTGATTTTCAAAAATGTCCCCCGCTGCGGCGATATGCTCACACAATACCGCATAATCCGTGCAAGATCGGTCGCCGTCGTGGAATGCGCTCCGCCGCTGTCTGTGGCATCCAGCCCGTTTGGCGTAACAAAATGCGTATTTTCGCAGCCAAGTTCCACTGCTTTTTCATTCATCATGACAGCAAATCCCTCCACGCTCCCGCCGATATGCTCCGCAATTACTACAGCGCTGTCGTTATGTGATTCCAGCATCAGTGAATACAGAAGATCCTCCACATAAAATTCTTCTCCCGTCTGTACACCGAGATGTACCTTTGGCTGTGCCGCCGCATTAGCAGACGCCGTCGCAATTTCCCCCTGACGTGCGCTCTCCAGCGTCAGAATACAGGTCATGATCTTAGTCGTGCTCGCCATTGGCAGCACTTCCTCCTCGTTTTTTCCAAAAAGAATACGCCCACTGCTGCCATCCATCAGCACAGCACTATGGGCGTATAGGTTCTGTAATTCCTCCGGTACATTTTCCATCGCCGCCCCGCTGCTCTGAAACAACGTCACCAGAGCAGACAGACAGGCAAGAAAACAGCGCCATCTCTTTTTCATACGGCATATCCCCCTTCTCTCTGCTTTTTCCCGGCGTCCAAAAACCTCTCTGCGCCCGGATTTCTTATGATAACAGGATATGTCCGCATTCTTTCAATTATGACGGGCAGTCACCGCAGACTGCAGCCCCGTCATTTGTAATTCCGGTTGAAGCGCGCGTCCAGCTCTTCGCCAGAGAGCACACTCTGATAATATCGCTCAAGCACCGTCACCGTTTCCGGCACGGCAAGCCAGAACAGCCGCTTCAGTTCTCTGGTACTCTCCTCGCACACCGGGCGCCGCTCCTTCCGCATGATGCGCCCCTGTACCAGAGCATAAGCCCCGGCCGCTTTCGCCGCACCAAGCAGGGCTTTCCGCTTAAAGGATGTCGGACACACTGTGATGCCTGTATAAAATTTCATAGCATGCAGCATATGGTGTACCTCTTTTTCCGAAACCTCCGGCAAAACCGCCGCAATACTGCGGACGCAATCCTTCGTCGGATGGATAACGCATGCCGGATGATAAAAGAACGGATTTTTCCCGCTATCCTCCATCAGAGCGCGGTCCAGCTCCGTCTCAATTTCATCGTGTCCCGCACCTGTCCGTCTCATATAATCTCCGATATAAGGATGACATGTGCTGTCCAGCATAAAGTGACAGACAAACCCCAGCAGATACGCAAAGACTCCCTCATCCTTTGTCCTGCGGTACAGCCCGCCTCCCTTTTCAAAAAAAACGGCGGCCTCCTCCTGATGCAGCTGCTGCCCCAGCTCATTAATGCAGTTTTTATGAAACGGACGCACATAAAATAAAATATCCGGTCCATGCAGCCCGACCGTATACGCCATCTGGTGGCGCGCGATGATTTCCCTTATCTCACTGTTTAGCTTTCCATATACTGTTTTTCCAAATAAATCATGTGCATAAGTGGTAGGCATTGCCGTATCTCCTATCTTTTTACATGTCTGTGCCTCTGGCGGCATACCAAAACAATTATACCTGCAGAGTAAGCCTTACTTCTTCCTCCGCCTCCGCTTTGAAATCCTCTACCTTCATCAGATTTACCGGTGGGAGGTCTGCCAGAGACTGCACACCGAAATTTCGCAGGAATTCCTCCGTCGTCCCGAACAGCAGCGGACGTCCGGGCGCATCCAGCCTGCCCAGCTCCTTCACCAGATTGTACTCAATTAGCTTGTTAACGGCATGGTCACATTTCACGCCGCGGATTTTTTCCAGCTCCAGCTTCGTAATTGGCTGTTTATAAGCAATGATAGAGAGCGTTTCCAGAACAACATCCGTCAGCTCTGCCTTGCGCGGCTGCTTTGCGATGCGTACCAGATAATCAAACATTTCCGGCTTTGTACACATCTGAAAAGAGCCATCCAGCTCTACGATCCGGATGCCACGGTCCTCTGCCTCATAGCGGTCCATCATTGCCCGGACAAGCTTTCTCGTCGTCTCCACGTCCTGTTCAATTGCCTTCGCAAGCTTTGCCGCATCTACAGATTCCCCGCTGGCAAAGAGAATCGCCTCTACTGCCGCCTCCAGTTTTTTCCTCTCCACGTTTACCCTCACCTTACTTTGCGGTAATCAGAATATCCGCAAAAATATCGTCCTGCTCAATCTCTATTTTTCCGGTTTTCATCATTTCCAGAATTGTCAGAAACGTAATGATCACCTGCATTTTGCTTTTTCGGTTCCGCAGAAGGCTGCGGAAGCTGCATTTTTTATGTCCGGCAATATAGTTTTCCACATGAGCGATGGTTTCATCCAGATCCACCTCTTCTTTTTCCATTGTACCGAATCTGCTGCGTACCTGGTCTACGCGCGCTTCCTGGCGCTTCATCACATCTTGAAAAATGGCATTCAGACGCGCCAGTGTCACCTCCGAAAGCAGGGTCTGTACATCCACCGGCTCCCGGTACTTCAGAACCTCCGGCGGCATATCCGGCTCCCGGTACGCCGCCTTTGCCGCATCCCCCTGGCGGTCACGCAGCTCATAGGACATATATTTATAGAGCTTATGCTCCAGCAGGCGCTCCACCAGCTCCTGACGCGGATCCTGCGGCTCACCCTCTTCATCCTTCTCCGGAGGGAGCAGCATTCTTGATTTGATGTCAAGCAGCGTGGATGCCATTACCAGAAATTCGCTCATCACACCCATATCGGCAGTCTCCATCGCCTGGATATATTCCATATACTGACTGGTAATCTCGACAATTGGAATGTCGAAAATGCTCACCTTGTTTTTATCTATCAAATGCAGGAGCAGATCGAGCGGTCCCTCGAATTCCTGCAGCTTTACCGGGATTCCCATACATACCTCCTGCCGCTGTCCGCTTTTGTCCGCTGTATTGCCTTCATCCGTTTTTTGCCGGTACTTTTATCTGTCTTTCCACCGTCCACACCTGGCATTATATCAGCTCCAGTACCGCCACCTCCGGCGGATTATTGATGCGCAGTGCAAAAGAATGCGAGCCAAGCCCCGCTGTCACCACCATTTTATGCCGGTATTTTTCATACAGCCCCTGCGTATATCGCGGGAACAGCTTTACCTGTGGGCTGACAAGTCCACCGATAAATGGAAGCCGCACAAGACCGCCGTGCAGATGTCCGGAGAGCGTCAGATCAGCGCCCCAGAGCGCATAGCTCTCAAAAAAGACCGGATTGTGCGCCAGCAGAATGTTATAGCAGTCCTCTTCCGGCTCTCCGATCAGTGTGCGGATCTCCTCTGCTGTCATAAAAGCCTTACTAAATCTTTTATAATACTTTTCCGGGATTTCCAGCCCGTGAACCATAAGACGCGCACCGTTTATCTCCACCTGCACATGCGCATTTTCCAAAAGAGTGATGCCGCCTCTCTGTAGTTCTCTGACCAGCTTCTGATATACGCCCCTGTAAGTTTCCGTATATATTTTCATACGGTATTCATGATTTCCATTCACGCAATAAACCGGACAGTCACAGGCAAGCCGCTTCAGCAGCGCAAGTCCTGCATCGAGATTTACCTCCTGCCCGGCCCGGCACACCGTCAGATCTCCCACGGAAAAAACCACGTCCGGGTACTGCTTCTGAATAATCTCCACAAGCTGATTATTCCCCTCCCCGAACACACGGTTGTGCAGGTCTCCGATCATCACAACACGGATCGGTTTTTCTGGTTTATTATCCCCTTCCGGCATCGCTATCCGGTAATGTCTCATTCTGATTCTGCTCATCGTCTCTCCCAGCCTGCCCGTTTTGGGTGCTTTATACTCCGTATACTAAATCATGCGGCGAGCAGCAGTGCTTTCCACGCCTGCCGCAGATAATGCAGATAACCCGCTCTCTCAATGTCTTTATCCAGCACAATATCCACGCTGCCAATTTCTTTGCCGTCCAGCAGATAAACCATCCGTCCGGCAGCGGCACCTTGCCGGACCGGCGCGGTGATCTCCCCCGGCAGCTCCAGCTTCCGTTCGACGGCATCCAGATTCTGCCCATTCACATCCAGATAACGGAATTCCTCCGCATAGTGGCAGGAAACGCTGTCCTCAAGCCCCTTCTTCACGATCAGCTCCGGCAGCTTTACCGGATCGTTGTCTATATACAGCCGGCATTTGCCGAAACCATAATTTAACATTGCAGCGGCATCTGCAAAACGCGTCCTGGAATCCGGTCCCGCCATTACGACACTGATCAGTTCGATATCGCTGCGCACTGCCGTCGCCGAGATACAAAACAATGCTTTACTGGTGCTTCCCGTTTTCAGTCCCGTACAGCCGTCATAGCTGCGCAGAAGCTTATTGGTATTCGCCAGGCCAAACTCACTGCTTCCCTGCCGCGTCACATGAGTAATTGTGTCCATCCAGATAGTCGTATAATCATGAACCTGCGGGAACCGGGTGATCAGCTCACGCGACATCAGAGCAATATCATAGGCAGTCGTATAATGATTATCAGAATCTGTCAGTCCGCAGCAATCCTCGAAATGCGTATCCGCCATGCCAAGTTCTTTTGCCTTCTGATTCATCCTGCTGACAAATTCCGTCTCGCTGCCGCCAATGTACTCTGCCATCGCCACCGAGGCATCATTTCCCGAAGATACCAGAATACATTTCAGCAGTGTATCGACGGTCTGCTTTTCCCCTTCTTCCAGAAATACCTGCGAGCCGCCCATTGACTTGGCGTGCGCACTGGTGATGACCTCATCATCCAGCTTAATTGTGCCCTTTTCCAGCTCCTCAAAAATCAGCAGCGTTGTCATAACCTTTGTCACGCTGGCCGGGCTGCGCCTGGTGTGCGCATCCTTCTCGTAAAGCACCGTCCCTGTAGATGCCTCCATCAGAAGCGCAGACGGCGATTCCAGCGCAAGACTGTCTTCCTCTGCCCCTGCTGCCGCACTCTGCCACAAAAGCAGCGTCATCAGAAATAAGCAGCAGACACGCCCCGCCTTCTGTTTCCATTTTTTCTTTTTCATGATACCACTCCCACTTTTCCATTATGGTACAGCATATGAAAAAGAAGGGCAGGCTATGCGCATTTTGGCTCTGCCCCGATGCAAAACGCGCCCAATTCCAGTGCGGAACCAGGCGCATATTTTATCACTTACTGCTCAACATCCTTCATGCTGAAGCTTACTCTTCCCATCTTGTCTTTGCCAAGGCATACAACCTTCACAACATCGCCAAGCTTTAAGACATCCTCAACCTTGTCAATTCTGCCCTTAGAAATCTTGGAGATGTGAACCATCCCCTCCTTGCCCGGAGCGAATTCCAGGAAAGCGCCAAATTCCTTAATGCTGACTACCGTTCCGGTAAGGATCTGTCCTGTTTCAAATTCTGTGGTAATGATGCGGACCATATCCATTGCCCGCGCCATCTGCTCTTTGTCTGTTCCACAGATGGAAACGGCACCATCATCTGTAATGTCGATTTTCACGCCAGTGCGCTCAATGATAGTGTTAATGGTCTTTCCTCTCTGTCCGACTACATCGCCGATCTTCTGCGGATCAATATTAATCTGAAGAATCTTCGGCGCATACTCAGAAAGCTCCATTCTCGGCTCTGCAATCGTTTTTGCCATCACCTCATCCAGAATGTAGAGACGCGCTTCTCTCGTTCTTGCGATTGCCTCCTCAATAATCGGACGTGTCAGGCCGTGAATCTTAATATCCATCTGGATCGCGGTGATACCCTTATGCGTACCGGCCACCTTGAAGTCCATATCACCGAAGAAGTCCTCCAGCCCCTGGATATCCGTCAGGACAATATAGTCATCATCTGTCTCGCCTGTCACCAGACCGCAGGAAATACCGGCAACTGCTGTTTTGATCGGCACACCCGCCGCCATCAGCGACATGGTCGATGCACAGATACTCGCCTGGGAGGTCGAACCATTGGATTCGAAAGTTTCAGAAACCGTGCGGATTGCATACGGAAACTCCTCTTCACTCGGAAGCACCGGAACAAGCGCTCTCTCTGCCAGTGCGCCATGACCGATCTCACGACGTCCCGGTCCTCTGGACGGCTTCGTCTCTCCTACCGAGTAGCTCGGGAAATTGTAATGATGCATATAACGCTTGCTGGTCTCTGCCGCATCAAGACCATCAATCTTCTGTGCCTCAGAAAGCGGTGCCAGTGTCGTGATAGTGCAGATTTGTGTCTGTCCTCTGGTAAACATGGCGGAACCGTGTACACGCGGAATCAGATCCACCTCTGCTGCCAGCGGACGGATCTCGTTGATCGCACGTCCGTCCGGACGCTTGTGATCTTTTAAGATCATCTTACGCACAGTCTTTTTCTGGTACTGATATACTGCCTCATCGATCAGCGCCAGCCACTCCTCGTTGTCTGCAAATTTCTCTGCCAGCTTATCCTTGATTTCGCGGATATTTGCCTCGCGCTTCTGTTTTTCATCAGTAAATACAGCAACCTCCATCTCCTCCGGAGATACAACCTCACGGATGGCTGCAAACAGCTCCTCAGGAACAGCGCAGCTTGTGTAGGTATGCTTTTCTTTTCCGCACTCCGCCACGATGGTGTCAATAAACCGGATAACCTCCTGGTTTACCTCGTGTGCAGCGAAGATTGCCTCAATCATCTTATCCTCCGGCACTTCATTTGCGCCCGCCTCAATCATGATGACCTTGTCGCGCGTGGAAGCAACGGTAAGCTGAAGATCAGAAACTGCCTTCTGGGCAGCGTTCGGATTGAATACAAATTTTCCGTCGACCAGACCTACCTGTGTGGTAGAGGTCGGACCATCAAACGGAATATCGGAAATAGCCGTCGCAATTGCGGATCCAAGCATCGCCGTCAGCTCCGGTGCACAATCCGGATCAACGGAAAGCACCAGATTATCCAGCGTAACGTCATTGCGGTAATCCTTCGGAAACAGCGGACGCATCGGACGGTCAATGACACGTGATGTCAGCACAGCATTTTCAGAAGCCTTGCCTTCTCTCTTGTTGAAACCGCCCGGAATTTTTCCAACCGAATACATTTTTTCTTCATATTCCACGCTGAGCGGAAAGAAATCAATACCCTCGCGCGGTTTCTCCGATGCCGTAGCCGTAGATAATACGGTGGTATCGCCATAGTGCATCAAAGCTGCACCGTTTGCCTGTTTTGCAACTCTGCCCACATCTACACGGAGTGTCCTGCCGGCGAGTTCCATAGAATAACTCTTATACATATTTTTCTCCTTTTCCCCGGCTGCTTTCATGCATCTTTAGCATACGTCCGAAACAACTGAAAAAACAACCGCCCCCGATTGGCTTTTCAGTGGTCCCGGCTCTTATGCCTTCTGCGCATGAAAGGGACGGCAAAACCGTCCCTTTGATAGCCAGATTATTTTCTGATTCCCAGTTTTTCGATTAAAGCACGGTATCCTTCAATATCAGTTTTCTTTAAATATGCAAGTAAGCCACGTCTCTGACCTACCATTTTCAGAAGACCTCTTCTTGAATGATGATCCTTCGGATGATTCTGAAGGTGAGCCGTCAGCTCCTGGATTCTTGCGGTGAGCACCGCGATCTGTACTTCCGGTGAGCCGGTATCGCCTTCCTTGCGTCCGTACTCAGCAATAATTGCCTGTTTCTTCTCTTTCGAAATCATGATGTTTCCTCCTTGTTTTTTAATCGCCTGGCACTAAGGACTGGTCGGAGTGTCCAAATCCTGGGTGTTGGCTGAATTCACGCCTAAGAATTATAGCATACCTGGATACTTCCGTCAACTATGAAAATATTCTTTTCCAAAGGCTATGTCGCGGTGCATTTGCGCCTTCAGCTCCTCCATATTGGAAAATTTCTGTTCCGGACGCTCATGCGCATAAAGCTGTACTTCAATCATCCTGCCGTAGAGATCTCCCTCATAGTCAAACAGGTAAGTCTCCACCCCGCGGAAATATTCGCCTACGGTCGGCTTGTAACCGATATTGGTGATCCCGCAGAGGATCTCCGGCCGCCCTGCCGTCTCTGATTCATACGCCTGCGGCTGTATAACAGTTCTGGAAGCATAAACACCATTTGGCGGCAGCAGTTTTCCGACAGACGGAATGATATTTGTAGTCGGCATTCCCAGTGTCCGTCCGATTCTGCGCCCGTGCAGTACCTCGCCCTGCACTGTGTAAGGATAGCCAAGGAGCTCATTTGCCAGCTCCATATTTCCCTCTGCCAGCGCTTCCTTCACGAAGCTGCTGCTGATCTCGCGCCCCTCATAACACTCTTTTTTTACAATGTCCAGCTCATAGCCGCACTCTGCCTGCATCCGGCGAAGCAGCGCACAGTCGCCCTTTCTCTGATAGCCGAAACGGAAATCACTGCCAACTGCAATATATTTCGCGCGCAGCCGCTTCATCAGAATTTCCCGGACAAATTCTTCCGGCTCCATATGCGAAATCTGCGGAAGGAACGGACAGTCGATCCACCACTGCACGCCAAGCTTTTTCAGCAATGCCTTTTTCTCACCCTTCGTCAGCAGCGCAGGGGCCTTCGGATCCGGCCAGATCGTCACCACCGTGCTTTCCAGCCCCTGTGCCTTTTTTGCGCAGATCCGGCGGATCAGCTCCTGGTGGCCGCGGTGCAGCCCGTCAAACTTTCCGAGCGTGACTGCTGTCTCCCGGTCCATGGTGTAGTCCATAAAGCCTTCTATATATTTCATATTACACTCCTTCAGATATGAAAGCCCGCGGTTCTGCGTTCGCGTGCCTTTTTTGCTCATTCCGGTTAGCGTCTCTCATGCAGAATCGCTCATGTGAGCAAGCTCCCATCGCGGTTCTGCTGATGTGCCTTCTTCAAATATGAAAGCCCTCGGATTGCTCCGTGCTGCGCACTCCCGCAATCCTGCCCTGCATTCGCAAACCGCCCCGCTCTCTGCGTTCGCGTGCCTTTTTTGC
>DKTR01000035.1:22874-43394 GCA_002473385.1 Lachnospiraceae bacterium UBA7225
AGCAAGCTCCCATCGCGGTTCTGCATGGAGACTGGGCTTTCATAGGAACATCTTTACCGGCTGATAGCGTTTCTTCTCCGGAACATACTGATAAATTCCGCAGAACCGCCCATCTGAATTGCTCACGCGCACCCAGCCTTCTGCCCGGCTGCTGTCCGCAGCTTCCTGCAGATGACACCATTCCAGCGGATTTCCGTTGTCAAGAAGCCTGTCTGCCTCCGCCCTTGTGCGAAACGCCGGATACTGTGCAAACATGGCCTCCACCGGCACGATTTTCTGCTCCAGAAGTCCCGCCGTCTGCAGCTTTTCAATATCTGCCAGCCGCAGGCTGTCCTTCAGTTCAAAAGCGCCGACGCGAAGGCGCAGCAGCGATTCCATGCATCCGCCGCAGCAAAGCTTTTCCCCGATGTCATGACAGAGCGTGCGGATGTAGGTTCCCTTTGAGCAGGAAACCGTCATGGTCACGCGCGGGAGCTGAAGATTCTCAATCGTAATCCCGTAAATCTGCACCGGACGCGCCTGACGCTCCACGGTTTTACCTTCCCTTGCCAGCTCGTACAGCTTTTTTCCTCCCACCTTCAGCGCGGAATACATCGGCGGGACCTGCTCATATGGTCCGGCAAAGCCTGCAATAACATTTCTCACCGTTTCTGCCTCCGGAAGCTGACAGCAGGTGGAAAGTACAGTTCCGGTCGTATCCTGCGTGTCAGTCGACTGACCGAGCAGCAGTACAGCGCGGTAGGTCTTATCCTTGTCCGTCAGCATGTCGCAAAGCCGCGTACCGTTTCCAAGGCATACCGGCAGCACGCCCTCCGCCTCCGGATCAAGCGTGCCCGTGTGACCAATTTTTTTCTGGTGCAGAATACCGCGCAGCTTCGCCACAACATCGTGTGAGGTAAAGCCCTTTTCCTTATAAACATTGATGATTCCGTTTATCATGTTGTCTCTTCTGCTTTCATCTGCTTTTCAATATGCTCTGTCAGATTGTTTACCACATCGTAAAAGGAGCCCTGCATAGTACATCCGGCAGCGCGGACATGACCGCCTCCTCCAAAATAAGCGGCAATAACGCTGACATCCACCTTCTCCTTAGAACGCAGGCTGACCTTATACTCCTGGTTCGCTGTCTCGTACAGAAAAATTGCTGTCTCCACACCCTTTGTCAAACGGAGCTGGCTGACGATCCCATCCAGATCAGACGGCTTTACACCGTAAAAATCCATGTCCTTGCGTTTAATGCCGCTGATAATGCAGGCGCCGTCAAGTACCATAATGCTCTCAAGGAGTGCCCTGCCAAGAATCTGATTCTGCACATATGTTTTTTCCATAAAAGTAGTGTCAATAATGTAACTGCCATTCACACCCTTGCGCAGCAGATTTGCCGCAATCTCCATCGTCTCCGGCTTCGTACAGGAATATCGGAAAACACCGGTATCATGCACCAGTCCCATATACAATGCCTCCGCCACAGCCTTTGATATTTTCCCGTCCTCCATCACATGATAGATAACCTCCGAAGTTGAACTGCTGTCCGGAAAAATTACGTTTTCCTGTGCAAAGCCAAGGTTGCTGATATGATGGTCATAGCAGATAGAGCGCTCCGCCGTATCCAGATATTTTACCGCCGCTCCGAGGCGCTGCTTATCCGCACAGTCGAGTGCGATAAACAGATCATACTCCTTATCCGGAGTACAGTCGTGACGGATCGTCTCCGTCCCCTGCAGGATATGATAGCTTGCCGGTATCTCCTCCAGATAAACATCCACCGGCTCCAGACCGGGGAAGTTTTCCTCCAGATAAAGCTTTAAAGCCATACAAGAGCCGACACAGTCGCCGTCCGGGCGGATATGCCCGGCAATGGCGACAGTCTGTGCATCTTTCAGCACCTCACTGATCTTCTTCATATTCTCCATTTTCATCCTCCGATCTCTCCACATGATTTTCCGCAATCAACTTCGACATGCGAACGCCATATTCAATCGACTGGTCTAAAATGAATCGAATTTCGGGGGTATTGCGCAGATTCAGATTATGGGCAAGCTGCCGGCGGATAAAACCGACCGCAGACCGCAGACCCTCCAATGTGCTCTGCTGCGCCTGCTCATCGCCCAAAACGCTGATATACGCCTTGCAGGTTTTCAGATCTGGTGCAACCTCTGCCAGCACCACCGATGTCAGCGGATGGATCCTTGGATCCTTAATCTCACTGCGGATGATTTCGGCAAGCTCTCTTTGCACCTCACTGTTTACCCGCGTATTTTTTATACTGTTTTTTCTCATTTTCTCATTTCCCTCTATCGCGGAACCTCTACCATAATATACGCCTCAACCTGGTCGAATTCCTGAATATCATTAAATTTTTCAAAAACAAGACCGCACTCATAACCTGCCCGTACCTCTTTTACATCATCCTTGAATCGCTTCAGAGATGCGAGACCGCCTTCAAAGATCTGCTTTCCTTCACGCGTGATGCGCACGGAGCAGTTTCTCTGGAACACGCCATCCAGGATATATCCACCCGCAATCGTTCCGACACCGGAAGCCTTGAAGGTCTGACGCACCTCCGCGTGACCGATAATTTTCTCTTCGAACACCGGATCAAGCATACCCTTCATGGCTGCCTCCACATCCGCAATCGCATCATAAATGACACGGTACAGGCGGATATCTACGTTCTCGCGCTCCGCGCTCGCCTTCGCCATCGCATCCGGACGGACATTAAAACCAATGATGATCGCGTTTGACGCGGAAGCAAGGCTGACATCGGATTCGTTGATCGCACCGACACCGCCATGGATGATCTTGACAGCGACCTCTTCGTTTGACAGCTTCAGCAGACTCTGTTTTACCGCTTCCACGGAGCCCTGCACATCGGCCTTTACGATAATGCCAAGCTCCTTCAGATTACCTGCCTGGATCTGGCTGAACAGATCATCAAGCGACATTCTCGATTTTGTCTCCTCCAGCAGCTTCTCCTTGCTCTGGCTGATAAAGGTCTCCGCAAAGCTTCTCGCCTCTTTATCGTTTTCACAGGCAACAAAGACCTCGCCCGCATTTGGCACATCAGAAAGACCAAGGATTTCCACCGGAGTAGACGGACCTGCTTCCTTCACTCTTCTGCCCTTATCGTCCATCATCGCACGGACCTTGCCATGGCAGGAGCCTGCCGCAACCGCATCGCCCACGTGAAGAGTACCTTTCTGTACCAGCACAGTCGCCACCGGACCTTTCCCTTTATCCAGCTCAGCTTCAATCACAAGACCTCTCGCTCTTCTGTTCGGATTAGCCTTCAGCTCTGCCATCTCTGCCGTCAGAAGAATCATCTCCAGCAGATTGTCAAGCCCTTCGTGTGTGTGCGCGGAAACCGGAACAAACACTGTACTTCCGCCCCAGTCCTCCGGAATCAGTCCGTGCTCAGACAGTTCCTGTTTTACGCGGTCAATATTGGCACTCGGCTTGTCGATCTTGTTGATCGCCACAATAATTTCTGTTCCCGCTGCTTTCGCGTGGCTGATTGCCTCTACTGTCTGCGGCATAACACCGTCATCCGCTGCCACCACAAGAATTGCAATATCAGTCGCATTGGCGCCCCGCATACGCATTGCAGTGAACGCCTCATGTCCCGGCGTATCCAGGAAGGTAATCCTCTGACCGTTGATGGATACCGTGTAAGCACCAATGTGCTGCGTGATACCGCCCGCCTCTTTTGCGATCACATGCGTATTCCGGATAGCATCCAGAAGCGAAGTTTTTCCATGATCAACATGACCCATAACACAGACAACCGGCGGTCTTGCCACCATAGTCTCCTCTGCCTCTTCTTCCTCCTTCAGAAGTTCCTCGATCACATCGACCTTTACCTCATGCTCTGCAATGCAGTTATATTCCATGGCGATTTCTTCCGCCATGTCATAGTCGATCTCATGGTTCACTGTGACCATTGTTCCCTGCAGGAACAGCTTCTTCACGATTGCTGCAGCCTGCACCTTCAGAAGATCAGCGAGCTCACGGATTGTCATGCGCTCCGGAAGTGTAACAGTTCTGATTTCATCTTCCTTCTTCTCTGCCGGCGGCGGTGTAACCGGTTTGATAAACTTACCGGCAGTTTTCCCGTTTTTGCCGGAATTATTATTATTTTTCTGATTTGGACGCCCCTTACCGCCTTCCTGTCGGTCGAAGCGGTCACGCTTATTGTATTTTTCTTTATCTTTTTCTTTGTCCTTATCGGCACGAATCCTGGATTCCTTCGTCACCGGCTTGCTGCCAAGATCCGGCTGCGGAATCGACAGATTTCTGCCATTCTGCCCGCGTCCCTCTCTGCTGCCTGTACGATCACCAAAGCTCCGTCCGCGGCCACTGTCTCTGCCGCCCTGATCCATGCGGTTGTCACGGTCGCCAAAGCTCCGTCCGTTCTGTCCGCTGCGATTGTCGCGGTCACCGAAATTGCGTCCGCCCTGTCCGCCGCGGTTGTCTCTGTTATTATCACGGTCGCTGCGGTTATTGCGGTCGCCAAAATTACGCGTATTGCGTTTATCCCTGCTGCCGTCGCCGCGTACTTCGCGGTTGTCTCTGTTATTATCGCGGTCGCTGCGGTTATTGCGGTCACCAAAATTACGTGTTCCGCGGTTATCTCTGCTGTTATCGCGGTTATCTCTGTTACTATCTCTATTACTGTCTCTGTTACTATCGCGGTTTCCACGGTTATCGCGGTCATTACGTCCGCCGCGGTTTCCGCCCTCTCCCTGGTTTTTATCTCTGCTCTGCTGCTTCGGCTGCGCCTTTACCTCTGCCGCTTTCTCCGGCACTGCTGCTTTTTCTGCCGGGCGCTGCACATTTGCTCCTGCTGCCTGCACGCTCTTATTCTGTTCTGCCGCATTTGCCGTCTGCGCTGCTCTCACTTCCACTGCTGCATTTGCCGCCTGGGATGTCTTTGTCTCCGCCGCCGCATTTGCCGTCTGGGATGTCTTTGTCTCCGCCGCCTGGGATGTCTTTGCCTCCGCTGCCGCGCCTGCCGCCTGCGGTGCCTTCGTCTCCGCCGCATTTGCCGCCTGGGGTGCCTTTGTCTCCGCCGCTGCGCCTGCCGCCTGGGATATCTTTGCCTCCGCTGCCGCATTTGCCGTCTGGGGCACCTTTGTCTCCGCCGCTGCGCCTGCCGTCTGGGATACTTTTACCTCTGCCGCTGCATTTGCTGCCTGGGACACCTTTGCTTCCGCCGCTGTACCTGCCGCCTGGGATGCCTTTATCTCCGCTGCTGTGCCTGCTGCCTGCTGCCTGCTGCGCGCCTCTGCCGGTCTGCCTGCTGCCCTTCCCGGTTCCGCCGGTCTGCCTGCTGTCCTTCCCGGTTCCGCCGGTCTGCTGCCTGCCGGACGTGCTCCTGCCGGTCTTCCTCCTGCTGCTCTTGTGCCTGCGGGTCTATCCTCAGAGGTTCTCATCCCCGCCGGCTTCTGAATTCCTGCACGGCTGTTCTGGGAGCGGAAAATCCTTGTAATATTTTTCTTCTTCGGCGCCCCTGCCGGTCTGCTGCCGGTCTCCGCCGTCTTTTCTCCTGTCCGCGCAGGCTTTTCTCCTGCCTCAGTGTTCTGCGGTGCCTCCCGTCTCGCAGGAGCCGGTCTGCTGCCCACATCTTTTCGTACCATTTCTACGTGTTCATCTTCCAGCATACTCATATAACTCTTTACTTCTATTCCTTTCCCTTTCAGATAATCAATCACTTCTTTGTTCGCTCTGCCCAGTTCTTTTGCGATCTCATGCACTCTCATTTCCGACATACTCACTACCTCCGTTCGTCTCTGTTGGCTAGTTCCTTTATTATAGCATCGGAAAGCCCCGGATCTGTCACGGCAAGCGATGCACGGAATTCCTTCCCCATCGCTGCACCAAGCTCCAGCTTCGTTCCGTAAAAATAAAGCGGCACCTCATAAAATGTACACATATTCTGAAACTTTTTCCGGGTATTTTCAGAGGCTTCCTCAGATACGAGCACCACGCAGGCGGCTCCGGTCTTCACCGCTTTTTCTGTAGAGAATTCACCGCTCATGGTTTTGCCCGCCTTCGTAGCCAGCCCGATCAGAGAGAGTATTTTATTTTGTCTCAATCTGCTCTATCTCCTTTTTCAAACTATCATATACCGCGGGAGAAATGCCCGTTTTCAGCGAGCGCTCCAGCCCTTTGCTCTTCACTGCCTTTTCAAAGCATTCCATTGAAAAACACAGGTATGCGCCTCTTCCATTTTTTCTGCCTGTAGCATCAATCACAAGCTCATCTTCCGGTGTGCGCAGAATACGAATCATATCCTTCTTATTTTTCATCTCCTGGCATCCGATGCACTTGCGCTGCGGAATCTTCTTTGTCTGACCCATTTCCCATCTCCCGATTTATTCTTCGACTACCGGCTGCGCGGATTCCTCCGCATACATCTCTTCATCCTCGTACTGCCCGCTATACTCTTCAGCATAAGCGTCCCCATACTCGTCGTAGTCCTCTTCGTAATATTCTTCTTCCTCGATTTCATCGAAATCTCCTGCCTCAATCGCCTGCGTCTCACTCTTAATGTCGATCTTGAAGCCGGTAAGTCTTGCAGCGAGCCGTGCATTCTGACCTTCCTTGCCGATTGCCAGAGAAAGCTGGTAATCCGGCACGACTACCTGCGCAGTCTTTTCATCATTGTCCGCCGCAACATAGATAACCTTTGCCGGGCTAAGAGCATTCTCAATCAGCAGCGCCGGGTTCTCATCCCAGTTGATAATATCAATTTTCTCTCCGCGCAGTTCCTCCACAATAGTATTGACACGGGAGCCGTTAATACCGACGCAGGCACCCACCGCATCGACATCCGGATCGTTGGACCACACTGCCATCTTGGTACGGTTTCCTGCCTCTCTGGCGATGCACTTGATCTCCACAGTGCCATCGCGCACCTCTGTCACCTCATTCTCAAACAGACGTTTCACCAGCTCCGGATGCGTGCGGGAAACCAGTACCTTCGGGCCCTTCGGCGTATCCTTTACCTCCAGCACATATACCTTCACACGCTCGGTCGGACGGAAGGTCTCGCCTTTTACCATCTCATTTTCATTCAGAATGGCATCGACCTTGCCAAGATTAATGCTGACATTTCTTCCGAGATAGCGCTGTACGATACCGGTCACCACCTCGCGCTCCTTGCTGTAATATTCGTTGTACAATACCTTGCGCTCTTCTTCACGGATTTTCTGGAGGATTACGTTTTTCGCGTTCTGGGTGGCGATGCGTCCAAATTCCTTTGATTTGATTTCCACATTTACCACATCCCCCACCTCATAACGGGAGTCCTTCATCTTCGCATCTACCAGGCTGATCTCCGTTACCGGATCCTCTACCTCTTCCACAACCGTCTTTTCCGCGTGCACGGAAAAATCGCAGGTATCCGGATTGATATTCACTTTAACGTTATCCGCCTTGCCAAAGTGGTTCTTGCACGCCTGAAGCAGCGACTGCTCAATTGCTTCCAGCAAAACCGCCTTGCTGATATTCTTTTCCTTTTCCAGGACGTCCAGTGCTTCCATTAATTCGTTATTCATTTTCCCTTTTCCTCCTTAAAAATCAAATGCCAGTCTGATTAACGCGATATCAGCTCTCGCAATTTGCATTTCGCTCTCATCTTCCAATCCGATGGTAACCGATTCTTTATCAAAGGCTTTTAAAATTCCGTAAAATTCCTTTTGTCGTTCAATGGCGCGGAACGTGCGGATCTCAACCTCTTCCCCGATGCTGCGCATGAAATCCTTTTCCTTTTTCAGCGGTCTCCCAAGCCCGGGAGAGCTGACCTCAAAGATATAGGATTCCTCCACAAAATCCTGTTCATCCAGAATATCGTTTGCTGCCCGGCTTACCAGTTCACAGTCATCCACCGTAATACCGCCCGGCTTGTCGATGTATGCGCGCAGATACCAGTTTCCGCCTTCCTTTACATACTCCACGTCTACCAGTTCAAACCCGTTTGCGTCTACAATGGGCTGCAGAATTGCCTCTGTTTTCTGCTCATACATTTCTCTTTTTGTCATATGCTCCGCATTCCTCCAGATATACCGTCCACTGCGCATTCCACCATCTCTCCGGTTTCTTCTGCACATTTCCGGCAACATAAGATTGAGCGGGTTTTGCAACCCGCTCACACTCCAGTAACATATTCTCATCATCCCCATTATAGCACGCTCTGCAGGAAAAACAAGTGTTTTTTTCATGTTTTTCCAGGGATTTTCCTTTAAGTTCTCCCTTTTATCCCCGCAGTTTCGTGCCCTTTGTATCACGCCCGGCAATCTTCAGACGATCCAGACGTATTTCCTTTTCTTTATACAGGATTGCTTTATCCTGTTCGCCGTCCGGATAATACATCGCCTCCACCCGGTCGCCTTCTCCCAGACGGATACCGCGCACGCCGATGGCTCCCTTTTTCTTGAAGGGAATATCACCGATCCGGATGCGCAGGCAGATATCATGCCCGGTTTTAAACACTACCGTCTCCGCCGCATCCATCCGGTGGACGCTGATCAGCCGGTCCCCCTCCTGCAGCTTTGTTGCCGCGATGGTGCGCTTCGCCACATCGAATTCATTGCCTTCTACCTGCTTTACCATACCCTGTGCCGTTCCAAAAATCAGCAGGGACATTTTCACCCTCTGCAGGCTCTCCGCATAGACAATAGTCTCCTGCGCACTGCTGTAATTGCAGACGTTATCAATCGGCTTGCCTTTGTCGCGGAATTTGCCAAAGGGAACGTCCAGCACTTTGATGAGATGCTGGCTTCCTGTATCTGTAAACAGACAGATTTTGTCAGTATTCATGCAGGAGATCACATAACGGTTTTCCGCGTCCGCCGTCTCCTTGTTCCGCTCGTAAGCCGGAACATCCACAGTGCGCGCGTAGCCAAAGCGGTCCATCAGAAAGATGACCTCCATCTCCTCGACTTTCTTTTCCTCGTAAACTGCCTCCTCGCCGTTCTCCACCAGCGTCCTGCGCGGCACGGCGTATTCCTTTTTAAAGCCCTGCAGTTCCTTAATGATCTGCTTTGCCATGGAGCCGTAATTATTCAGAAGATCCTCGTAGCGGGCAATATTTTTTATGGTCTCATCGTGCTCCTTCTGCAGAGCGGCAATTTCCAGACCGATCAGCTTGTAGAGACGCATCTCCAGTATCGCCGTTGCCTGTGCATCGGTAAAATGAAGCTGTTCCGCCTGTTTTTTCGAGCTTCTCGATTTAAATTTAATACCCTCCGCAGCACCGTTTACCAGACACTCCTTTGCCTGCTCACGGCTTTTGCTGCCCCGCAGGATTTCAATAATCAGGTCAATAACATCACATGCCTTGATCAGACCTTCCTGTATTTCACGCTTTGCCATCTCCTTTTCGAGCAGCGTCTGATATTTGCGCGTATTCACCTCAAATTGAAAGTCAATGTGATGCTCGATAATTTTTTTCAGTCCGAGTGTCTCCGGTCTGCCGTCCGATACCGCCAGCATATTTACGCCAAAGGTATCCTCCAGGCGCGTCTTTTTATAAAGCATATTGATCAGATTATTTGTATCGGCATTTTTGCGCAGCTCAAGCACGATGCGGATACCGTCCTTGGACGACTGGTTGGAGATGTCAACAATATCGGTCGCCTTTTTTGACTCAACCAGCGCTGCGACATCATTTAAGAACTTGCCAATGTTCGCGCCGATCATGGTATAGGGAATCTCGCTGATCACAAGGCTCTCTTTCCCGTTCTTTCCTTTTTCCACGGCAATTTTTCCGCGGAGGCGGATTTTACCCGTACCGGTTTTGTAGATGTCCGTCAGTTCATCCTTATTGACCACGATGCCCCCGGTCGGAAAATCCGGACCCTGAATGTACTGCATCAGCTCTTCCGTTGTGATATCACTGTTTTTGATGGTGGCAATGACAGCGTCAATCACCTCACCAAGATTGTGCGGCGGAATACTTGTCACCATACCGACTGCAATACCGTCCGCCCCATTGATCAGCAGGTTAGGCAGACGCACCGGCAGAACCTCCGGCTCCTTTTCCGTCTCATCAAAGTTGGGTATAAACGGTACTACGTTTTTGTCAAGATCAGCAAGGAATGCCTCCTGCGTGACCTTCTGCAGCCGCGCCTCAGTGTAACGCATTGCCGCAGCGCCGTCGCCCTCAATGGAACCGAAATTTCCGTGACCATCCACCAGCGGAAGTCCCTTTTTGAAATCCTGGGCCATTACGACCAGTGCCTCATAGATAGAGCTATCGCCGTGCGGATGATATTTACCCATGGTGTCACCGACGATACGCGCACATTTACGGTACGGACGGTCATAACGGATACCCAGCTCATACATATCATAGAGCGTCCGTCGCTGCACAGGCTTTAAACCGTCGCGCACATCCGGAAGTGCACGCGCCACAATCACGCTCATGGCGTAATCAATATAAGATTTTTGCATGATCTCCGAATATTCTGTGCGGATGATCTGCTGTTGTATATTTTCCATATATTTTTATTACCTCAATAATTCCCTTTTCTGTTTCCTTTTCCGCCATGATGTCCTGTTTTAGACATATTTTGACTAAACGTCAAGTTCGGCATCCTTTGCATGTTCATAAATAAACGCCTTGCGCGGCGGCACCTCAGTGCCCATCAGCATCTCCGTGACGCTTGATGCCATACGCGCATCCTCGATCTCCACACGCTTAAGTACACGCGTTTCCGGGTTCAGCGTTGTCTCCCAGAGTTGCTGCGCGTCCATCTCGCCAAGTCCCTTATAGCGCTGCAGTGTAAAATTTTTATGTGTCCTGCGATATTTTTCTAACGCCTTGTCATCATACAGGTATTCCTCCGGTCCGCGCGAAGGCATTGCCTTGTAAAGCGGCGGCATCGCGATATAAATATGCCCCTCATAGATCAGTTCCGGCATAAAGCGGTAAAACAGCGTCAGCAGCAGGGTACTGATATGCGCGCCGTCCACGTCGGCATCCGCCATAATGATAATCTTATCATAGCGCAGCTTTGAGATATCGAAGTCATTGCCGTAGCCCTCTGAAAAACCGCAGCCGAAGGCATTAATCATCGTCTTGATTTCCGCGTTTGCAAGAACCTTGTCGATGCTCGCCTTTTCTACATTGAGAATTTTTCCGCGGATGGGCATAATTGCCTGGAAGTTCCGGTTACGCGCCATTTTTGCCGAGCCGCCTGCAGAGTCCCCCTCTACGATAAAGATCTCGCACAGCTCCGGCTTTCTGCTCTCGCAGTTTGCCAGCTTCCCATTGGAATCAAAAGAATATTTCTGTTTTGTCAGCAGGTTCGTCTTTGCCTTTTCCTCTGTTTTTCTTATCTTTGCCGCCCGCTCGGCGCAGGACAGTACCTTTTTCAGCATCTCCAGATTACGGTCAAAATACAATACTGCCTCGTCTCCAACTACCTTTGCGACTGCCTTAGCCGCATCCTGGTTATCCAGCTTCGTCTTGGTCTGCCCCTCAAAACGCGGTGCCGGATGCTTCACGGACACCACCGCCGTCATCCCGTTGCGGATATCCGCGCCTGTAAAATTCGCGTCCTTCTCCTTTAAAATACCAAGCTCTCTGGCATAATTATTCATAATAGCGGTAAATGCCGTCTTAAAGCCCGTCAGATGCGTGCCGCCCTCTGCATTGTAAATGTTATTACAGAAGCCGAGCACATTCTCATGGAACTCATTCACATACTGAAATGCACATTCTACCGTAATGCCTTCCTGTTCACCCTTCAGATATACCGGAGGCTCCTGCACCATCTCTTTGTTGCGGTTCAAGTCCTTTACAAAACCTACGATGCCGTCCGGCTCATGGTATTCCAGATGCTCCGTCTCTTCCCCCCGCCGGTCTTCGAAAATAATTGTCAGCGCCGGATTCAGATATGCTGTTTCATGCAGGCGGCTCTTGATCTCCTCCGCTGCAAACTGTGTCTTTTCAAAAATCTCCGGATCCGGAAGAAAATTAACGCAGGTTCCGGTCTTCTTCGTCTTTCCGATCACCGGAAGCAGTCCTTTTTCCAGCTCTACCACCGGGATGCCCCGCTCAAAACGGTCGTGATGAATCTGCCCGCCCAGACTCACCTTCACATCCAGGTAAGTTGAAAGCGCATTCACCACGGATGAGCCCACGCCGTGCAGACCGCCGCTGGTCTTATAGCTGTCATTGTCAAATTTTCCGCCCGCGTGCAGCGTCGTAAACACCAGACGCTCCGCCGGGACACCCTTCTCGTGCATGTCCACAGGCACACCACGCCCATTGTCGTTCACAGTGGCGGAGCCGTCCTTTTCCAGGTACACCTCGATCTGGCTGCAAAAGCCCGCCAGATGCTCATCCACCGCATTATCTACAATTTCATAAACCAGATGGTTCAGTCCTTTTCTGGATACGCTGCCAATGTACATACCCGGCCGCTTGCGGACCGCTTCCAGTCCCTCCAGCACAGATATACTCGCCGCGTCATATGTCTTCTTTGCCATAAATCACTCTATCCTTTTTACATTCTCCTGCTTATTTCCTTATGCATTATAACAACATCCCGCGAAAAAATGCAAGCAGAAATGGAAAACCGGTATATTCATGATTATTAAGAATTTGTAAGCAAATATTAAGCCTCCCTCATGATACAATAAATACAGAAACCCTCCCGCACCCCAGGTGCGGAGAAAAACACGTAACACATGAAGGGAGAACAGTATGGAAAAACAAAAATTAGCGGGGATCTGTAAAGACCGTCATAATTGTTCTGGCAGCTGTGAGCAGCATTTCTATCATTTCCAGTGTTTTAACTGTGAGAGATACAAATCAAATTGGCTGCGCCGGTCTTCATCCTTCACATTTTCGGAATTCGGCATATGGCTGACAAGAAAATCAATTAAAGAGTCTTTTGATGTATACACAAATTTCCCATCCACATAACACCATTTACAGTAATCCTCATTATAGCTGCCATCCTTCTCCCGGCTGATCATACTGTCTTCATTTAAAGGCATTCCACAGCATTGACAGATAAGCTGTCGCGGAGAACCAAGAAGGGTATTAATTGACACATTAAATTCACTCGACAACCGCTTTAATGTTTCTGTATTTGGCTGCGTTTCACCATTTTCCCAACGGCTTACTGCCTGTCTGGTAACCATCAGCCGGGCTGCCATTTGTTCCTGGGTAAGATTATTATTTTCGCGCAGCTGTTTAAGTATGTCCTGCATCTCCATATTGATATCCTCCTGATAAATAATGTATCATCATTATACCCTTATGCCTCAGCTTTAGCAAGCAACCCGCTGTTGCTGTGGTTTTCTCCGGCGGATTCTGCCCTATATTTTTACCTTCAGCGCAAGTATAGCCGCCGCAAGGCTCTCCCCTGCTCCAAGGTAGAAGCTTTCAACGAAGCTCTGCAGAGGTTTCTGTTTTTCGGTAAGCAGAAGCAGCAACAGAGACTGTCTCTCTTTTTCAAGAAGATCCGACCAGAAGCCAAAATCCGACCATTTGGTGGGAATCATATCCGCCGGAATACGGATCTGCCCGGCAAGGAGTCCAAAAAAACACGCCGCACAGGCTGCCGCCGCTGTAAAAAGAAAAATTCCTTCCCGTTCCTGCCGGTACTCCCACGCTGCCTGCAGACAGCGCATAAACAGGCGGCATCCAAGAATCAATGGAATTAGCAAAACGAGCGATCCTAAAATCCACCCCAGCGTATCCATACGCACAAACTTTCCGTTCAATGCATGACGTGCCATAAAATCCTGCCGCAGGTTTTCATATGACATATTGCCATCAAGCTTAACCGTCAGATTTGTGAACTCCTGCTTTGCACCGCCCGCTTCATACAAAACAGTATCCTCTGCATCGTACAGGATGCCGCGGATAATTTTTTTCTTTCCCCCGACCTCCACGGACAGCCCGACAATGTTTGTATTTCCGAAAAGCTTCTGCGCCGTATTTGCATCGATCAGACAGCCGTCACGGTCATCCATATCCAGCCGCGCCGTCCCCTCGAGGATCAGATCTGAACGCCCGCAGGCAATAACTGCCGCTACCGTATGCGTGCGCGCAAGGTTACTGTTTTCGATCTTTATATTATTTTCCTGATTCCAGGCTGTAAACTCGCGCGGCTGCTTCTGCTCTTCTTCTGTGCTGCGTATTTCTGCCACATCCTGTCCGCTCAGCGGGCTGCCCTCCAGCAAAATCAGCGCCGTCCGCCCACATGCCGTAAGTGCCCGCGCCTGACGCTGTCCAAGCACATATAAAAGCAATATGACAAGCAGCATAGATGCCCGGAGCGTTCCTCTTACATATTTTTTCATACTACTCCTCAATCAGACGTACACGGCTTCCGGCAGAAATTGCCTTGTCCGAGGATACAATCACCTGCTGATCCGATGAGAGTGCTCCCGGCTGCAGTGCAGCGCTCGTCTCGTTCTTATCCAGCACTGTCACATCCAGACGCGTCACCGTCAGTTCTGTCCCCAGCACCGTACTGCTCTCCGAGAGCACATAGACGTAATATTTTCCGTTGTCCTCATAGAGTGCCTGTATCGGAATGCACCGGTCATACGTCTCTGAGGTGCGCGTCGACTCCAGCGTCGCCGAAGTACCCGCCTCCAGCGAATTTGCGGGGAGCTGCACCGTCACATCCAGAATCTCCGCGTTTTCTTCATTCGTCCGTACAGAATCCACCGTCAGATTTTCCAGCGTCTCCGCCTTCTTATTGTTTGCCTTAACTGTGGCATCATCACCCTTCGCAATGTATTTTTCCTGGTTCTCGTCTACCTGCACAACCAGCTTATTGCCTGCTGCCGTATCAGAAAGCAGCATTGCTGTTCCATCCGGCGTCTTTTCCCCTGTCATCAGATTAATCTTTGTAATCGTAGCGTCTATCGGCGCCGTCACCTTTCCGTCCGCCTCCAGAAGCGTTTCCAGCTTTTCCAGCACCAATTCCTCCTGCTCACGCGTGATCGCATCAATTTCCCCAGTGCTGTCGGTTCCCTGCAGCGCATTGGCATCCTCGACAGCCCTGCCTGCGCTGCGCAGACTGTCGTTTGCCGCTGTCACCGCATCCTCATACGCCTGCTGCTTCGCTGCAATCTCTTCTTTAATCTGCGCCCTCATCTCCTCAACGCTGGTCTGTTCGCCTGCTGCCTTTTCCTGCTGATAGGAAACAAGCGCCGCATCGGCATCCGCCTTCTCCTGCTCCTTTATGTGAATCTGCACCTGGGCCTCGTCAAGAAGATACTGGTTTTCCTGGCGGATTCTTTGTTCTAAAAGCCATGGATCCTGCGTCTGCCCTCCCATCTCCCCGTCAATAATCTGCTCGCTGTCATCATCCGTGCCGGATGTATCTGTCCGTCCTGTATCCGGCGTGACCGGTCCTTCATCGGTGTCCGGTGTGGCTGCAGCTCCCGTGTCCTGCGTGACTGGCTGATCTGTATCCGGCGTAACCGGCTGCCCGGTGTCCGGTGTGGTCATTTCTTCCGTATCCGGCACCACCGAAACTTCCGTACCCTGTGTAACCGGCCCCTCTGCATCTGATACAATGGGAGCTGCTATATCCGGGACACCCGCCGAACCGGCATTCTCTGCCGCCTGCAGATCTATATCCGCAAAATTTGTCTCCCCCGAGAAATGAATCTCCGGCTCCGCTGCCATCAGCCGTGCTGTCTCCTGTCCTTTTGAAAGGTCTGCCAGCGCCCGGCTGACCTCCTTGTCGATTGCATCCTCCAGTTCCTTCTTATATTCTACAGCCTCCTCATATTCCTTTTTCTTATCTTCACAGGTCTGCCTGAGCACCTCCTCCACCGGGTCGTTTCCTGCCGGTATTTCCCCACTGTTTTCCAGTGCTTTCAGCTTCTTCTTCGCCTTTTGTAATTCCGCTGCGGCGCGCGAAACCGCCGTGTTTCCCTTAGAAGCCGCTACGCCGTAATCCTCTGCCGCACGCCCCTGGCTGATCGCATTTCTCTGCGCCTGCGCAGCCCGGCTGCTCGCCTTATCCTGCGACTGCAGATCCGCTTTTTTCATCTCCTGCTTCTGCTTCAGTATCTGTTCCTTCAGGCTGATCAGATCAACTTCAAACAGCAGGTCGCCCTTCTTCACCTGCTGTCCTTCCTCCACATAAATACTCTTTACGGTCTGCCCGGCCAGCGTGGATACTGCCTGCTCACGGTTCTGCATCACTGTTCCTGTGCCCGTCACCGTATGATTGATTTTTCCGCGTTCCGCCTTTCTGACAGTAACCCTGGCGATACTCAGGCTGTCCGCAGCCCGTGATAAAAAGGTAAACAGCAGCATCGCCGCCAGAAACCCGGCAAACGCCCCAACCACTCTCTTTTTCATATTGCCCTCCTCTACTCTTTCACAGCAGATGCCGCGATGCCCTGCTCCAGATAATCCTGTCCAAGCAGAAAAACAAACACTGCCGGAACCAGTGTAACAACCGAACTCACAAAAGCAATTCCCGCCTTTTCCAGCCCTACATCCGGCAAAAACAGTGACAGCGGCCACAAAGTCTTATCCTTTAAAAACGTCAGCGGCTGTTCAATCAGATTCCAGTATTCCAGAAAGTTCAGCACCAGGGCGGATACAATTCCGCCTGCCCCCAGCGGCAGCCCGATAAACCAAAACACATGCAGGCTGCCCGCCCCATCCAGCTTTGCCGACTCGATAATCGCTTCCGGGATGCCCCGGAAAAACCGGTACATAATAAATACCGGAAAAGTAGAAAACACCGCCGGAAGAATGATACCAGGGTGCGAGTCCAGAAGCTTTAACGCGTCCAGCACCAGATAATCCGAGAGCATCCGCACCTGGAACGGCATCATCATCAGAATAATATACAGAGTATACAGCGGCTTTCGAAAAGGAAATTCAAACCGCGCAAGTCCCCAGGCCGCCGGAACCCCGATCAAGAGCTGCCCTGCAAGTACTCCCGCCGTCAGCTTTACCGAATTCCAGAACATCACAAAAAATTCCGGGGTGTCCAGAAGAAGCTCCACGTAATTCTGCATCGTCGGATATTGCGGCAGAAGCGCCCAGCCTACAAATCCCCCGCTGCCTGCCAGCACCGGTCCGAGCCGTTCTTTCAGCTCCGCGCTATCCATCAGCGCGCCCGTCAGGAGAAAAATTACCGGATAACAACAGATTGCTGCAAGCAGTATCAGCAAAAGCAGAAGCAGTTTATTTTTCATCCGCAGCTCACTCCTTCTCCCATGCGCGCTGCAGCAAAAGCACCAGCATAAGGATTACCGCAGCGTTCACTACTGCGCCGGCCGACATCTTGTCAACAGACAGCTCCCTAAACCAGTTATTAAACAAATGCTGCATCATATAAATGCTTTTATGCGGGTAATCACCCGCCACCAGGTATGCCTCCCTGAACACTTTAAAGGAATTCAGGAAAGACAGCACGGCGATCGTATACAGCGACGGCAGCAGATTGGGAATAGTAATGCTTACAAAACAGCGCCACTCGCCCGCGCCGTCCACCCGCGCCGCCTCGTAAATACTCTCCGGTATGCCGGAAAGTCCTGCCAGCCAGAGAATCACATCATAACCGAGATTTTTCCAGATGTAGCTGAACACCAGCACTCCAAACGCACAGTCCGAATTCATCCAGTCAACCGGCGCTGCGCCAAAAAATGACAGTACTCCGTTTAACATACCGCCCTGTGCAAACAGCAGCTTCCAAAGCAGCACCACTGATGCCACCGGGATTGCCATCGGCATCAGATACATGCTTTTTAAGAAGCTTCCAAGCCGTTTCTGACGCTGCAGCAGCACTGCAGCCGCCAGTGACCCCATCAGCAGAAGCGGAATACACACCACCGTGAAACGCACCGTATTTCCCGCCGCCTGCAAAAAAGCGCTGTTCGAAAAAATCGTCCGGTAATTTTTCAGTCCGGCAAACTTTCCGCTCATCACCTCTGTAAAAGAACGGCGGATGACATCCAGAAACGGCACCAGAATAAATGCAATTACCCCTGTAAGGCTGGGAAGGACAAAAATCAGTCCCTCCCACTGCCTGCCCGCCAGATGTCTTCTGGTCCGCCGCCCTTTTGCGGCAGCTATGCCCCTCATCACGCGCACCGCCTTACTCTGCCAGATACAGATTCATTTTCTGGCATACCACGCTCACTGCTTCCTCTGCAGTTATCTCTCCTGTAATGCATTTTCCTGCCTGCTCTGCAACCAGCTCCCCCATCACGGCATCCGTGAGGGATGGTGTATCCAGACTATCGATCAGTTTCTTAAAGCGGTCGACCTCCTCCTGCCCGGGAACCAATGTGTCAAAATTAAATTCATGCAGAATCCCATCCTCACTCATCCAGGTGGATCCGCTGGTCATAATAATGCGCTCGTCCTCTGAAAGCTCTCCTTTCGCCAGCTTCTCTGCAAAAAGCTCTGTATCCAGTGCCTTTTTATTCACCGGGAAGCCACTTTCCTGATTGACAGACTGCGCCGTTTCAGACAGCATAAATTTCACAAATTCCTCTGCGCCCTCTGTCTGGCTGCTCTTTGCCGATACTCCTACGATTGTTGAGGGGATAAACACCTTTTTTTCACCCACCGGAGCCAGCCGGTAATCAACCCCCGGGGTTAAGCCGCAGACGGATGTAACTGTTGCCAGTCCTTCGCCAGAGCCAAGATCCATAAGCTGCAGCTTCTCCGTTTTCTCTACCAGTCCCTGCGTAGACACATAGAGGGAAAAATCGTATGAATCACTGCGATTTGTCATCATGCGGTACTCCACTTCTTCCTCTTTGTAGTGATTCAGATCAAACAACGTTTTCAGTTCCGTCATGTAGCCCGTCAGCATCTGTGAATCCACCGTACCGTCCTTTGCCAGCATAAGCGGTGAGTATGCGCCATAGAAAATATTCTGCAGCCAGTAAGCATCCATCACGTGCAGAATGGATTCCACATCACCGTCCTGCGCGCGGAGCTGCTCCGCCGTGCTTCCGAGGCTCTCCAGATCCTCAATCTGCCCGATCGTCTCTGCATCTCCGATCAGAACCGGCACCTTAAAGCGGCTTGGAATCCCATAGACTGCGCCGTCCCTCTGATAAATTCCGGCAACATTCTCCTGCAGTCCCCCGCTCTGCAGAATCTCATTATAAATACTGCTGATATCCTTCAGTACCCCCTTTTCCATGTAGGATTCCATTGGCATCCCGTCCAGAATCAGCACATCCGGTCCGTTACCCGCCATAATCTCAGTATTTAAGGTGCGCAGGGCATCGGAAGCCGTCACCGGATCTTCGCCGGACATGCCAGTCTCCAGGCTCACATAATACTTCGGGTTCTGCGTCTGGAACATGGAAATTGCCTGCTGCACCGCCACGTTATCTTCCAGTGTATATACCTTCACCTCGGTATCCGGCACACTCGGCACGCTTTCATCGTATACAAAACGCAAAAGCTTCGGACTTTCCTCGTCCGTCACCGACATCAGAATGGAACCGTCGTCTGAAACGCTCATACCGCACAGACTAACACTCGGCTTTGCCAGAGAATTCAGTTTTCCATCGGCAATCTGTTCAACCACTGAGCCGCCCGCACTGTAGCGGTACAGCCCCTCGTCGTCTGCAAAATACAGGATGCCGTCATCGTTCCCGCTGCACATAACAACCGGAAAGCTTGAGGTGCTGGTCAGTGATAGATTTTCACTGTCAGCCTCCAGCGTTTCCTTCACTGCATCGTCTGCCTCGCTCTGTCCGCCGGAAGCATAATCCAGAATAGTCACGCCTTTACTTTCAAATATAAAAATTTTTCCGCCGCCCGTCTGGAAATAATCACAGTACGCTCCCTCTTCATTCAATGTATCCAGCAGCTCCCCGCTCTCATCATCCAGCAGATAAAACTGGTCCATACCGATAATGCGCATCAGAATTTTTCCAGTTTCTATATAGCCTATCTGACCAACCATCGTGCCATAAGAGGACTCCGTTTCGGGAAGCTTGGGAGTAACCCGCTTCGCGGTGCCGTCCGGTAATATCTTTCCGAAGCACAGGGTACCTATTTCATTATCAGAGCCTCCCTCATACCAGAATGCAAAAACACTTCCGTCCGGTGAAATTCTGGCATCATAAATGGTTATATCCTTATCCAGATCCAGCGCTTCCCCGACAATTGTTTTCTGCTCCCAGGTTGCTCCGTCATCCTTCGAATCCCAGATCATGCTTCTATATCCGCCTGCAAAAATGCGCAGCGTGCCATCCGCCAGCTTCTGTATATCGCAAATACGCATCGTATCCGCCGGCAGTGCAATTTCGCTTTCCATATAACGCCCCATCGCGTTTCCGCCCTCTGCCGATATACTCTGCGCCTGTGTACCTTGTGTATTATCTGTGTTCCCGCAGCCGCCAATACCTGCTGCCAGAACTGCCGCCGCAAGTACTGCGGCAAGCCTTCCTTTCCTGTTTCGTCTCATAAATATTCCCCTCCGTTTTACAGTCTGCTATTTGTGCACGCTACAAGCTTAGCAAAGCTTTTTCTAAATATCCTCT
>DKTR01000035.1:43579-46557 GCA_002473385.1 Lachnospiraceae bacterium UBA7225
CTAAAAAGGAAAAAACTTTTTAGAGATACTTTAGAGTTTTTCATGTTATACTCACTATTAGAATTATAAGCAATAAACAAAAACCCGGGAACAACTGAATTTTACAATTAAGAAGGTGAGAAGTTATGCGGATTCTAATGATTGAAGATGATAAAAAGCTATGTGCTTCTATAAAATTTCAATTAGAAAAGCAGGGCTACGGCGTTGATGTCTGCCACGACGGCGAAGAGGGGTTGTTTTTAATGAAGGAACGCGCGCATGACTGCGTACTGCTGGACCGGATGCTTCCCGGCATGGATGGTATGTCGGTGTTGAAAAACGCCCGGATTTCCGGCGTGCGCACTCCCGTCATTCTGCTGACCGCGCTCGGCGACCTGCAGGACCGCGTAGCGGGACTGGACATGGGTGCAGATGATTATATTGTAAAGCCATTTGCTTTTGAGGAACTGACAGCGCGCATCCGCTCCTCCCTGCGCCGTCCACTGGTATGGACAAATGAGCATATCTTCTCCTATGGAGATCTCACCTACGACAGCGCCCAGAAAACCTTAAGCCGGTACGACGTTTCCTGCACCCTCTCCCGGCGCGAAGGCGATCTGATGGAGCTGTTTCTGCGTAATCCCGCCCAGACGCTTCCCCGTCTGCTGATTTTAGCAAGGGTATGGGGACCGGATGCGGAAATTGAGGATGGAAATCTTGACAACTATATTTATTTTCTTCGCCGTCGGCTGAAATCTCTGAAAAGCTGCTTAAATATTAAGGCTGTCCGCGGCGTAGGCTACCGCCTGGAGGATTCCAATGTTTAAAAAAGTACAGTTACGTCTCTCGTTTTTCTGTTCGCTGGCAATGGGACTGATCCTGCTGATTATGACCTGCCTTTGCCTCGCCTTCTCGGAAAGCAGTATACGCAGCCGGAATGAAACAGTTTTCCGCAACAATGCCAGCAGTATATTAAGCTACATCGACAGCCAGCAGACTCTCTCCCACACCTGGCTTTCCCAGATGGAGCACAACTATGGGATTATAATTGATATTCTGGACGGCGGCTCCCCGCTGCTCTACAACAGGCTGCGTTCACACGATGCAAGCCAGGATCTGCTGGATCTCGCACGCTCCGTTGCCGTCTCGGAATACGGACTGAATCCTGAAACCTTCCGCAGCTCCAGTGTGCTCTGCCAGTATGAAGCGTTTTCAGTGACAAGTAAGAACTGCGGAGAATATTATGTGATGGCGGCACTGATGCCGCGCAAAGGCAGCTATCTCGACATTGTAATCCTGTGTCCGGCTTTTCTGCCTGCAGGACAGCTCTGGCAGCAGCGTCTGTTTTTCGGCACCGGTTCCGCTGCTGTCTGGATCATACTCACCATCCTTGCCTGGTTCTTTATCGGCCGTATGCTGCGCCCGATTAAGGAAAACAGGCAGCGGCAGATCCAGTTTATCGCCTCCGCCTCACACGAGCTGCGCTCTCCGCTTGCAGTCATCCTGTCTGCCCTCTCCGCTGCCCGCACTGCCGCGCCTGGTGACCAGCCACGCTTTTTCGGTTCCATCGAATCAGAAGGACAGCGTATGACACGCCTTGTAAACGATATGCTGCTGCTCGCTAATTCCGATAACAAAACCTGGAGCATCCGTCCCTCCCTGACTGACCTGGATACCCTGCTTCTGGAAACCTACGAAAAATATGAGCCGGCAGCGCACGAAAAGAGACTGCATCTGCAGATCGATCTTCCGGAGGATGCGCTTACTCCCTGCTTCTGCGACAAAGAAAGGATCGGGCAGACGCTCTCGATCCTCCTGGATAATGCATTCTCTTATACACCGGCTGGCGGCACCGTTCAAATGTGCGCGAAAACTACAGACAAATATTCTGCCATCTCGGTTACCGATAACGGTCCCGGTATTCCCGATGACCAGAAGGAAAAAATCTTTGACCGCTTTTACCGTGCGGATGAAGCGCGGAGCAGCCGCGGGCACTTCGGGCTTGGCTTATGCATTGCAAAGGAAATTGTCCTGCTGCACAAAGGAAAGCTGACCGTCTCTGATGCTCCGGAAGGCGGTGCGGTATTTACTATCCTGCTGCCGCAGACGGCAAAATAATCCTGTCAACCGGAATCGAAAAAATTTTTCAAAAAATTTAAAAAAACACTTGCATTTTAAAAAAAAGTGTTGTAATATATCGAAGTACGGTTCGTTGGTCAAGCGGTTAAGACGCCGCCCTCTCACGGCGGAAACAGGGGTTCGATTCCCCTACGAACTGCTGGATAAACCTCGAAAGATTTAGAAATAAAGCTTTCGGGGTTTTGTTTTATTCCGGAATAATTCTTTTTCTTCCCACCTCTTGCAAGTATATGGCAATTTGCGATATACTAATTTATATTCATTTTTATAAAATCAGGAGGCGCTTTCAATGGAAACAATTGATCTGCATGTACATTCTAATTGTTCGGACGGCACGCTATCCCCCTCCGGGCTGGTTTCTTATGCCCTGGAAAAAGGGCTGGGCGCGTTTGCACTGACAGATCACGATACCGTTGCGGGGCTGCCGGAAGCATTTACCGCCGCAGATGGCACTGCTGTCGAAGTGATCGCCGGGATTGAATTTTCCACAGAATATCACGGAAAGGATATACACATCGTCGGGCTGGATATTGATTATCAGAGCACTTATTTTTGTGAACAGCTCACCCGCTTTCAGAACTCCCGCGATATCCGAAATGAAAAAATGATCCGGAAAATGCAGGAAGGCGGCATTGACATATCTCATGAGCAGATGGAAGCTGCTTTCGGAGATGCCGTATGGACGCGGGCGCACTTTGCCCGCTACCTCATGGAGCACGGCTATGTTACAGAGATGCCGGAAGCATTCGCGCGCTATATCGGCGATACCTGCCCCTATTTTGTTCCGCGGGAAAAAGTGACCCCCGTACAGGCGGTTCATCTGATTTCCAGCACCGGCGGAATCCCCATTCTGGCACACC
>DKTR01000035.1:46852-60105 GCA_002473385.1 Lachnospiraceae bacterium UBA7225
AATCCCCATTCTGGCACACCCGATGCTCTACCGCCTGCCGGAAAATGAAATGGATACTTTGCTCTCTTCCCTCAAAAAAGCCGGGCTGATCGGCATTGAAGCCATCTATTCTACGCACTCTGCTCTCGATGAAAATCTTGTACGGCAAATGGCAAAACAGCATGGTCTGCTGATTTCCGGCGGCTCGGATTTTCACGGAAGCAATAAACCTTATATTGACCTCGGTGTGGGACGCGGAAACTTATGTATCCCATACCATATTCTGACAAATCTGCGAAAGAGGAGATCACAGCAATGAAGCAAGAAAAAAAGATTCTATTTCTCGACCTGGACGGTACGCTATTAAATGACGAAAAAGAAATTACGCCGGGAAACATGGCCGCCATCCGTGAAGCGCTGCGCCAGGGACACAAAATTGTTATCACTTCCGGGCGCGCCACTGTCAGCGCAATAACATTCGCGGAAAAGATGTCTTTAAATTCAGAGGGCTGCTATGCCATTACATTCAACGGTGCCTGTATTTATGATCTCTATCATAAAAAGCCCATTTACAGAAAGACACTGCCGGCAGACATTGTCCGGCACCTTCTGGACGCGGCAGAGGCTGCCGGTCTGTACGCTCATACCTACACCCGCGATGCTGTACTGTCCGGGCACAATACCCGTGAGCTGCTTTCTTACACAACAGCCACCACTATGCAGTATCTGATCGTGGACGATGTATGCCAGGCACTGCCGGAAGAGCCGGAAAAGGTCATCGTTATCAATCTGGACGAACCGCAGAAGCTGCATGACTTTCAGAAATCTCTTACAGACTGGGCAGAAGGAAAGGTGGACAGCTTCTTTTCCTGCCCAAATTATCTGGAATTTATGCCGGTGGGCGTATCAAAAGGCAGTGCTATCCGGATTTTCTGTAATATGCTTGGACTTCCGTTAGAAAATACTATCTCAGCCGGAGATGCCGACAATGATATCCCCATGCTGGAAGCGGCGCACATCGGCGTCATTATGAAAAACGCAGAGCCATCCCTGTACGCACACGGAAATTACGTAACGGAGCATGACAACAATCACGATGCCGTTGCAGAAATTATTTACAAATTTATTTTAACGAATGGAGAAGATTGACTATGCTAAGAAAAACAAAAATCATCTGTACACTCGGTCCCTCTACTGACCAGCCCGGTGTTCTGGAATCTCTGATTGAATCCGGCATGAATGTAGCCCGCTTTAATTTTTCCCACGGCACACATGAAGAACAGCGCGGGCGTTTTGTCGCGCTGAAAAAGGCGAGAAATAAGGCAAAGCTTCCGGTTGCCGCCCTGCTGGACACCAAGGGACCGGAAATCCGTCTGAAAACCTTTAAGGAAGGGAAAGTACAGCTTCAGAAAGGACAGACCTTCACACTCACCACGCGTGAGGTGGAAGGTGACGCTTCCATCGTCTCCGTCACCTACACCGATCTTGTAAAAGACGTAAAGGCCGGCAATATGATTCTGCTGGACGACGGTCTGATCGGTCTCTCCATTAAAGAAGTTACCGACACTGATATCATCTGTGAAGTGCTGAATTCCGGTCCTGTTTCCAACCGTAAGGGGGTAAACGTGCCGGATGTATCACTCTCTATGCCGTTTGTCAGCGAAAAGGATTGTGATGACATCCTTTTCGGCATCAAGATGGGTTTCGATTTCATCGCTGCTTCCTTTACACGCTCAGCGCAGGACATTCTTGAAATCCGCAAAATCCTGGAAGAGCAGGGCTGCGATACCATGCAGATTATCGCAAAGATTGAGAATAAAGAGGGTGTTGACAACATTGATGAAATCCTGGAGGTTTCCGACGGCATCATGATCGCCCGCGGCGATATGGGTGTGGAAATCCCCCTGGAGGATGTTCCGGCAATTCAGAAGAAGCTGATCAAGAAAACCATCCAGGCAGGCAAGATTTCCATTACCGCTACGCAGATGCTTGATTCTATGATCACACACCCGCGTCCCACAAGAGCAGAAGCAACAGACGTGGCAAATGCCATTTACGACGGTACCAGCGCCATTATGCTCTCCGGTGAGACTGCTGCCGGAAAATATCCGGTGGAAACCCTGCAGACCATGGTACGTATCACGCTGCACACCGAAGCGGATATTGATTATGTAAACCGCTTCAACCACATCAGCACAAACAGTGGGCATCAGAACATTACTGAAGCGATTGCCTATGCTACCTGCTCGACAGCGCATGACCTGAAAGCACAGGCGATCGTTACCGTCACAAAATCCGGCGGAACCGCCCACACTATTTCAAAATACCGCCCTGCCTGTCCGATCATCGGCTGCGCGACGCATCCGCACGTATGGCGGCAGCTCAATCTCTGCTGGGGCATTGTGCCGATCCAGACAAAGGAAGAACAGGATACTTTCGAGCTGTTTGAGCATTCCATCGAGGAGGCCACTGCCGCCGGTCTCTTAAAAGACGGCGACGTGACTGTAATCACCGCCGGTGTGCCGCTTGGCATGTCCGGCACGACGAATCTCATCAACGTGCATATCGTCGGCGATCCATACTAATAGTGAAAAAACACGGTTCCGGATTATTTTCCGGCACCGTGTTTTTGTATTATCCGTTGTATTATCCGCGCTCATCCCAGAATGTCCGCACTTCGTTCGCCATTCTTTGCAAGCCTCTGGTGTTATAGCATATCTTCAATATCTGTCAGCTCCTGCAGAATACCCTGCTGCCGTTCGGAAAAGAGCAGGCTTTTGTTATATTTATAGAAACGGTCACAACCGTTGGTATCCACAAACCATGCCGCATAATAATCCGTATTCATCTCTGTAATAAACACAACCATTTCCTGACTGTCGCCAAAGGCGCGCTCCAGAAAATCAAACACATGGTTCAGTGCGGCATCCGCTTTCTGCAGCGCTTCGCTGCGTCCGGACGGCTCTGCAGCGAACCATTCCCGGATCAGTGCAAATGCCTGCTGTCCGTCCTCCGGATGCTGCGCTTTCAATGCTGCAGCATAATGCTCCAGCATTTTCTGGATCCGGACCCGCACATGCTCCCCGTCTCTGGTAAGGTGCTCCGCCTTTTTCCGGCGCGCAGTCTCTCCGGCAAATTTTTCCGCAGCCGCCTCCAGCAGCCGCTGTGCCGCCTCCCCGGAAAACTCCTGCGCGGCATCTCCCAGCAGTTTTTTATAGTCCTTTAGCTGTTCAAACAGCCCCGTCACATATTGCTCCATCTGATACGCGCCGGCAAACAGTTCGTGAAGAGCCGACAGCAGCAGCCCGATCACACTGAGTCTTTCATCAAAAGACGCCCGGCGGATCTTGTCCACCGCCGCATCACTGATTCTGCCATGCAGAATTTCCTGCACCCGGTAATCCTTTTTATATTTATTGTACAGATCCAGATAATTTGCGAAATCCTTTGCGATCCGCCAGTGCTGGATGTACTGATAGATCACCTCACGATCCGCTGTTTTGCCAAGTGATTCGTATACCTGTAAAAGCTGCGACAAATCCTCCCATCCGCGGGCAGTGGCAAATAATTTCCCGTCCACCGTTGTCTCCACCTTGTAGAAATGTTCCTTTTTCAGCTCCAGATAAGAAATAATAGCATTATGGATACCGGCTGTATAAGCATATTCCTTCCATACGGAAAAATCCGCCTCCACATCAATCTTCTTAATCCGGTCCAGCGTCACCACGTCGAACTCGCGCACCGACTTGTTGTACTCCGGCGGGTTGCCTGCAGCCACGATCACCCAGCCCTGCGGTACCTTCTGATTACCGAATGTCTTACACTGCAGAAACTGCAGCATGGCCGGTGCCAGCGTCTCCGACACACAGTTAATCTCATCAATAAAGAGAATGCCCTCTTTTAATCCGGTCTGCTCCATTTTTTCATATACCGAGGCAATGATTTCACTCATGGTGTATTCTGTCACGGAATACGTTTTACCGCCGAATTCTTTTTCGCGGATAAATGGCAGTCCGATCGCGCTCTGGCGGGTGTGGTGCGTAATAGTATAAGAAACCAGCCCCAGCTTATTTTCCCGCGCAATCTGTTCCATAATCTGTGTCTTCCCGATTCCCGGCGGTCCGATCAGCAGCAGCGGCCGCTGCCGCACCGGCGGAATACGGTATTCTCCATATGCGTCCCTGCTTAAGTATGCCTCAATGGAATTTCGTATTTCTTCTTTCGCTCTCTTAATATTCATAACGATCCTCACATCTTTTTATTTTCTATATGTTGTTCCAGATCCCGCCGCCGGATCACCAGCTTCATCGCCCACGGCGGCACATTGGTGTCAGATTCCTCCTCATCCATAAAGAGAAACGCTGTCTGAAACGGCGGCATCCGCTTCGGATAAATTCCGAATCCATCCGTAAAGTAAAGAAGCCCTTTTAAATTGGTAAATTCTCTTTCCCGGATAAGCTGCTCCACATAGGCAAATGCCGGCCGGAAATCTGTACCGCCGCTGCCGATAATTTCAAAATGCTCCATATAATCCTTCAGTTCCTCCAGAGAAGCTACCTTTGTATCCGCCTGTACACGCTCATCACACTGAATGATATGAAGATTAATCCTGTGGAAATAGGTTTCCTGTTCGGTCAGAATCGTATACGTTTCCTCCAGAAATGCCCGTACAAGCTCCCCGGAGCATGACATCGACGTGTCAATCACTACAGCAAATTCTTCAATCTTTTTTGCCTCTTTTGTCTCCAGCGGCTCAATCAATGGCATATTGCCGTATAAGGATAATCCATAGCTGTAAAAAACATAATCAAACTGGTCGGGATCCACCTGCACTGTTTCCTTCAATACCGCAAACTTTCGCAGAAATGTGCGGTAATCCATCGTCTCCCGCCGCGCAGCCTTCATCTGCTCCTTCAGACCACCGCTCCCCTCCGACGCTTCCTTCGAAAAGGTATCCATATCCATCTCCGTCTTTTCACGGATATCCTGCCAGCGATCCCGTGTCTGCATGTCCTTCGGGTGCTCCGGTTCCCTGCACCACCGGCTGTGATCATCTACCGTAAACTCCCGGCGCCATTTCTGCATTCTGGTCTCCCCCGGCTGCCATTCCTCCAGCACATGGCAGATACCCTCTGCCGTCAGCACCTTCAGCTTTTCGTGAAGCTCCTTATAAAGCTTCTCCCTCTCCCAGGAAACGGGCAGCTTTATGCAGCGCGTCTGCATATCGTCGATAATCGATTCCATGGCAATATCACACGCCAGGTCCCAGTATTCCTGCGCTCCCTGCGGCTGCCGGAATACATGCCCGAACAGGCAGTGCAGCACCATATGCAGATAAGCGCGGTTAATTCGTTTGCGCTCTGTGCGGAATTCGCCGCCCAGCTGCTTTGTATTATAATAGATAAAATTTCCATCCGTGGCAATGCACTCTACGCCTTCCTCCATCACGTAAGAAAAAGACGACAATGCCACATCCAGGAAACGCATATGCAGAAACAGTTCATTTCTGGCATTCTGAAGGATATGCCTTCCGGCATCCTCCATCCGCTGTCTGATCTCCTGCTCCCGCGCAAAAATATCCTGCAAACAGTTCCCTCCCGTTCCCTACAGCTCAAATGTCTGTGTGCTGCGCTTCTGATTACGATATTTATAGTCCATCAGAAAACTCTGGCTTTCCGTTCTGCCCGTCTCATTTGCCTCCCGGATCAGCGCCATCAGTTCCTGCCCGCTCCAGTCGACAAAAGTGCAGAGATATTCCAGCGCCCCCTGCTGTTCAAATGCCAGACACCACGAAGCCGCCTCCATGCGATGCTCTATCAGCCACGCCTGATAAATTCCCCTGGCATCTTCAGAGAGCTTATAGGGGTGCTGCAGCCGCATCAGACAAAGCTCAATACAAAAATCAACACTTTCCCACGCCGCTGCCTCGCCAAATAGCTGGTCGTATTCCTGGAAATTCAGTTCTCCATCACGAAAACACTGCCGGTAATGATAGCCGGAGCCGTGAAAATGCGTTTCCAGAATCCGTGCCGGTGTATTTTCCACCGCTTCCTCATAATACTCCGGAAACAATAGCTCTGCAGACGTACCGTCCCCGTAATCGAGCGTCACCTTCAATTCCTGGCGCAGCTCACTGACAATATCCTTCAGACAATAGCCCCATGCGTTCTGCATATATACATATATCTCCCGCAGGCGGTAACAGCCGGTGAACGCCCCACCCGCAATATCCTCAGTCTGATGATACAGCGTCATACGTTCCAGCTTCCTGCAGCCATAAAATGCGTAATTTCCAATTCTGCGCAGGCTCTGGGGAAGCTGCACCTCCAGTACCTTCTCCCCGCAGGCAGCCCGGTCTGCATCATCCGTTCCAGGCTTCGCATGGGAAAAGGCATATGCCTCCAGAGCCGTCACCGGCAGAAGGCCTATCTGCTCCGGCAGCCTTACACGCTGTTCCGTCCCCAGACAGCGTTCCACAATCACCTGCTCCTTTTCCGTACGGCTGATAATTTCCATTGGCTTCCTCCATCATGCAAATAACTCTATCATAAGATAAAAATATGCACCCGGATAACCGGGCGCATATGCTTCTCTCTTATTCTGCTGTCTCTTCTTCCACAGCATCTTCTGCACCATCTGCTGTGTCAGTTTCCTCTGCTGCAGCGTCTTCGTCCTCTGCCGCTGCATCCTCTGCGGTGTCTGCTTCATCAGCCTCCTCCACAGTCAGACCGTTCAGGTACGTATCTACAGCAGTGGTATCTGCCTCATAAAATTTTCTTGTCTCTACATGGAATCTGTTATAAGCAGAAACTCCGATCCAGGCGACAAGTACCAGAAGTACTGCATAACTGCCAACCTTCCAAAGCATTCTCTCTCGCTTTTCTTTTTTCATAATTTTCTGGCGGTTTGCCTTCTGCTCTTTGTAGCGGTCTACTTTTGCCTGACTCATATGCCATTCTCCTCTATCTTACATTCTTTCTCGCAAGTACCTTGCTCATCCTGCCCTTTAGTGTAACATAGTTTTCCCAAAAATACAATAGCTACATTTTCCTTAAAGAACAACAATCACGCCGCCGTCACTCGCATAAAGGCTGCTGATTCCGCGGGTGTCCAGAACAATGGCATCTTTTACCTTGATTTTCTCCAGAATCGCCTCTTTCACCATCTGCGCACGCTCCGGACAGTTACAGTGGGAAATGGCAAGAATCCGCTCCTCAGTGTGCTCCGCCTGCTGTACAAGGATTTCCACCATCCGCACCAGCGCCTTGTTGATTCCGCGCACCTGTGCCAAAGGCTCAATCATCCCCTCCTGCGTGCCATGCATCACAGGCTTGATTTTCAATGCAGTAGCCAGAATCGCCTTCATAGTACTGAGACGCCCATTTTTTCGCAGCGTCTCCAGTGTTTCCAGAACAAAATATGTTTTCTTTTCTTTGATATATGTTTCCACTGTCTCTATAACGTCTTCAAAACTCATCCCGGCTTCCTCACACTCCTGTATTTTCAGACCAATGAGCGTCTCGCCGACGGATGCTGAACAGGAATTAAACACATACGCCTTTTTATCCGGGTGTTCCTCCAGAAAAAGATTTTTACCAAGAACTGCACTGTTATAGGAACCGCTCAGCTCAGCAGACAGCGTAACAGCATACACATGATCTGCTCCGCAATCAAATGCATTTTTGTATGCCTCCGGAGATGGACAGGCGGATTTCGGACAATTCGGGCTCGCCGCAGCGCGTGCCAGAAAATCTGCCTGATCGAATGCTTCATCATCTATGATCGTAAAATCGTCCACATATATGGTAAGCGGGACATTCTCAAAATGACTGTCTTTTTTCATATCTCCTGTTAATTCTCCGCAACTGTCAATCACTATTTTATAGCTCATGCTACCAAAGCCTCCTAAAAGCACAACGTAGTTTTTAATACTACATCATCATAGCACATATATTTCTATTTGAAAAGCTTTTTCTACTTTCCATTTGAAACTTTCTATTATATACTAATGATACCAGACAAATAAGCCTGTCTTCGATTTCTAAATATGAGGTGAATATTATGCTTGCCCTGCAGATTACAGAAATAAAACCCTTTATGAATAAGCTGTTTCTCGGAGATACCTTTGACGCCTTCCAGTTGTCGGAGGCCATCTTTGTTACCTTTAATACTTTCCATATTGACGGAAGCCTGCAGAAGGACTATTATTCCTCAGAAGAGCTGGAAACACAGAATCTGTCGCAGCAGTCCTGGTCATTCTGGCGTCAGGTCCGTCCATTCTGTCTTGATCTCATCAGGGGAAAGCATACACCGCTGGAATTCCGCATCGTATTCCGTCTTTCTCCGGCAAATGTTGAAAAACTGCTTGCCCAGTCGCAGCTTCCGGTGAGCCCTGCGGATATTGATGGGCTTTTTCTGAATCTGCATTTCCGCCAGGGCATGCTTACCTGCACGACCGGCTCCTCGCTGCGCTTTTTTACACTGGACAAAACGCTGGAACATCTCTGGGATGATCTGGTGAAAAAATTTCTGCAAAAACAGGAAATCGTGTTTTGTTAGCACTCACTTAAAACGAGTGCTAATTTTGTCTTGACATTCTATTTACCTGGTATTATACTATCCATAATTCCATTAACGAATTGCAAATAATAAATGAGGTGATAGCATATGAGCAAAACAGGTAATCTTTCTATTAACAGCGAAAACATTTTTCCCATCATAAAAAAATGGCTGTATTCAGACCATGACATTTTCATGCGCGAGCTGGTGTCCAACGGCTGCGACGCCATCACAAAGCTGAAAAAGCTGGCCCTGATCGGTGAATTTACCTTCCCGAAAAACTACAAAAACAAAATTGATGTAATCGTAAATCCAAAAGAAAAAACACTGAAGTTCATTGATACCGGTCTTGGCATGACTGCTGATGAGGTTGAGGAATATATCACACAGATTGCTTTTTCCGGCGCAACAGACTTTCTGGAAAAATACAAAGACAATGCAAACGGCGATGAAATTATCGGACATTTCGGTCTCGGCTTCTACTCAGCCTTCATGGTAGCCGACGAAGTGCATATCGATACGCTCTCCTATAAAGAAGGGGCAACGCCGGTGCATTGGGAGTGTGACGGCGGCACACAGTACACCATTGGTGAGGGCAGCCGGACATCTGTCGGCACAGAAATCACTCTGTTCCTCAACGAGGAAAGTCTGGAGTTTGCCAATGAATACCGTGTGCGCGAGGTTCTGGAAAAATACTGTTCCTTCATGCCGACGGAAATTTTCCTTACCAACGCTGACGCAGAGCCGCAGTATGAAACTATTCTGAAAGAAGAACTGCGCGATGACGACGAAGTAATCGAATACATCCATGAGGATGCCAAAACGGAAGAAAAAGAAAACGAAAACGGTGAAAAAGAGATCGTTGAGGTTTCTCCGGCACAGGAAAAAGTCAAAATCAAAAAACGACCGGTTTCCATCAGCGACATTCATCCGCTCTGGACCAAGCATCCAAATGAATGTACCAAAGAAGAGTATCTGGAGTTTTACCGCAAAGTATTTATGGACTATAAGGAGCCGCTGTTCTGGATTCATCTGAACATGGACTACCCATTCAATCTGAAGGGAATCCTTTACTTCCCGAAGATCAATACGGAATATGACTCCATCGAGGGAACCATCAAGCTGTACAACAATCAGGTATTCATCGCCGATAATATCAAAGAGGTGATTCCGGAATTTCTGATGCTCTTAAAGGGTGTCATTGACTGTCCGGATCTTCCGCTGAACGTTTCCAGAAGCGCATTACAGAATGATGGCTTCGTAAAGAAGATTTCGGATTACATCAGTAAGAAGGTTGCTGACAAGCTGAGCGGTATGTGTAAGACAGACCGTGAAAATTATGAAAAATACTGGGATGACATCAGCCCATTTATCAAATTCGGCTGCTTAAAGGACAGCAAATTCAGTGACCGTATGATGGATTATATCCTGGTGAAAAATCTGGACGGTAAATATCTCACTCTGGACGACTTTATCAAAGAAAACCAGAAGGCAGAGGATAATACAGACAATACTGAAGCAGCAAAGAACACAGAAACAGCAGAAGGCACAGAGACAAAAGATGACGCTTCAGACGGGGATGCAGATAAGGAAGCGCCGAAAACAACGCTCTTTTATGTAACAGACGAAGTACAGCAGAGCCAGTACATCAACATGTTTAAGGAAGAGGGACTGGATGCTGCGATCCTGAAGCACAATATCGACACCCCGTTTATCACGCATGTGGAGCAGAAAAAAGAAAATGTTCACTTCCAGCGCATTGATGCTGATGTGACCGATTCCTTTAAAGAGGAAACTGCAGAAGAAGAATTAAAGGAAACCACTGAGACGCTCACCGATATCTTCCGCAAGGCACTCGGTAAAGACAAGCTGGAAGTAAAAGTTGAAAAGCTTAAGAACGAAAAGGTATCTTCTATGATTACACTGTCCGAGGAAACGCGCCGGATGCAGGAAATGATGAAGATGTATAATATGTACGGCATGGATCCGAATATGTTCGGCGGCTCGGAAACGTTGGTGTTAAACGCAAACAATGCGCTTGTACAATATATTCTGAATCACAAAGATTCCGGGCATGTTCCGATGATGTGCGAACAGCTTTACGATCTTGCGATGCTCAGCCACGCTCCGCTCTCACCGGATGCGATGACAAAATTCATCGCACGCAGCAATGAAATCATGATGCTGCTTGCAAAATAAGCTTCATCACATATTCCAAATGATACAAAACACCCCGCAGTACCTGTCTGCTGCCGAAAAATCATTTCCGGCAGCACAGACAGCCTGCGGGGATTGTTCTAAAAAAGCTCTTTTTGTTTACCGGTCAGAACCTGTCTTTGCGGATCTTATAGCTGCTGTTACATACGCTTATTATAATAGTGCGTAACTGCAATAAAAATAAGCGCAAGCAGCAAAATACCCAGATAACAGCAGTAAAATACGGTGCGGCTGAAAAATCCGGCAATCATCGCAGCAGTAAACAGGATTACTGAAAAAATCGTAAACGTAGTCACCGCTACTTTTCTGGTAATCTCGATCTTCCGCTCATCATATTCCTCAATTCTTTTTACATGAAGCATCCCGGCATCTCCCAGCAGCTTTTTATTCTTGAACAAAAATACAATGGCTGCCACACAAAACCCAGCCCCCACGCCGGAATATACCCCATCCGAAAAACTATCTGCAGCAGGAAAAAATGCCAGATATTCATTGAGTACGCCCAATGTTAAAAGAATTGCACCAAACACCAGCAGACCGTACAGCCATTTTGTTTTCCTGCGTATCATCCGCGCATATTCTTCATCATTTGCCGGAATATTCCAGGCGCCAAACAGGTCTCTCATCATACATGGTTTCATAAATTCTCATCCTCCTCAAATATAAATACTTCTTCAATCGTTAATTGGAAGAACTGCGCCACTTTATGCGCAAGAACAAGCGATGCATTGTATCTCCCATTTTCCAGTGAGATAATGGTCTGCCGCGTCACATCTACCGCCTCAGCAAGCTCTGCCTGCGTAACCTTTCCTGCTTTTCGCAGCTCCTGGATTCTGTTTTTCAAAAATACTTCCTCCCTTTCGGCAACTGTTTCATAATTCCGGGATTTTTAAACAACAAAAGCGCGCTGCCTCTTTACAGAAAAAAGTATAGCGCGCTTTACATTTTTTGTCAAGTTTATTTTACATTATTTGTATAGTTTACTTTACATTGCAGACGAAACACCGCAGCTTCCCGTTCGGATCCGGCGGAATAACCTCCAGCCAGACCACCTTAATACGAAACTCCTCTCCATACAGTCCTTTCAGACGATTATAGAAAAAAGCAGCTATCTCCTCCTGGCTGTACGTCTGATCCTGCGGATCGCGGACCAGTTCCACACGCAAATCATGCCAGCTCTCCTGCACATACCGGAACTGAGCAATTCCGGTGATTCCATTTGGAATCTTGCGCAGCTCCAGAACAGAAGTATCCTCCCCGTTTTCATGCCTTACCATATCATTCAAACGCCCATGGATTGTAGTAACATAGCGGATACCATCACGCATATAAGAAGAAGCAGTATCTCCTATATCGTAATTGATCAGCGGAAAATCCGTTTTATACAGCGGTGTCAAAATCATGCGTCCATTGTCCGTCAGATGATTGTCACTGTCATAAATATTCACAACATGCGTATCACAGCACAAATCATAATAATCCTTTCCCGGACGCTTTACCAGGCAGCTTCCTGTCTCATCACTTCCATAACAGTCAACCAGCCCCGGTCCAAACGTTTTCTCCAGAATCTGCCGCGTAACCTCATCAACCATTTCACTGACAGGTATATACCATTTTGGACGCCTGACTTTCAGTTTATGCCGCTGGGCATACAGTGCAATGCGGACAATACAGTTTTTGCGCAGGCAAATGAGATCTGGTGCATATTCATTCAGCTCCCTGATCACTTCCGCGGTCTCATCACCCACACAGCGTTTCTCAGAAATGATGCGGCGGCGCAGAATGCCAAGATTCTGCAGAATAGAATCCTTCTTTTTCTTCTCCGTGCGATAACTCGACTCAAACGACACCATTTTCCCGGTGAACGGCTTGTACCCAAAACTCATCAAAATACGTATCCAGCTTGCATTGGCGCAGGCATGTTCCCGCTGCGACTGATAAAGGGTAAGCGGAACACCTGTAGAGCCGCTTGTACTGGTGGCATCCCAGTTATCCCGTGTCTTAGGATTTGTTTCATATAATTCTTTCATCCATTCCCGCAGCTCAGCCTTTGTGAGTACAGGAAACTTTTCAAGATCCTCTGCGCAATGGAAATCGTCCGGCGTAAGATGATGTTCTTCAAAGCGCTTCCGATAAAATGGGATATCATATGCCGCCTTCATGAGCCTGTATACATTTTTATCTTGTTTCTTTTTTCGTCTCTGCGGATTACGTGAAAAATCGCGTTCCAGCACCAGTAGATAATAAAAGGTTGTCAGATTAATCAGTTTCTTTTGCAGCTGAAGCTTCATAAAAACCCTCTCTTCTTCCATTATATAATAAAAAGCCTTGTAAATCCATCCGGTTACAAAGCTTTCTGCCTGCGGGTAGCCGGACTTGAACCGGCACGGAGTTGCCCCCGAGAGATTTTAAGTCTCTTGTGTCTGCCTATTCCACCATACCCGCAAAATAACTATTTTATTGTAGAAAATGGGACCTATAGGGCTCGAACCTATGAC
>DKTR01000107.1 GCA_002473385.1 Lachnospiraceae bacterium UBA7225
TTAAATTATACAGGAAGCTCCTTGAAGATTCATGCGACCATTCTATCATATTTTCGCTCATTAGGAAATTGTTACTTCATTCCGTAATCTTTCAATTCTTGATGGAATGTTTCACATCCCGATACTATGCAGATAGCATATCATGCAGAAGTCTTGCACGCAACTATTTTTGCATAGGCTTTTGCAAGGATGCTGGTTGGAATAGGCAATGAATGTCCGCAAACAGAAGCCCTGTTTTTTTCACAGCCCCCCTTGTGAAGGTTTATTGTCTGCGGAGCCATTTTTCTGCCAGATACACCCAGTTCTGACAGCTTTCTTCTACGCACTGATGCTGTATGTTGTCGGTAAGAGCGCTTGCAAGGGAAAGCCCGTGCCCGCCCTTCTCATACAGATGGTATTCGATGGGGATGCCCTGTTTCATATATGCCTGTACAAGCACCAGGGAGTTTTCCGGCGGAACGGTATCGTCCTGCATGGTGTTCCAGAGAAACGCAGGCGGCATCTGCGGATGTATCTGTTTTTCAATAGAAACCTTTTTAAGCAGCTCTTCATCCTGCCAGCTATCGCCCAGAAGCTCACGGATGCTGCCTTCGTGGCGGATTGCGGGATTGCTGGAGATTACGGGATAGCAGAGGAGCAGCCCGGCAGGGCGAAGCATTTCTGCACGGCAGTCTGTCATCTGACCAAGAAGAGGATTGTTCCAGTAAGCGCCGTAGCTTGCAGCAAGATGTCCGCCTGCCGAAAATCCCATAACAAAGATGCGGTTCTGGTCAATCTGATACTGGGCCGCGTGCTCATACAGATGGGAAACGGCGAGCGCGGTTTCCTTCAGCGCGACCGGAAATCTGGCGGGCGCTACGGAATAGCGCAGAATAGCGGTGTGAAAGCCCATCGCCATAAAGCGCAGCGCAATTGGCTCACTTTCGCGGTCAGATAAAAAATGGTAGCCGCCGCCCGGAAGAATCAGAATCAGCGGTCTTTTCTGAATAGGAATTTCTTCAGAGTGGTCCCAGAGATACAGTGTCAGACTGGCATCCAAAGAACCTTCTGTCTTGATTGCAATTTTTTCATGTAACATATTTGTCCTCCTGACATCTAAATACTTTTTCTTTTTATTATACAGAAAACAGAATCGTAATTACTTTATATCATTTTTAAATACGCAGGCGGGAATCTGCTGGGGCAGATCCAGGGTGCGGTAGCGTTCCAGTACGGTACGCAGGTTCTGGATCCCCAGGGGGGAAGGGCTGCTGTCTGCGGATCCCGACAGCTGCTTTGAATCCTCAGAATTTCTCTTCAGATAGACCAGTTTAAAATTCCGGTCCCATTCCCCGGTTTCATAGCGGAAGATTTTCACGGCGCGGTGCATGCACTCATGCTTTACCAGCCGCTGTGAGATAACCGCGAGGGCATTGTTATACAGGACAGCATTCATAATGGTACGTGGGCAGTTGGCCTCCCAGGCGGTCTGTATATGAATGTTGTGAGTGGAGAGATATTGTTCAAACAGCTTTCTGGTGCCGCTGCCTTTTTCACGGATAGCAAACTTCTGACCTTCCAGTTCAGAAGCGTACAGGATATCTTTCTGATAAAATTCATGTTGTTTTCCACAGATAAGAACGAGAGAGTCCTCCACGATGGGGATACTGACCAGCAGGGGAGAGTCGATGATTCCCTCCACAACGGCCACATCCAGTTCATGTCTCAGCAGCTTCTGTTCAATTTCTGCGGTATTGCTGACAAAAGAATAGATATCCATTTTGGGATATTCCGATTCCAGGTCAGAGATTACATTTGCCATGAGACAGGTGCCCACAGTTAAAGAGGAGCCGATGCGCAGATGAATCCGTTCCTGAAAACGCTGCATGGAAAGCTCAAGACTGTCAAAGCTGCCGACAGTCAGTTGGGCAAGCTCCAGCAGCTGCTGTCCTTCTTCTGTGATAAACAGCTTTTTGTGCAGACGCTCAAACAATTGTACATGGTAGTGCTCTTCCAGATCTCGTATGGTCTGGCTGACAGTCGGCTGCGTCAAGTAAAGGCGGTTGGCTGCAGTGCTCATGGATCCGGTCTCCGCTACGACAATAAATATTTTCAGATGTCGAATTGTCATATGCAGTTTCTCCATTTTTGTTTATCTATAGTTTTTTCCAATCTTATAAATCATATTTTACAATTATCTTTTATGAATAACAAGTATTATAATAGAAAAAGTAAATAATTATGCGGTAACGAAAGGAGAGAACAGGTATTATGAAGTATGTGATTCTTGGCGGCGTAGCTGCAGGCACAAAGGCTGCGGCAAAGCTGAAACGATGTGATCGGGATGCAGTTGTAAAGGTCTACACCAAAGGCAGCGATATTTCTTATGCAGGCTGCGGACTTCCCTATTACATAGGCGGCGATATTGCATCGCGGGACGGACTGATCGTAAACACGCCCCAGAAGTATGCCGGATTGACCGGCGCGGAGGTTTTTACAGAATGTGAGGCTATAGGAATTGACAGTGCCTGTAAGACTGTCACTTTGAAGAAAGCTTCCGGTGAGATTTTTACGGAGACTTATGACAAGCTGATTATTGCTACAGGTGCGGTACCCTTTGTTCCCCCGGTGGACGGTGCACAGCTTCCGGGTGTATTCTGCGTGCGTACACCTGATGACGCGGTGGCGATCCGGGATTATGCACAAGAGAACAGGTGCCGGAGGGCAGTTGTCTGCGGGGCTGGTTTTATCGGCCTGGAGGTGGCTGAGAACCTGAAAGCCCAGGGCATGGAAGTGACTGTGATTGATGCCGCACCTCAGATTATGCCCAATGCCTATGATGAAGAGATGGCAAATTATGCCAGGGGGCAGCTCAAAGCAGCCGGTATGCGGGTGCTGACCTCCACCAGTCTGCAGGGCATCGGCGGAGCAGATAAAGCTGAGAAGGTAATTACCGATAATGGAACCCTGGCTGCAGACATCGTGATTATGGCCATTGGCGTTCGTCCGGCTACCGGATTTCTGGCGGATTCCGGTCTTGAGATGTTCAAAGGGACGATTCTCGTGGATGACCAGATGAAGACAAACCTGCCGGATGTCTATGCGGTGGGTGACTGCGCTATGGTGAAAAATGCGCTGACCGGACAGGCACAATGGTCGGCCATGGGTTCTACAGCCAATTTGGCGGCCCGGGCCATGGCAAAAGCTCTGAATGGGGCTGGAAACGGCTACGGGGGATGCCTTGGAACCGGAGTGGTACGTCTGCTTCCGACTCTGAATGGCGGCCGTACCGGGCTTACGGAGGTGCAGGCCAGGGCGGCAGGTTATGCCACTACTTCTGCCATCTGCGTGGTAGATGATAAGGCTCATTACTATCCGGGGGCTTCTTCATTTGTCGTTAAGCTGATTGCTGAGACTGGAACCAGAAAGCTGCTGGGACTTCAGGTATTCGGTGCGGGGGCTGTGGATAAGATGACCGACATTGCCGTTGTGGGAATTTCACAGGGCATGAGGCTGGATGACTTTGATACTCTTGATTTTGCATACGCACCGCCGTTTTCCACTGCGATTCATCCGTTTGTTACTGCCTGCTATGTTCTGGAGAATAAAATCGATGGAGTATCTGCATCCATGACTCCTGCCGAGTACGCTGCAGGTGCTGCCAGGGGGTATACCGTACTGGATGTACAGCCGGCTCCCGGCATCCCTAATGCCCGTTGGATTGATCTTTCTTCCGTTAACGGTCCGATTGAGGGACTGGAGAAGGATGCCAGGCTTCTGCTTGTCTGTGCTAAGGGCAAGAGAGGATACTTCCTGCAGAATCGTCTGAAGGCTTACGGCTATACAAATACAAAGTTTCTGGAGGGCGGCGTATTTTTCAATGAGGTAAAGGTGCCGCGCAATGGTAAGAAGCTTTCACCGGAGGAGATCAGGCGCGTGAAGGGTCTGGGATGCCTGCAGGATAAGCGGTATGACGATATATTCAACGTACGTGTAATTACCCGGAACGGAAAACTGACCGCTGAGGAACAGATGAAGGTCGCGGAGGCCGCAGAGAAATTCGGCTCCGGTGAGGTTACCATGACCACCCGCCTAACACTGGAGATCCAGGGCGTGCCTTATGACAGACTGGAAGAGGTATTTGCTTTTCTGGAGGAGGCTGGTCTTGAGACCGGCGGCACCGGTTCGAAGGTGCGTCCGGTGGTATCCTGTAAAGGAACTACCTGCCAGTATGGACTGATTGATACGTTTGCATTGTCTGAGAAGCTGCACAATCTGTATTATATCGGTTATCACGGCATATCCCTGCCCCATAAATTCAAGATCGCAGTGGGCGGCTGTCCCAATAACTGCGTAAAGCCGGATCTGAATGACCTGGGTATTATCGGACAGCGTCTGCCGGAGATTGATCTTTCCAAGTGTAAGGGCTGCAAGAGATGTCAGGTTGAGAATAATTGTCCCATTAAAGTAGCAAAAATGGAGGACGGTAAGATCCGGATCAATCCGGAAGCATGTAATCACTGCGGCCGCTGTGTGGACAGATGTCCGTTTGGCGCAGTGAGTGAGGCAGTGACTGGTTATAAGATTTATATTGGCGGACGCTGGGGCAAGAAGGTAGCCGAAGGCCGTGCGCTGGATAAGATATTCACCTCTGAAGAAGAAGTCATTGATGTGGTCGAGAGAGCCATTTTGTTCTTCCGGGATGAGGGAATCTCCGGAGAACGTTTTGCAGATACCATCGCAAGACTTGGCTTTGATTACGTACAGGACAAGCTGCTGAACAGCAAGATAGACAAAAAACAGATTCTTGAGAAGACAGTAGTGGGAGGCGCTACCTGCTGATTGTATGAATATTCTTCTTACAATCATTCAGTCATTATGCTATAATATGAGCCAAGGGACAAATGGACATAAAATACATGCTTGCATGTATTTTTATGTCTATGGGGCCCGCTAAACATGAGAAAGTAGCCATTTTTCGAAGAAAAATG
>DKTR01000079.1 GCA_002473385.1 Lachnospiraceae bacterium UBA7225
GGTAATAGTTTTTCCAACTCCCATCGTTCCGCCTATTAAGTAAATATTTTTCATGGTCTTCTTATTCCTGCAATTCCAATACCATCAGGTAGTCTTCATTCTGCTTCCTTAATACCTGAAATCCCAGTTTCCAATACAGTAGAATTCCTGCCTCTCTCTTTTTCCATAGTATGGTAGCAGAGGAAATCTCCGTTTTCTGTTTCAATTTTTTCATACGAAGTAATCTGGTACCCTCGTTTCAGATACATACTCTCTGCCGGAAAAGAAGCATCCACATGAACCTTGGGATTATTTTCAAAAATCCGCGCTTCCAGTAAATCCATCAGTCTGCTTCCATATCCCTTACCCTGATATTCCGGCAAAATAAACAATCTGCAAATCTCATTTTCCCGAATGCTTCCGGTTCCTACGACGTTTCCCTGTACCATCACAAGATAGATTTCTTCGTAGGACATCACTTCTTCAATCCTTGCTTCACTGTGCAGATCAAGAAAAAACTGCACTGCACCTGACGGATAATAGTGAGGGTATACTTTTTGTATCGTTTTTTCTACTATCTTTGATACAACAGTAGGATTATCTGTCAGTATCAACTCCATATCCAAACTTTCCATTTATAACCTCCGAATTGGAAAAAACATATATCCCTGTCCATTTTCCTTCGGACAATTAAAGTCATGGACCGCCCCTGCCAGTTCTATCCCCTGTTCTTCCATATATTCCAGCACCTTCACAAATATATCCTGTTCCGTACATTTCACATACAAATATTCATATCCTGGAATTGTCCATTTTACCCATCCTGCCGGGGTTTCCGCTTCATCTGCAACCTCTACACCCGCCAGATACAGTCCCTCCGTAAAATGGTTTTCCCATGGTTTGAAAGAACGTGAAAAATCAGACATTGCGCCCCATATGCCGCCAATATTTCCATTTTCATCCCTTTTTGCAAGGTGGGCAACTTCATGAAAGTGACGGTTTGCATCTTCCCACAATTTCTGTATAAAGCCTGCGCCATCTTTTGTAGAACCTTCTTTTCCAATTACAGAAAAAGATTCCTTCACACATTTTTTTATTTCCATTTTGTCACCTTTTCTTTCTTAACTTCAACACAATCTGTCTCTCATCGGCTATATTTTCCAACCGCTTTTTTATATAAGCTGCTCTCTCTTTTCTCGATAGACTACCTGATTCTTGCTCCGTTTCTATCTCTTGCATTACTGATTTTAAATCTCCTAACTCCAATAAATTTACAGCTACGCAAAAGAAATTCTTTTTTCGCCCATCATTGTAATTTTCCAAAAGGAATGCCAAAATGCGGATTTTCTCTTCCTGCTCTGCCCTGTACGCTTCCACACCGATTTCCTGCTGCTTCTCCAAAACTTTTTCTGATTCTGATGTGTGACAAACGAATCGAACACATCAATATTTTCATATTTTTCGCAGGGAAAATCCTGACACTGGCCGCAATATTCCGGCTTCCCATGCTGCAGGCTGCATCTGGCTATTTTACAGGACTGATTTCCTTCACCGCCGCCGCATCCAGGGCAATGCCCATCCAGGTGCATAGGACACAGTCCGCAATTTAATCCACACAAAGAAAACAATAAATCTGATCTTGTAAAATCCTTCAAAATGTCTCTCCCCTCTATCCTGTTTAGCCTTTTATCTGCTCCACTTTCAGAATCATTTTTTGGCATGGATAATCAAATACCACCAGTTCTTCATCATCCACAAATCCGCACGAATGATAACAGTAACGGGCAGCCATTCCTTTCTGGTCTCCTTCCCGGAATGTAATCACAGAAACCGCTTCCCCATCCTCAAAACATTCTGCCATCCGTTTAATTAGTCGTTTCCCCACGCCCTGTTTTCGGAATTCCGGCATGACTGCCAGGAACGTAAGCTCTTTTTCCTGATAAGAAAAAGTAAGCATTCCCGCCAGCCTGCCCTCTTTTTCTTCCAGAAGTGCTTCCTTATCATCTATGGCCTTATCAAGTGCTTCCATGAATTCTGCCTCCTGGTATCCAGGAAAAGCATCTTTCACATGTTCCATCATGGAACGTACCTTGTTAATATCCTCTTTCGTTACATATCGAATCATTGATTTTCACACCTTTCCGGATACTCCTTATCCTTCCAATACCACCATTTCAATTTCTCCGGTTCATGCTGCCCATGTTCTGCAAAATATACTGCGCAGCGAAATACATACAGCACACATCTGTCATCCTGGAATCCCTTTTTCATACAATCCAGACGATACAATTCTTCCGGGTCTTTTCCCCTTAAGTCTGAAATGCAGTAGATTCCAATATTTTTCAAATGCTGTTCCATATTTGCTCCCACACCCGGTATCTTCTTCAAATCACTGGTTTTATTCTCCTCATTCTGCATCATCCCAAATCCTCCTGCTGGAAAGGCATGGGTGATTTTATATTGTCAATATCACCAGATTGCCCATGCCCTCTCTCCATTTCAAAATACAGCTTTTCTTCTTTTCATCGTATCGTAAATAAGTGTGACAACTATCTGTCAGTTTCAACCTTCAATCTTTATTTTTTCAGTATATCATGGAACCATATACAGACACCATAATATTTCGCATACAAAGATTAATTTTCTGTGCAGTATAAACTTTCGTCCCGCGGTTCTCACTTTTGCCACGGAGCATAGACTTTTGCCAAATAGTACAGGGTTTCGTTCCGTGGTATCCATTCTTCCGGATACCACGGAACAAAACCCTGTTTTCCATTTACCCCACCCGGAGTAAAATTTTTAATTCACATCTATTTTCTTCGTAAAAACACAAGTCCATTTTTCTCAAAAGTGCCCGAAAAGCCCGGAAAATCAACGTTTTTTAACGAGAAGAGCCACGGTTTCAACGTGAGATGTGAAGCAGAACATGTCCGTTGGCTGTATTTTCTCTACATTATATCCGTTTGCAGTCAGATATTTCAGATCCCTCGCCAATGTTTCAGGATTACATGAAATATACACAACTTTTGAGGGATGGAGCTTTACAACTGAGGACAGAAATGCTTCGTCGCTTCCTGCCCGTGGAGGATCCATGAACACAACGTCCACGCCTACATTTTGTTCTGCGAGGTCCGTCATGAATTTTCCCGCATCCGCTTTATAAAATTGCGCATTTGTGATAGCGTTTCTTCTGGCATTGATCCGTGCGTCGCGGACCGCATCGCCGTTTAGCTCTACGCCGATAACCTCTTTCGCCTTTGATGCCGCGATCAGACCGATGGTGCCTATTCCGCAGTATGCATCCAGAATGCGCTCTTTTCCTGTCAGATGGGCATAGTCGATAGCGGTCTGATAAAGGATTTCGGTCTGCACCGGATTTACCTGATAGAAAGACTTTGCAGAAATACGGAAAGTTTTTCCAAGCAGGGTGTCCTCAATGTAACCGGGTCCATAGAGTACCTTTTCTTTTTCCCCCAGTACCATGCTGGTTCTTTTGTCGTTTACATTCAGGATAATTGTGGTAATATCGGGATGAAGCCTGCGCAGCGCTGCCACAAAGTTGTTTTTAGACGGAAGGATCGGGCTTCTGAGCACCAGAACAACCATAATCTGTCCGCTCTGAAAACCACGGCGCACCAGCACATGGCGCAGCAGACCATAATCGGTATCCTCATCATAGATCTTAATTTTGAAGGACTTCAAAAGCCCGCGGATGCTGCGTATGATCTCCGCCGATTTCTGATCCTCAATCAGACACTGTTCCACCAGAATAATTTTATGGGTATTTTCCTGGTAAGTGCCGGATATTATTTCTCCGGTCCGTGTCCTGCCAAAGACAGCGTGTACTTTGTTACGATAATAATATGGATTTTCCATACCGATAATCGGACATACCCCGCCAAAAGGTTTCAGAAGCTTTTCTACCTGCCGTTGTTTGATTTTAAGCTGCTGCTTATAGGGAGTTTCCAGAAGCTGGCAGCCACCGCATTTTTTTTGCACCGGACATGCCAATGCACCGCCCGTCGCACACCGCGATGCATCAGCCCGCTCCCCGCCGGATTCAGATTTTTTCTTATCCCCAGGCATTTTGCTTCCTATATGCTCTTTTGCAATTCCATGCTTTACAACACTCTCTGTTGCTTTCTTTTCTCTCATTTTCTGCTGCCTGCTCTTTTTTTCGGTTTTTCTTTCTCTTTTTCCTTTTCCTTTGTATCTTCGAAGACTGCCCGGATCTGTTTGCCCTCGCCTTTTGTGCGGATGTTCGGGATACTGCTGATATATTCCTTCAGCCGGGAATAACCGAAGTCGCGCACCTTAAAGTCCTTAAACTGCAAATGAATTTTATTACCGAGCGGTCCGAGCGCAATACCGACACTGCCGCTGCTTTGCACCTGCTCAACAATATATTTTTCCAGACTTTCCTTGCGTGACGGATCTTCATAGAGCGCCACGGACATTTTAGAGCCTTCCCGGATTACCTTCAGCTTCGGGAAGGTTTCCAGAAATTTATAAAGCATGCTGTATCCATAATTGCGGACATCGAAATCCGGGTAAAGCTTTACCAGACGGCTGCCCACTTCCCCGAGCCCGGTTTCCTTATCATTGTTCTGATTTTCTGTAATAATTTTGATAACCGCTTCCTCTACCTGCTCACGGCTTACCACATCGCCCTCATCAGATTTCTGTATGATCTGCCCCACCGCAGATGCCACCGGTGCCTTCTCTTCCTTTTCCGATGTACTATCCTCCAGAAGCAGCTCCAGCGTTGTAAAAATATTGCATGCCTGGCGGAAGGGAATCGGCGTTTTTGCCTCACCCATACCGATCACATTCTGTCCGCTCTCCCGCAGACGGCTCGCCAGTCTGGTAAAGTCGCTGTCACTGGATACCAGGCAGAAGCCATCTACATTCCCCGTATACAAAATATCCATCGCATCAATGATCATTGCCGAGTCTGTAGCATTTTTCCCCTGCGTATAACTGTATTGCTGGATCGGACTAATGGAGTTCTGCAGCAGCACCTCCTTCCAGCTTGTATGCTGTGTGCTTGTCCAGTCCCCGTAAATCCGCTTGTAAGTTACATTTCCATATTTCGAAAGCTCATCCAGTATTGGTTTAATATATTTTGCAGACACGTTGTCCGCATCAATCAAAAGCGCGTACCTTTCTTCATTTTCTTTCATTTATTCAACTCCCTTTTTCTTGCAGATATCCTGCAGGCAGCAGCGGTCGCAGTATGGCTTCGTCCGCGCCGTGCAGATTTCCCTGCCGTGATAAACCAGCCGGTGACAGAAATCACTTCCTTCTTCAGGGGGAATCATCTTCCAGAGCTCCATCTCCACTTTTTTCGGTTCCTTAATGCCGTCTACCAGCCCCATACGGTTCACAAGACGGATACAGTGAGTGTCTGTCACAATTGCCGGTTTTCCAAATACATCGCCCATAATCAGATTTGCACTCTTGCGCCCGACGCCCGGCAGTTTCAGCAATGCATTAAAATCCTCCGGGATTTTTCCATCATATTCCTCCTGCAGCATTTTCATGCAGGCACTGATGTCACGTGCCTTGCTATGACCCAGACCACACGGCTTTACGATGCGCTCAATGTCCTCCACGTCAGCCTCTGCCAGCTCCTTCACCCCCGGATATTTTGCAAACAGATCTGCCACAATGATATTCACCCTGGCGTCGGTGCACTGCGCCGCCAGCCGCACGCTCACCAGCAGCTTCCACGCCTGATCGTAATCCAGAGTACAGCCCGCATCCGGGTATTCCTTTTTTAAACGCTCAATGATTTCCAGCGCAAGCTCCTTCTTTGTCATTCGTACATCCTCCCTGATATCTTTACAGTACCGGCATCAGTCTCCGGTTCAAAATTAACGCCAGCACAAACGCTGCCGCATCCGCCACTGCCTGTGCACATTGAACGCCGGTAATTCCGAAAAAAAGAGGCAGAATCAGCACGGCCGGCAGGAAAAAGATTCCCTGTCTGGCAGATGCGAGCACACTTGCCGGGACAGTGCGCCCGATTGTCTGAAACAACATATTGTTCAAAACGATCCAGCCTGTGAGCGGCAGCGTGACACACTGTGCACGCAGCGCCAGCGTGCCGATCCGGATAACTTCCAGATCGTCTTTGCGGAAGATTGCGACAAGATTGCCGGAGAAGCAAAAACCCAGAATGCCAAGCACTACCAGCACCAATGTCGCTGTTTTGACGCAGAACCAGAACGCTTCCTTCACACGCTTAACATTTCCCGCACCATAATTAAAACCGCAGACCGGCTGAAACCCCTGCCCGAAACCAATCATTGTAGAACCCGCAAACATTGTAATGCGCATCACGATAGACATTGCCGCGATCGCCGCATCACCGTAAGGACCTGCTGCCAGATTCAATGCCACCGTGGCAAGACTTGCCAGTCCCTGCCGGCAGAGTGAAGGCAGCCCGCCGCCGATAATCTGGCTGATCGTCTCCGGAAGATACTTCATGTTCCGTATGCGGAGCGGGATGCAATTGGACACTTTAATTCCGGTCAGAAGCAGAATAAAGGACAAAAACTGGCTGATAATCGTCGCCCACGCTGCGCCCGCAATACCCATATCAAATACAAAAATAAAAACCGGATCAAGGATCACATTAAGAATCGCACCGGATGTAATGCCGATCATCGCATAAAAAGCACTGCCCTGGAAACGCAGCAGGTTATTCAGCGTCAGCGCCGCTGTCATATACGGAGCACCGAGAAGAATCACGCTCAGATACTGCTTTGTGTACGGCAGAATCGTGCTGGTAGAGCCGAGGGCAACTGAAAGCGGTTCCAGAAAAAGCATCCCGCCGGTCAGAATGAATATTCCGCAGATGAGTGCTGAGAAAAAACCGCAGGAAGCAAGATGCTCCGCCTCTTCTATTTTCTTTGCTCCAAGCTTGCGTGACACGGAGTTGCCGGAGCCATGACCAAAGAAAAAGCCGATTGCCTGGATAATGGCCATTAACGGGAACACAACACCCACGGCCGCAGTGGCGCTGGTGCCAAGCTTCCCCACAAAAAATGTATCTGCCATATTATAAAAAGAAGTAATCAGCATACTGATAATTGTAGGTACCGAAAGCCTTGCGATCAGTCCCGGTATCGGCGCCGTTGCCATCATCTGTTGCTTTTCCGCCTGCGTCATACTCATACTCTCCCCTTTCTGAAATATAGCGAAACAAGAGCCTGCCAAGGCAGGCTCTCACACTGAACACGATCCTTTTCGTGATGATTCTCCTGTTTACGCTTCCTTGTGCTCTCCTGTTCCCACTTCTTTTTCCTCCTGCCGGATTTCCCAGTGAATAAGGAAGGTAAGTGCAGCGCGCAGCACAATGATGCCAGCCACAATGGCAATCTCTTTCCACTCACGCACAACAACCGTGCGCAAAATCTCACTGCCAAGCTTAAATTCCAGCCCCATAGCAAGCCCTTTCGCCAGATAAATTCTGGTGTCCGGTTTCCGTGTCACATATTTGTAGAGACTTACCAGACTTGTGCAGATAATCACACCAACACCGATATATTCAAAAATTAAAATACCACATTCTACCAGCAATTCCAGCAGCGAGTTTAAAAATCTTATCATGGTCTGCTCCATCCTTATCGTTTGCAGGGTTCTTCTTATTCTAGTATACAGACTGCAAAGCGGCATTGTCAAGCCTGCTTTGCTCCTTTTCTTTCGGGAGCATTTCCAGTTCTTCTAAGAAAATACAGTTATGTATGCGTTTTTCCCGCACTGCCGCTTTACACTCCTCCAGATTCATCCAGCGCACACTCTCTACCTCAGATTCCTGCAGCACCAGATTTTCCGGTGCAACGTCCCGCCAGATACAATATACATTGCTTACCTGATGATCAATAAACGGTTTCCCGTGAAATTCCGCTGCAAAGTAAAATCTCCGCTGCCCGCAGTAAACCAGCTCGCTGCCATCTGCCGTAAGCCCCAGTTCCTCCTGCAGCTCCCTGAGTGCGGACGGAATAAAATCCACACCCGCAGGGATATGACCGGCGCTTGAGATATCATAGCAGCCGGGATGAGAGTCTTTGTCTGCGCTGCGCTTCTGCAAGAGCACTTCCGCCCCGTCTCTGCCCATGCGCATCAGCCAGACATGGGCGGTGCGGTGGCGGATGCCCTCTCTATGTGCAATTTCCCGCTCCACCGTCCCGCCTGTCGGACAGCCATTTTCATCTACAATATCCAGCAGCTCCATCCTGGTTTCCTCCGATCATTTTCTCTTATTATAAAGCTCCTCTCAGAAGAAATCAATTCTTTTGCAGCTTTTCTAAACTTCTATACCATAAACCACAATCTCTGCACAGGAAAGCGCATGCTTCCGGCTTCTACAGAATCTCTTCCAGCAATGCCTTCATCCCTTCGTAAGCCGCATCCTCATCCTCACCTTCAATTTCCACTTCCAATGTCTGCCCGCATCTGGCTCCAAGCATCATAATGCTCATAATTTTTCCTGCATCGGCAGGACGTCCCCCGATGCGCAGGGTGATCCTGCTTCTATATCTGCCTGCCCTCCGGGCAATCAGCCCCGCTGGTCTTGCGTGAATTCCTAACTGGTCTCTAATAATATATTCAAATTTTTTCATGCTGCTTTGTCCTTTCTTTATAAAAATCAACCGCAAATAACGCTTCACCCGCTTCTATCTTCCCTTCTTTCAAAAGCCGGATTTTCTGATTCGCCGAAAGCTCTGTGCAGATAACCGGGGAAACAAGTGAAGAGGCATGTTTGTTCAAATATTCCAGATCAAGCTTCAGGAGTGGTTCTCCTTTCTTTATCTTCTGTCCATTTCTCACCAGTACCTCAAAGCCAGCCCCTTCCAGTTTTACAGTATCAATGCCCATATGGATCAACAGACTGATCCCCAGATCTGTTTCAAAACCAACGGCATGCTTTGTATCAAATACAAAACTAATCATACCATCCTCAGGCGCTACAACCATGTCATCTGTCGGCAGAACTGCCGCTCCATCTCCCATCATCCCGGTGGCAAATGCTTCATCCGGAACCATGGTAAGGTCGCCCGCCATTCCGGTAATCGGACTGGATATTAAGATAGACTGCACAACTGTTCCATTTTTGCCGGATACCGGATGATCTGCCGTATAAAGTTCTTCCGGCGCAGTTTCCAGATAGCGCTCCAGTTCAGATTTAATGACGGCAACCTGCGGTCCGTAGACGATCTGAACACCCTTTCCCTTGTGTATAACGCCGGAAGCCCCGGTCGATTTTAAAAGGGCATCATTGACAAGCTTTTCATCATAAACGCTGCAGCGCAGCCGGGTGGCACAGCAGTCCACATCACTGATATTGCATTTTCCTCCCAGACCGCGCGTTATAACTGCGCTGACAGGATCAAGATCCTCCGTATTCTCTGCCTGTCCGTTACCATCACTTTCCCGCCGCGCGCGGACATCCGCCTTTGTGTACAGGCGTACCTCACTATCGTCATCCTCTCTCCCTGGAGTTTTGAAATCAAATTTACGGATAAGAAACCGGAAGATAAAATAATACAGCAAAAAATATATAATGCCGGCTGGAATGATCAGAAGCCAGCTTGTTTTGGTATTTCCCTGCAGAACACCGAACAGAAACAAATCCAGAAGACCTCCGGAGAACGTCAGTCCAACGGCAATATTCAGCATGTGCGCAATCATATACGCTGTTCCTGCCAGAATCACCTGAACGGCAAACAGCGCCGGTGCTACAAAGAGAAAGGAAAACTCCAGAGGCTCCGTAATGCCCGTCAGAATGCAGGTAAGCGACGCTGATAAAAGCAGACCCTTCGCCGCCTTTTTCTTTTCCGGCTTCGCGCACTGGTACATAGCAAGTGCCGCACCGGGAAGCCCGAATATCATGAAAATAAATTCACCGGAGAAATATCTGGTCGCATCAGCGCTGAAATGCGCAATGTCAGCAGAATTTGCCAGCTGGGCGAAGAAAATATTCTGTCCGCCCTGAATCAGCTGACCGCCTGCCTCCATCGTACCTCCAAGCGCGGTCTGCCAGAACGGCATATAAAAAACATGGTGAAGTCCAAAGGGAATCAAAGCACGCTTAATCAGCCCAAAAATCAGCGTACCAATGTATCCGCTGCCTGTCACCAGACCGCCGAGTGCATAAATACCTTTCTGTACCAGCGGCCAGACGAAATAGAGAAGGATACCAATAAGCATGTAAACCAGCGTAGAAATGATTGGCACAAATCTGGTGCCGCCAAAAAATGACAGGGCATTCGGCAGCACGATCCTGTAAAACCGGTTGTGCAGCGCCGCTACCCCCAGTCCCACAATAATGCCGCCGAACACACCTGTCTGCAGCGTCAGAATTCCGCAGGATGATACAATGGTTCCCTTCAGCATATCCGCCGCAAGGCTCCCGTTTTCCAGAATATTGTTGTTCAGTACAAGCATCGCATTGATTGCCGTGTTCATGACAAGATAAGCAATCGCGGCAGAGAGTGCGGCAACCTCTTTCTCCCGCTTTGCCATGCCAATAGCCACACCCACCGCAAAAATCAGCGGAAGATTATCAAACACCGCGCTGCCCACTTTATTCATAATCACCAGAAACGCATGCAGCAGCGTACCCTCTCCCAGGAGACGCTGCAGGTGGTAAGTGGCAATCGTCGTCTCGTTGGTAAAAGAACTGCCGATTCCAAGCAGCAGACCTGCCACCGGCAAAATTGCGATCGGCAGCATAAAGCTCCGCCCGACACGCTGTAAAACACCAAACGTTTTGTCCTTCATTCCATTCTTCTCCTTCTAGCATTTATCGTTATTTTGTCAGAAAAATGGAATTCTATGCAAAGTACGCCCCTATTATTCTGTTAATCTCCCGGCGATTCTTTTTCTGTATCAGATTTCAATAATGAAAAGCATCGCTGCTGCTATCTTTATGCTATCTTAATGCGGATACAAATATTCTTTTACTTTCTTTATCAGGCTAAGCGTATGATTAAAATTAATAAAAACATCCGCAAAAAATACGGCAAAATTTCCCCAGGAAAATCTCAGTTGGATAAAGAAAGGAACGAAGATGAAATCAATACTTTTAATTGGACTTGGGCGGTTTGGAAAACACATTGCGTTTCACCTTAACGAACTGGGACATCAGGTAATGGCCATTGACCACATGGAAGAACGTGTAGATGCCGTTCTCCCTTTTGTAACAAATGCGCAAATCGGTGACAGCACAAATGAGGAATTTATAAAGTCTCTGGGAGTCCGCAACTATGATGTCTGCATCGTTGCGATAGGAAATGATTTTCAAAGTTCTCTGGAAACAGCGTCGCTGCTGAAAGAGCTCGGTGCCAGACTGGTCGTAGCCAGGGCTGCCAGGGATGTACAGGCAAAATTTCTTCTGCGCAACGGAGCAGATGAAATAGTCTATCCTGAAAAGCAGCTTGCTAAGTGGACCGCCATTCGTTACAGTGCTGACCATATTTTAGATTATATGGAATTGGACGAAGAACATGCTATGTTTGAAATACCGGTTCCGCGTGACTGGGTCGGACGAACCATCGGGCAGATCGACATCCGGAAAAAATATAATATTAACATTATGGGAATCAAGAAAAACGGCAAACTGGAACTTTCCGTTTCCCCAAATATGATGCTGGAATCCCAAAATACCATGCTGGTATTGGGGCGAAACAAAGATATACAAAAATGCTTCCGTATATAAAGAATTTTATGTTGCCAGGATTATGGGAGGGATGAATATGCCGGATGTATTATTACTGGCGATTGTAGCTATAGCATTTGTTCTTGGCTGGTTTTTCGTAAAAAGGCTCGGTCAGTTTCTTGAAATGAATCTCCAGTCAAAGGCTATACAGCCTGAGTTTGAAGAAAATACTTTGCGGATCGGCTTTTTCAATCCATCTGTTGCAGACGGCATCACCAGCGCACTGGAGCAGTTTTCAAAAAGATATAGTGGAATCTCTGTCAGGCTTTTTCATGGTTCAGAGGAAGAATTGCTCAAAAGCCTCTCTGCCCACAGACTGGATGTGATTTTTCTGCCGGAGAACACACATATCCCCACGGAGTTATACTATCATATCAGGAATATCTCATTGCGTTATACCCCCGTTATCATGAAATATGGAGGACTTCCAATCGAGCCAATTGCGAATGAGTACATCGCCCAGAAAGTTTTGTGGATGGAAAAATCAGAAATTTCTTTTATTTGCAGCTTTATAAAACTCATGGAGAATAAATTTTTTACGCCGGGACTGCAAAAATAGAAATTAAATCCTTCATATGATATAATAGGAAAGCAGGGAAGGAGGGAATGGAATGGAAAAGCCAAAACAAAACCCGGATCAGCTATTGCACGCAATCCGAAATGACATGTCTGGCGGCTATCATGGAAAGCTGAAAATTTTTTTCGGATATGCCTCTGGTGCCGGGAAAACTTATACCATGCTGCAGGCTGCGCATCAGGCAAAAAAGCGTGGTATTGACGTTGTTGCAGGATATATTGCGCCACATGCGGATCCGCAGACAACGGTCCTGCTCCACGGACTGGAACGGCTTCCTGTAAAACTGGTTCGGCATAACGGAATCACGCTGCATGAATTAGATATCGATGCCGCGTTAAAAAGAAAGCCGCAGTTAATATTAGTAGACGAGTTTGCCCATACTAATGCAGATGGCAGCCGCCATGTTAAGCGCTACCAGGATGTGCAGGAATTATTGAATGCCGGCATTGATGTATACACGACGGTTAACGTCCAGCATATTGAAAGTCTGAGCGACACCATAGCCTCCATTACCGGAATCATGGTGAGAGAACGTATTCCGGACTCTGTTTTCGATAACGCGGATCAAGTAAAATTAGTTGATATCGAACCTGCAGAGCTGCTGGAACGGCTGGAAGAGGAAAATATCCATCAGAAAGATCAGACGGAGTTCGCCTCCGTTAATTTCTTTACCCTGGAAAATCTAAACGCTCTGCGGGAAATCGCTCTGCGGCGCTGTGCGAATCGTGTGAACCTGCTGACCGAAAACGCAAGGCTTCAGAACCTGAGCGCCTGTCATACAAATGAACACAACCAGAAAAATAAATTCAGCAAGCCTGCTTTGACGGACCGTCTGATTGCCGCCGCTCCCAATTCAGACATCTATGCGATTCCAGATACCAGTGTTGGGAACGGCTATCCGGGGAACCTGGATAAATTTCTCCGTGTAACAGTCATGCCTGTCCGGGATGTCGCAAAGAGTATATTGATCCTGCTGGCTGCAACCTTAGTCGCGTATGCGTTCTATACCCTGGGATTTTCAGAGGCAAACATCGTATCCGTATATGTTTTTTGTGTTCTGGTCATTTCGGTCATTACAACAAATCGCTTTTGCGGGTTAATTGCTTCTATTGTGAGCGTATTGGTATTTAATTTCTTCTTTACTATACCCCGCTTTACGTTTCACTTTAACGACCCCAATTATCTGGTGACTTTTTCAATCATGTTTATGATTGCGCTGCTGACAGGGTCGCTTGCTGCCCGTTTGAAAAACAGTGCAAAGCAGTCTGCACATGCGGCATACCGTATAAAGATATTATTTGAGACAAATCAGTTACTTCAAAAAGAAGAGGACGAGCAATCTATTGTAAGCGCTACTGCAGGACAACTTCTAAAACTACTGAAAAAAGACATCATAATCTACTTATCGGAAGGATCAGAGCTTATGACACCCAACATTTTCCGGACACCTGACAGTGAACGAAATAACCTGATTTCTGAAAATGAAAAAAAAGTGGCGGAGTGGGTGCTTCGGAACAACACGCATGCCGGTGCCACTACCGATACCCTGTCCAATGCCAGGTGCATGTATCTGGCGATCCGGGTAAATCAACAGGTTTATGGCGTTGTCGGCATTGCAATGAACGGGATACCTCTGGATTCTTTTGAAAACAGTGTTCTCCTGTCCATCCTTGGAGAATGTGCCGTTGCATTGGAAAATATAAAAAACGCCCGGGAAAAAGAAGAAGCCGCGATCCAGGTCAAAAATGAACAGCTTCGTGCAAATCTGCTCCGTGCCATTTCCCACGATCTGCGTACACCGCTGACTTCCATTTCAGGAAACGCTGATAACCTGCTGACTAATTATCAAAAAATGGACGATGATACAAGGAAACGGACTTTTACAGATATATACGATGATTCCATGTGGCTGATCAATCTGGTGGAAAATCTGCTGGCTGTTACCAGGATCGAAGGCGGACAAGTCCATCTGACGCAATCCGTTGAATTAATGGAAGAGGTGATTACAGAAGCCCTGCGGCATATCAACCGCAAAAGCAAGGAACATACGATCCGCGTCAGTTCTTCGGAAGAATTGATCTTAGCCCATATTGATGCCAAGCTGATTGTACAGGTTATAATCAATCTAGTGGATAACGCCATTAAATACACACCGGCAGGCTCTCTTATAGAGATTCATACGGAAAAAGCCGCACAGCAGGTTATTGTTTCTGTTTCCGATAATGGACCGGGAATTCCGGACAGGCAAAAGCCATATGTTTTTGATATGTTTTACAGTGGAGCAAATAAAATCGCTGACAGCCGCAGGAGTCTCGGGCTGGGGCTTTCATTATGCAAATCCATTGTCACGGCACATGGAGGCATAATTTCCGTGGCAGATAACCAGCCAGAAGGAACTATTTTTACATTCACATTACCGGCAGGGGAGGTTGAACTGCATGAATAAACCTTTGATATTGGTTGTGGAGGATGATCCTCCGGTACGCAACCTGATTACAACTACATTAAAAACCAATGATTACCGTTATCTGGTCGCAGCTAACGGCGGAACCGCTGTTTTGGAAGCCTCCTCACACAATCCGGACATTATACTGCTTGATCTCGGACTGCCGGATATGGATGGCGTACAGGTAATCCGGAATATCCGTTCATGGTCGAATCTGCCGATCATTGTTATCAGCGCCCGCAGCGAAGATAATGATAAAATCGAGGCGCTGGATGCCGGTGCAGACGACTATTTAACAAAGCCCTTTTCTGTGAAAGAATTACTGGCCAGACTGCGTGTGACACAGCGCAGGCTTTCCCTCATGGCTGCCGGAACGCAAACGGCAAATTCCGTATTTGTCAACGGAAAGCTGCGGGTGGATTATGCCTGCGGCTGCGCTTATTTAAACGATCAGGAATTGCATCTGACCCCAATCGAGTACAAGCTGCTGTGTCTGCTTTCCAAAAATGTTGAAAAAGTATTGACACATACCTTTATTACGCAAAATATCTGGGGCCGGAGCTGGGACAATGATATCGCCTCTCTGCGCGTCTTTATGGCAACGCTGCGGAAAAAGCTGGAACCAACACCGGATTCTCCACAGTATATTCAGACCCACATTGGTGTCGGATACCGTATGATGAAAGTCGAATGATGACCTTCTATATCATCAAATGTATTTTTCATCCCTGTTCTCCGCAAAAATAGCCGACACAGCCGCATCATATTCGCAGAGATGCCTTGCCTTAAACAATTTTTTTGCAGTCTTTTCTTCTATGGAAAAGGAATGACGCAGGTAGGTCCACAACTCCTTCATTTTAAACAGTACCTGGGTGTCGCCGGGCATTTCCTGCTTATAATTCGCATACAGTTCATCATGGAAATTGTGCAGGCGGCAGATATCCGCCGCCTCTTCCCCATGAATCTCTCCGATCAGCCCGGGGCTGCGCAAAATTCCTCTGCCTATCATCACACCGGAAATCTGCGGAAAACGCCGCAGGATATCCCGGCAGTCCGGTTCTGTAGTCACATCTCCGTTGTAGCAGACCGGCAGACAGGTTTGTTCCAGCGCCTCCGCAAACACCTCATAATGCGGCGTAAAGCCGTAAAATTCCTTCTGCGTACGCGGATGGATAATCAACTCTGCCAGCGGGTATTTGTTGTAAATCTCCAAAAGATGCGTAAATTCCTCCGGCTCTTCTTTGCCAAGCCTTGTCTTTACAGAAATTTTCATATCCAGCGCTTCAAAAATATGCGCGAGAAAATCGTCTACTTCCTCCGGAAAAGCAAGAAAGCCAGCTCCCCTCTTTTTCGAGACCACCGTTTTCGACGGGCAGCCCAGGTTAATATTTACCTCGTCATAGCCGTATTCCCGCAGATGCTTCGCGGTCCACACAAAATCTTCCCACTTATTCGTAAGAATCTGCGGAACCACACACATCCCCCGATTATTTTCCGGAAGAATGTCCTCCCGCTCCCGCGCGGAAAAAATCTTTTTTGAATTTGGCTTCGGCTCAATAAACGGGATAAAATACTTGTCCGCACCCGGAAAGTATTTGTGATGTGCGTTGCGGAAAATATATCCGGTAATCCCCTCAAGAGGAGCAACGTAGTACTGCATAGCTTTCCTCCATTATGCATTCTCATTTAACCCAGCCCGAGCAGCATCCCGGCCAGGTGCACAGCCAATGCGCATATCCAGGCAATCAGGCATTGCCCGATTACCACTCCCGCAGCCCATTTTCCGCCAAGCTCCCGCCTGATGGACGCAACCGCAGCAACACACGGAGTATACAAAAGGCAGAATACCAGCAGAGATACCGCTGCCAGCGGAGTAATTGCTGCCAATACTGCCTCTGTGCTGCCAAAGAGCACCGTGAGTGTAGACACAACGCTTTCTTTTGCCATAAATCCGGCAATCAGCGACGTACAGATCCGCCAGTCGCCAAAGCCGAGCGGTGCAAACAGCGGCGCGATCCACCCGGCAAGCACAGCGAGAATGCTGTTCTGGGAATCGCTCACCATACTGAAATGCAGATCAAAGGTCTGTAAAAACCAGATCACGATCGTCGCTATAAAGATTACGGTAAAAGCTCTCTGCAGGAAATCCTTTGCCTTTTCCCACAAAAGCTGCGCAACATTTTTAGCTCCCGGCATACGGTAATTCGGAAGCTCCATGACAAACGGCACCGCCTCGCCCTTAAACATACTGTTCTTGGAGATTACCGCCATGAGAATTCCCACAAGAATTCCAAAAAAGTACAGTCCGATCATCACAAGTGCGGCATGCTCCGGGAAAAAGACCGACGCAAAAAAACCATAAATCGGCAGCTTCGCAGAGCAGCTCATAAACGGTGTGAGCATTATGGTCATTTTGCGGTCGCGCTCAGAGGGCAGCGTCCGGCTTGCCATAACACCCGGGACGGTACAGCCAAAACCGATCAGCATCGGCACGATGCTTCTGCCGGAAAGCCCGATTTTGCGCAGCAGCTTATCCATCACAAATGCCACACGCGCCATATAACCTGTATCCTCCAGAAGCGACAAAAAGAAAAATAACGTTACAATAATAGGCAGAAAGCTTAAAACACTGCCGACACCATTGAAGATGCCGTCAATAACCAGAGAATGGATCGCCTCATTGGTGTGCCAGGATGTCAGGACAGCATCCACCGCCCCCGTCAGAAACCCGATCGCCGCTTCCATAATACCCTGCAGACATGCGCCGATCACATTGAAGGTGAGGAAGAACACCAGACCCATAATGCCGATAAATGCCGGGATGGCCGTATATTTTCCCGTCAGGAAACGGTCAATTCTTCTGCTGCGCGCGTGCTCCCTGCTCTCCTGCGGCTTCACCACCGTCTCTTCCACAAGCTTCCGTATAAAATCAAACCGCATATCGGCAATCGCCGCTGCACGATCCAGCGAGCGTTCTTCTTCCATCTGACAGATGATGTGCTCGATCATTTCCTTTTCATTCTGTGAAAGATCCAGTGCGTTTAAAATCCGCGCATCGCCCTCCACCAGCTTCGTCGCCGCAAAGCGCACCGGAATCCCCGCTGCCTTTGCATGATCCTCGATCAGATGCATGATGCCGTGCAGACAGCGGTGTACGGCGCCCCCGTGCTCGTCCTGGCTGCAAAAATCTGTTCTGCCCGGCTGTTCCTGATACTGTGCCACATGAACCGCGTGACGTATCAGCTCGTCCACGCCTTCATTTTTCGCCGCCGAGATCGGCACCACCGGAATACCGAGAAGCTCCTCCATCTCATTGATGCGGATAGAACCGCCGTTCCCGCGCACCTCGTCCATCATGTTCAGCGCCAGCACCATCGGCACATCCAGCTCCATCAGCTGCATAGTCAGGTAAAGATTGCGCTCAATATTTGTAGCATCCGCAATATTAATGATACCCGTCGGCTTTTCCCCAATGATAAACTGACGCGTAACAATCTCCTCACTGGTATAAGGCGACATCGAGTAAATACCCGGCAGGTCCGTGATTTCCGTTCCCGGATAACCCTTGATAGAGCCGCTCTTGCGGTCAACCGTTACTCCCGGAAAGTTTCCGACATGCTGGTTCGAACCGGTAAGCTGATTAAAAAGCGTCGTTTTTCCACAGTTCTGATTGCCTGCCAGCGCAAAGGTAAGCCGGGTGCCCTCCGCCAGAGGATGCTCTCCCGCCTTTACATGATAGCGTCCGCCCTCGCCAAGACCCGGATGCTCCACTTTTTTGCGGACATCCAGACGTGCCCTGCTCTTATTTTCCGGTGCCCCCTGCCGCATATCTGCTTTTCTGATCTCAATTTTTTCTGCGTCTGCAACACGCAGCGTTAACTCATAACCATGAATCCGCAGCTCCATCGGATCTCCCATAGGCGCATATTTTACCAGGGTAATTTCCGCTCCCGGTATCACTCCCATATCCAGGAAATGCTGCCGCAGCGCCCCTTCGCCGCCGACTGCTGTAATCACTGCAGATCCGCCCATTTCCAAATCTCTTAATGTCATCTTGTGTATCCTCCCAAAAGCATATATTTGCCGTCAGATTTTCCTATTTTTCCTCACAGACCTGGAAAATATAGAACTTCAGATAGTACGATTCATCCGCCGCCCACAAAATCGGGTGATCCGGCGCCTGTGTACGGAATTCCACCTGCCGCAGCCGCTTGTGGACATTTTTTGCCGCCTGATGGATCGTCTGCGTAAACATCTCATAAGTCATGAAGTGTGAGCAGGAACAGGTAGCAAGAAAACCGCTGTCCTTTACCAGCTTCATTCCGCGCAGATTGATCTCCCGGTATCCTTTTACTGCATTTTTAACCGAGCTGCGCGACTTTGTAAACGCCGGCGGATCGAGAATCACCAGATCAAAGGTCTCCCCCTCTGCCTCCAGCTCCGGAAGAAGCTCAAAGACGTCGCGGCAGACAAATTTAACACGATCCTCCAGACCATTCAGACGCGCATTCAGCTCTGCCTGTTCCACGCCTGTCCGGGACGCATCCACGCCAAGCACACTCGCTGCGCCCGCCTGACCGGCGTTCAGCGCAAAGGAACCGGTGTGCGTAAAGCAGTCGAGCACCTTTGCCCCCGGACACAGCCGCCGGATAGACTGCCGGTTATACTTCTGGTCGAGAAAAAATCCGGTCTTCTGCCCGTTCACCACATCCACCATATATTTCACGCCGTTCTCCTCAATCAGAACATTGGTGTCAAATGGCTCTCCGAGGAATCCCTTGCTGCGCTCCATGCCCTCCTGCTCGCGCACTTTGGCATCACTGCGCTCATAAACGCCGCGGATAAAAATGCCATCCTCTTCCAGCACCTCTTTTAAGGTTTCCACAATCGTCTCCTTCAGACGGTCGATCCCAAGCGCCAGCGATTCCACCACCAGAACGTCCGAAAATTTATCAATCACGATTCCCGGCAGGAAATCCGCCTCGCCAAAAACCAGGCGGCAGCTTCCGGTATCCACCGTTTTTTTCCGGTAATCCCAGGCATTCTTCACACGCATACGGATAAACTCCCGGTCTATCTCCTGCGCAGGGTTCCTGGTCAGCAGACGGATGCGTATCTTCGAATGGCGGTTGATAAAGCCCTTTCCAAGGGGATAGCCGTCAAAATCATGCACCAGTACAACATCCCCGTCCGCAAAATTCCCGGCAACCGACGCGATTTCGTTATCATAAATCCACATTCCTCCGGATTTTACCGTCCTGCCTTCTCCCTTTTTCAATGTAACAATTGCACTCATGTTCTTCTCTCCTTAAATAGCAAGCCGAATCATATCTTCACAGACTTTGCAGCAAGTGCCAAGCCCCGAAAAATATCAAAAACAGTTTACTACATTCATTCAAAAACAGCAATCATTTCTTGATAATCTGCTGTTTCGCTCATAGCAATACCGTATGCAGACACGCCAGGACAAAAATCCGATGAAAAATAAATCAAAACGTTCTTGACAAGACAGCAGATACACTTTACAATAAAAAACAGTTATTACAAAAAAAGGAAAGGAGGCAGTACTAATGAAATCCATACAGTTTACAATTTCCTACAATCACATAAAGAATTTTTTTTCAGACAGTCTGCCTCGCAGAAGTTTTTTGACAGCGTTTTCACGTTGTCTATGTACGTTTATCTGCCGCAGTCTGTATGGACTGCGGTTTTTTGTACCCTGAAACGGGCGGACGGCTCTTGATGCGCCGTTCTTGAAAAGCAATGGTCTGTTACAGATGCGGGAGTATATATTTCTCCCGCATCTTTTTTTATCTCACAAGAAAGAAGGTATAGGAAAACTATGAAAAAACTGGGGACATATATGAAGCGCTACGGTCTTTTATATCTGCTCGGCTTCACCGTAATGGTCATCGGTACTGCGCTGGACATGCTTGCTCCGCTGATCACCCGGCGGATTATCGATGATGTGATCGCAGGCGGAAGGATGGAACTGCTGATGCGTCTCCTGCTCGGATTACTCGGCATTGGTATCGGACGCGCCATTTTTCAATACATTAAAGAATTCTCATACGATTACATCGGCGTTTCCGTCGGCTATCATATGCGCCGCGATCTGTTCCGGCATATACAGACCATGTCGATGGACTTTTTCGACCGGCACAATACCGGTGAGCTGATGACGCGCACTAAAGAGGATGTGGATAAAGTCTGGGGGGCTGTCGGCTTTGTCGGTATTCTCTCCGTAGAAGCACTGATATATACTGTACTGGCGCTGGTCTGCATGTTCCGGCTGAATCCATATCTCACACTCGTCCCGTTGGCAGTGCTGCCGCTGATCGGCTTCTGCGCTGTACGTATGGAGAACGGGCTCGGCAGGGTATACGACCAGATCAGCGAAGAAACTGCCGAACTGAACACTGTCGCGCAGGAATGTATTGCAGGAGTGCGGACAGTAAAAGCCTTTGCGCGGGAAAATTATGAGATTGAAAAGTTCAGCCGCCACAACCAGCTGTTCTATGATCTGAACATGGAACAGGCAAAGCTGGTCGCAAAATATCAGCCGCTGATCACCTTTTGGGGAAAGGTAATGCTGCTCGCGGTTGTCATTGCCGGCGGTATGATGGTCATTACCGGACGGATGACACTTGGCGCTCTTGGCGCATTTTCCGAATATGCAAATAATGTCATCTGGCCGATGGAGCTTCTCGGCTGGCTGTGCAATGACCTTGCATCGGGAGCTGCTTCCTGGAAGAAAATCAAAAAGGTAGCGCAGCAGACACCGCAGATCAAAGATCCCGCTGCCAAAGACACGCAGTACAACAACAGTCCGGAAACACTTCGCGCACACTATAGCACACAAGACAGCAGTGCCGCAGCCGCGCAGCATAACGGAACGGCTTCCGGAGCGCTCACCTTCGAGCATGTTGGTTTTTCTCTGGACGGGCACGAAATATTAAAAGATATTAATATCACGCTCAGACCAGGACAGACGCTTGGCATCATGGGCATGACAGGTGCCGGAAAAACAACGATTGTCAATCTCCTCCAGCGCTTCTACGATGTAACAGAGGGCCGGATTTTACTGGACGGGACTGATATCCGCGATCTTCCGCTGGCAAAGCTGCGGGCTTCTTCCGCAGTCGTCATGCAGGATGTATTTCTATTTTCCGATTCCGTTACGGAAAACATAAAGACCGGGTGCCGCGAAGAAATACAGATGCCAACGGTTGAATGGGCATGCCGGCAGGCAGGCGCTGCGCACTTTATCAGTCGTCTCGGAAATCAATATGAGACAATCATCGGGGAACGCGGCGTCGGTCTGTCCGGCGGGCAGAAACAGCGCATCAGCATTGCCCGCGCCCTTGCAAAGCAGGCACCTATTCTGATTCTGGACGATGCCACCTCCGCACTCGATATGGAGACGGAAAAGGCCATCCAGAAAAATTTAAAAGAGCTGAAACAATCTACCAAAATCATCATCGGACACCGCATCTCGGCTGTCCGCTCCGCTGATGAAATCATTGTTCTGGAGAACCATACAATTGCAGAGCGCGGCACACATGAGGAGCTGATGGCGCTAAAAGGGCGCTATTACCAGACCTGGTGCGTGCAGTACGAGGTGGAAAATGCCACAGGCAGGACCAGAACATCCGGACAGGCAGATGTTCCTGTCGGAAATGCCCCAACCTGCAGAAAGGAGACCATTTTATGTCAGTAAATTCCATACGCGAGGATGAGGTCATACGTGACGTTTCGAAAAAGGAAACGCTTATACGACTTTACCGCTATCTCTTCGCTTACAAAAAAACATTGGCGGCTGTGGCGCTGCTGCTGCTTGTCACACTTTCTATCACGCTGATGACTCCGCTGATGATCGAGCTCGCCGTCGACACCTACGTGGCAAACCGCGACACAGCCGGTCTTATGCGTCTTGCCGCCTTTGCGCTTTTATTATTTGTGCTGTATATACTCTGCACAAGATGCTGGATGCGCATGATGGCGGATGTCACAAATAAAGTACTGCTGACAATCCGCAGCCAGCTTTACAGGCATATCCAGACACTGAGTTTTCACTTTTTCGACAGCCGGCCAACCGGAAAGATCCTGGCACGCGTTATTGGAGATGTCAATTCCCTGAAAGATGTGCTGTCCGACAGTGTAACAAAACTGCTTCCCGATCTTCTCACCGTTATCGGCGTGGTCTGCATTATGCTGATAAAAAGCTGGCAGCTTGCTCTGGCGGCACTGCTGGCACTGCCGTTTCTGGTTGCCGGAATGTTCCTCATCCAGATTTCTGCGCATAAGCTGTGGCAGATCCACCGGAAGAAAAACTCAAATCTGAATGCTTTTATACATGAAAACTTTTCCGGCATCCGCATCATACAGAGCTTTGCCGCTGAGCCGGAACGTCAACAGGATTTCGACCGGTGTGCGATGGAGTACCGCGACAGCTTCGTGAATGCCGTGCGTATCGCAGATATGTTCAGTGCACTCGTGGAAATTACCTGGAGCGTCGGCGGATTTCTGCTGTATTTTATCGGCATCCGCATTGTCGGTGCGGATCAGATTGGCGTCGGTACATTCCTGGCATTTTCTACATATCTCAAAATGTTCTGGGATCCGATCCGCAATCTGTCGAGCTTTTATAATAAAATAGTGACAAATATTTCTGCCGCGGAGCGCATCTTTGACATTCTGGATACCCCGGCGGAAATCACCAGTCTTCCGGGCAGCACAGCGCTGCCTCCGGTAAAAGGCGAAGTGCGCTTCGAAAATGTCAGCTTTGCCTATAGCGATGAGCCGGATATGCTTGTTCTGGAAAATGTCAGCTTTACGGTTAAACCCGGCGAAACGATCGCGCTTGTCGGTCCCACCGGAGCAGGAAAAACCACTATCGTCAATCTGATCAGCCGGTTTTACGATGTCACAAACGGTAAAATCTGCATTGACGGCTTTGACACACGTTATGTCACACTGGAAAGCCTGCGGCAGCAGATGGGCGTTATGACACAGGATACCTTTCTGTTCACCGGAACAGTGCGGGAAAATATCTGCTATGGAAAAAGCGATGCAACAGAAGCGGAAATGATCGCCGCCGCAAAGGCGGTCAATGCCCATGGCTTTATCATGGAAATGGAAAACGGTTACGATACCCGGATCAGTGAACGCAGTTCACAGCTCTCCATCGGGCAGCGCCAGCTCCTGGCGTTTGCGCGCACTATGCTCTCCGATCCGCGCATTCTTATTCTCGATGAGGCGACTTCCAGTATCGACACGCACACTGAGCTGCTGGTGCAGTCCGGTATTGCCGCTATGCTGCAGAACAGAACCGCTTTCATCATTGCGCACCGGCTCTCTACTATCCGCGGAGCTGACCGGATCTTCTACATTGATGGAAAGCATATTCTGGAATCCGGCAGCCATGCGGAGCTGATGCAGAAAAAGGGCGCGTACTATAGGCTTTATCAAAGTCAGTTTGAATGCATATAATAACAGGGAACGTTCATAAGGAGCCTTTTATTATGGATAGAAAAAAATCCTGTAATTGTATAAAACAATGCCCCTGCTATCCAAGATGCGATCAAATGATGGACGAAGGACAACTGCCGGGCGCAATTCCTCCCTCCTGGCTTCGGTCGGAGATGCCTCGCCAGATGAGAAACATGGAGCAGACTGCCCCGCAGATGTCTCAGTCCGGTGCCGCTCGTATGGATTCTGTTAACATGCCGCAGACGGATTCGCGTACAGATGCCGCGGCGCCGCAGATGGAGCCGCGTCTGGATTCCCGCACCCGCGTAAGTGACGATATTCTTCTGGAGGAAGAAAATGAGCGCGACTGGCAGCGTCTGAAGGATATGTACCCTGAAATTGCCAAAATCATTCTTATCGAAGTGGAACGTGTCTGTGACAGCATGGAATATGAAGGCAGCATGATGTTTGACACCATGCCGGACCGCGTGCGTATCCGTATGCTGACCGACGATATCTACGACAAAGTAAAAGACCTTTATCCGGTGGAAGAAACCAATGACCAGGATGACATGTTCTCCATGAACCAGGAGGGACGGCGCCGCTATCCGCCGGGACAGAACTGGCTCGGCGACTTCATCCAGGTACTCCTGTTTCAGGAAATGCATCACAGAAGATGCCGTCACCGCGGCTGCCGGCGCTGGTAGAGCGCAAAAACGGGCGCCACCTTCGTGACGCCCATTTTGTCTGCCCGCAGAGTATAGCTGCTCCGCTCCTCTGCATTATGCAGCTTTTTTTGTTTCCCCTTCGGGGAATATGATTTTGAATACAAAAAAGAATATGACCATGGATATTCCGCCCATCAGTACCGTGGTGCCGATGTTGTACAGCCATCCTGGAAGAAGCTGGCTTGCACACGCCACCCACACGCAATTAATGGAGTTTACAACTACCGTAATTACTGCCCAGGCAATCACATACCACATGATCTGCCAGGGAATGTTTCCGTGACTGCGGAAGGTGATGTTCCTCTGCAGCGGAAAATTGATGCACTGCGCGAGGAAGGACCCCACCAGCATAGCGATAAAATAGCCAAGACCTCCGCCGATGATCACCTGCCCGGCTTCGTTGTACAGAACATCATAGCCAAGTGCATTCCAGGTGAAGTCGATACCGAATAAGCTTACCGGGACTGCCGGCCAGCTCCATGCCGTGCCGGCCAGCTCCAGCCCGAGCAGGTTCGGCAGGAAGGCATAAATAATATATTGGATAACTGTTACCAGGTTACTGAAGATGAGGAAGAGACCGCCCTCGCGCACCCACTTTGCTGCCACCGGATGCCTGTCTGCAAATTTCCCCCACCATGCTTTTGCTGCGTTCATATGTTTACCCTCTCCTTACGTGTGTTACTTCATTTCGTTTGCTTTTTTCATTACCTTTCGTTGACGGAAGAAACCTCTGATCACCGTACCGAGTCCTTTGAAGAAATGCCCGTTGACGATCTTCATGATCCCGCCGACCATTTCCTGGCTGCACATACCGCCCGCCATTTTACCGATTCCGCGGAACGGCATATTGTAAATAAACAGGATATTCAGATCCGGCTTGCCCTTCGCCTCACTCTTGTTTTTCATATTAGTCATGATCTTCCAGACCAGCCTTGCCGGTGCACTCTTTGCGTAGTACATCTGGCAGATCGCGTCATTTACATCCAGCAGGCCGTCCGTTCTCCAGTTGCCGTCCGGAATCGGGTGGCCGAGCAGAGTCTCGTACTCCTCATCCGGTACATTCAGCACATTTCCGCTGTAATAATCCTGCATTCTGTTCCTGTCATACGGGATTTCTGCTTTTGTTCCCTCTACAGAGACATCTGCCCGCAGACGGATATCTGCACTGGAAGCACCTACGAGAATCTCATATTCACCGCCCTCTATTTCCCATCTGTTCGTCTTTATGTTGAAATAGCGGAACGCTTTATCGTCCAGCGGCACAGTCACGGTTTTGCTCTCGCCCGCTTTCAGGAACACCTTTGTGAAGCCCTTCAGTTCCAACGCCGGACGGAACACTTTTCCGTCCTTTGCCGCCACATAAACCTGTGCAGCCTCTGCCCCGTCCATACCTCCGGTATTCTTCACAGTAAAGGTAACTTCCTTATCCGTCGCCGAGATGCCGGAGTAAGCAAAGGTCGTGTAGGAAAGCCCGTATCCAAACGGATAGCGCACCTTCACGCCCGTTGTTGCATAATAACGGTAGCCGACATACAGACCTTCCCGGTACTCGCTGCTTCTCTGCTTGCTCGGGAAGTAATTATACGCAGGTGTATCCTCATACTTGTACGGATAGGTCTCCGCCAGTTTTCCGCTCGGATTGACCTGTCCGGTGAGAGCCTTCAGCATCGCCGACGCGCCTGCCTGCCCGGAGAGATATCCGTGAATAATTGCCGGAACCTCATCCGCCCACGGCATCTCGATCGGGGAACCGCCGCTAAGCACAACGATAATATTTTTGTTTACCTTCAAAAGCGCTTTCAGAAGCTCCTCCTGATTCTTCGGCAGACGCATATGGGCGCGGTCCAGACCTTCCGCCTCGCTCACCTCGTCCAGACCGATATATAGCAGCACGGTCTCTGACTCCTTTGCAAGGCGCACCGCCTCCTGCTTCATCACATCGTTTGCCTCTCCGGTACGCACATAACCCGCTGCAAAGCCTGTCATGGTTAGACCGGAATTTCCGATCACATCCAGTGTGCTGTCTATCTTCGTCGGATTTACCACCGAGGATCCGGCACCCTGATAACGGGGCTTCTGTGCAAAGTCCCCGATTACTGCCACTTTCGCGCCCTTCGCAAGCGGCAGCATGCCATTTTTATTTTTCAGAAGGACAATGCTGCCCTCCGCTGCTTTCTGTGCCATTGCATGATGTGCTTCCACATCAAATATTTTTCCTTTTGCTGCCTGCGTCGCGGGCGCAAGCTGCATAATTACATTTACCAGTTCCTCTACGCGCTCGTTCACTGCGGCTTCCGATATTTTGCCGCTCTTCACTGCCGCGATCAGTTCTTCGTCACTGTCCCCGCCGGTAGTCGGCATTTCCAGATGAGAGCCGTTTGCCACACCTTTCACATGATCGTTCGATCCGCCCCAGTCAGATACCACAAATCCATCAAATCCCCACTCATTCACAAGAATGTCACGCAGGAGATGCTTATTTTCGTTTGCATATTCTCCGTTGATCCGATTGTAAGAAGACATAATCGCCTTTGGATGGGCTTCCTTCACCGCAATTTCAAAACCAGTCAGATATATTTCACGCAGGGTCCGCTCATCCACTATAGAATCGCTTGCCATACGGCGAAGTTCCTGGCTGTTTGCAGCAAAATGCTTCGGACATGCGGATGATCCGGAGGTCTGGATACCCCGCACATAAGCTGCCGCCATCTTTCCTGCCAGATACGGGTCTTCTGAAAAATACTCAAAGTTTCGTCCGCACAGCGGGCTTCTCTTAATGTTCAGCCCCGGACCGAGCAGTACATTTACTTCCTGCGAAAGCGCCTCTTCCCCGAGGGAACCCGCCATTTCTTCCGCCAGAGCCACGTCCCAGCTATTTGCCATCGTTGCCGCCGTCGGGTAACAGGTTGCCGGAACGCTGGCATTTAACCCAAGCTGGTCTGCCGCCCCCGCCTGCTTACGCACACCGTGAGGTCCATCTGACAGGAAAATGGACGGTAGTCCCACGCGGTTCACACTTCTTGTCTGCCAGAAATCCTTCCCGGAAAGCAGATAACACTTCTCCTCCAGCGTCATATCCTGGACCATTTTTTTGATATCCAACTTTTCACCTTCTTTTCTTCACAGGAAAGGGATCTGGTCTTACACCGCAATCCCTTTCCGTAGATTATTTGCTATATTTTCTGTAGCTGCTGTCTGTTTTACTCAACAGATGCTTTTTTCTTTTTCTTTATCAGATAACGTACCAGCACGATAACCGCGATTCCAACGATGATCACACCGCCCACAATATCTACTATCATAAACAGCCTATCCATATTGGTCATGCCGCCCACCGGGTTTGAATCGCCCGCATAATAGCCGCTGTTCACAATCGTATACATAATGTTCTTACAAGCCTGGCGCATTGCAAGGGTTGCCGTCGCGCTCTGATCTGTGAACTGGTTGGACGCTGCGCTTGCAAAACCAAGCATCAAGTCATTACCGGAACGTACGCAGTGATCGGAGATCATATAGCCATAGGAACCATCGTAGTCGGTGATCACCATGCCCTCGAAGCCCCACTCATCACGCAGAACATTGTTCAGCAGATTTTCATTGCCGCAGCTCGGAACTGTTCCGATCCAGTTAAAGGAAGACATGCATGCCTGTGCAGCCCCCGTGAAGCCCTTCACACAGATTTCAAACGGCTTCAGATAAATCTCACGGATCGCCTGCTCGGATGCATAGGTCAGCAGGAAAGAGCAGCGGTTCGTTTCCTGGTCATTTACTGCAAAATGCTTGATGTAAGCATATACGCCCTTTTCTGCCGCGCCGTTCACCTGGTTTGCTGCCAGATAGCCTGCCAGTACGCCATCCTCGGAGTAGTACTCAAAGTTACGTCCTGCAAATGCGGAGCGGTGTGTGTTCATAGCCGGACCATACCAGCCGTAGTTATTTGCGTCTGCATATTCCTGTCCCATAGCCTGACCCACTTCATAAGCAAGCTGCTTATTCCAGGTCTGCGCCAGAAGAACCTCAGACGGATAAGCGGTACCATAGGAACCTGTGATAAAGTTGCTAAGTCCTGCCGGACCGTCGCAGTCAGAGGTTGCTACCTTGCCGACAGAGTCGATTGCCACTGTCTGCCATCCGCCTACGTTGATCATCATAGCCATGTCATCAAAGGTGAGCTGGTCAAGTAACTGATCCCACTTTGCATCATCATACGGAGCGCCCTTCAGATCAAACAGTGTCAGACCGTTGTCTGCGCCAAGCGTCGGCATGGTATCTGCATCGTTGTTGTATTTTGTACCATCGTAGGTGCCAAATGCGCCTTCTACTACTGCCGCGCGCGTTTCATCAGACATCACAAACTGTTCGTCTTTCAGCGGACCGCACGCCTCGTCATAATTTGCAAATTTGTCTGCACGGGAAAGCTGAACAAAATCGCCGCGGGAGTAATCTTCAAACTGGTTTGTTGCAGCCACAGCGTCGCTTGCGCGTCCCTCCGTGCTGTAGTCGATGTCAGCGTCAACGGTAAAGGTCTCTTCTGCATCTACTGTGTGGGAATCAGAGCGGACTGAAATTACATAGTCGCCTGCCTCCAGAATGTATCCGCCGCCTGCAACCTTGATTCCCTCGGAATCGTAAGAAGCAAGATCCTCCTTCGGGATTTCAAAGGAAAGCGTCTCGGATGCGCCCGGTTCAAGCTCACCGGTCTTTTCAAACTGAACAAGGTTTACGGAAGCCTTTTCAATGCCGCCGTTCGTGTAAGGCGGTGTGAAGTAAATTTCTGCAACATCCTTGCCTGCAGCGTCGCCGGTGTTGGTTACGACCACATCAAAGGAGATGCTGTCGCCGTTGTCTGCAAAGTTTTCGATGGTCTTCTCAAAGGTGGTGAAGCTCAGGCCGTAGCCGAACGGATACTGTACATGATCTTCATATTTTAAGAAGCCTTCCTCTGCAGCTGTCTCATAGAATTTGTATCCGACATAGATACCCTCTACGTAATTTGCAAAAGCAATGTTTCCTTCATAAGAAGCGTCGGATGCAGCAATCTGCTGTTTCAGATCCTCTACATTGTTATACGCCATATTGCCGATGTTGTTAATGTACGGTGTCTGCATCAGATCCTTCACAAAGGTATCTGCTGTCTTACCGGACGGGTTCACTGAACCATTGATAATCTCGCCGAGTGCTGCGAAACCGGTGTTACCTGCACCCGGAGCAAGAAGAACGGCACCGATCTGTTCATACTCATCTACCCAGCCAAGCTCCATGGCATTGTTTGCATTGATAATTACAATAACATTGTCAAATTCGGAGCAGACTTTCTCGACAAGCTGTTCTTCCGTTACGGAAAGCTCCAGGTAAGATTCGCCCGGCTCAAAATCATCGTAATTACCGTTGTTTGTGTAATATGCGTTCATGTACGTCCAGTTTGCCGGAGCAACAGAAACCTCAAGTCCCGGATTGTAGGTGCCATGAATGATGGCGTTCATGTCCATCGGAAGGTCAGCACCCTCACCGCCGGAACGTCCGATTACGATCACTGCTGTATCAGAAAATTCCTTTGCCTCTGCCATCAGATCGTCTGTGTAAGCATCCACGGTCGGCTCTGGCAGCGTCCAGTCCTGTGAAGACATGGAGATTGTCGGGCGGGTATCACGATAATCCGTATAGAGCTTTGTAAGGGTCTCGTTGGTTGTATAACCCGCGTCCTGCAGGGACTTCAGAATACCAACTGCAGTCGATGCATCCGAGGAACCGGAACCGGTACCGCCGAACAGTGGGTTAGTGGAATCCCATCCAAATACATTCAGGCTGCTGACATCCGAAGACAACGGAAGCAGACCGTTATTCTTTAAGAGAACGGTTCCTTCTTCGCCAATCCTCTTAATCATGTCTTTACTCTGTGTAATCGTCTCTTCCGTAAGATCTGCCTTTGATGCGTTCAGAAAACCGGAAACGTTTGTGTACATCGGTCCGTAACAGATTACGTTGACCGTAATAAGCAGCGCAGCAAAAAATGCCATAACTGCCTCCCAGCGGATGACGTGTCTGAAGCCTTTTTTTGCTTTGGATGCAACAATCAGAACTACGATCAGTACAACCAGAGCGGCAAGGATAAAATACACGTATCCCTGTAACTGGGTGAGGTAGGCGAGCAGGTCTGCCTCACTGACTCCCAGGCTGCCGAAAATCGGACCTAAGAGATTTGCTAATAAGTTTACCATTTTTTCTCCTCCTTTTGATTTTCACGCCGGCGCCCCGGCGACGCCTTAGTGATTTTGGTGAAAAAATTATAACATAGATATCAAATTGTGGTGCGCTTTTTTCACAAATTGTAGTCTTTCCTTCATAAATTGTCCTCAGCTTTTATCATTCTTTTCCGCTTTCTATGCAGAATATACAAATTCTTTCATCCTTTTTATGCATGGTGCCAGAAGGCCGTGTAAATGATAGTACAACATAACCTGCCCCAGGCATTCCTGCCACATATGAAATCCGGCAGAGGATATCCCCTGCCGGATTTAAAGGAAGAGTATTCGCGGAGCTGAGCTCATCCAGCCCCACCATTCTGATAAAAACTTAATAATGCATTAATTATTTGTTTGCTTCAGTAGTCTCTGCTTCTGTGGTTTCTTCTTCGGTTGTTTCTGCTTCTGCGGTTTCTGCTTCGGTTGTTTCTTCTTCCGTTGTTTCCGCTTCTGCAGTTTCTGCCTCGGTTGTTTCCGCTTCCGCAGTTTCTTCTTCTGTTTCTGCTTCGGTTGTTTCTGCTTCGGTTGTTTCCTCTGCTGCTTCAACAGCGCCTTCTCCTGCATAAGCTGCTGCATATGCCGCAAAGTCAAGGCTCTGGATAGTTGTCAGCGGTTCTGCAGAGTACTTCTCTGTACGCTCATCGCTGATTACGCCTGCCCAGTTCATACCAAACGCAAAGTCATAGGTGTTGCCTGCCGCATCCTTGTAGCATTCCATGTCGCGCGGAACGTCCTCAAGCTGTGCCTCTACAACTTCCATAGAAGCCGGCTGCTGGAATACAAGGAGACCATTCGGCTCTGTCTGACCGAGGATAATCTCAGCAACAACATCATTGTACTGCTTGTTATAGCATACCAGGATAGCGTCTGCCAGCGGTTCTACTTCATTCCAGACCATGCCGCGTTCCATCTTCATGGATACGATAACCGGAATGTCGCCTGCAACAGAATCTGCATACTGGAGTGCTTCCAGATCGCCGTAGTTCGCTGCTGCCGGAGCAGTGTTACCCTTGTAAGAGCGGTTTTCCTTCGTGCCATCTTCCAGAATCTTACCGGAGATAGAAACCTCACGTGCAGTGTCAGCCGTGTATTCTGCGTACTGCAGAGATGCCGGATACCACTCGTCTTCAACACCTTCCGGAGCCGGAGCGCCGCCGAACGCGCCTGTCATAAGTGCATTGTAGGAAACGCTGTAAGCATTGCTCATACCAACCAGGATATAATCACACTCTGCAATTTCTTCTTCCGTTGCACGTACAAGGTCGTCCTTCGTGTAGGTAGCGTTGCCGTCTGCATCTGCCTCACCTGTCGGATCGCCCAGTGTATCGGTTACAATGTTAAAGTATTTGCCCAGAACCTCCAGATCCATGCCCGGAGTCCAGGACGGCGTTCCCTGACTGATACCTCTCATCCAGGTTGCGCTGAAGCCTGTGTTATATACATACGGTACATATACAGTCGGCTTTTCTTCAGATGCTTCCTTCTCACTGATCACGCCATCATTCTTGATCATAACAACAGACTGTCTCTGTGTTTCCAGACCATACTCGTTTGCGGAATCACTGTAGATGATAGAATCAGCATATGCGGAATCGCTGTACGGCTGATCGAACATTCCAAGGTTCATCATCACGATAATGTAGTTATAAGCTGCGTGTCCAACAATCTCGTCAGCCTTTTCCTGTCCGTCACGCTCTACCAGTATATTATATGCTGCCACTGCGTTCTCTACAGAACTGTAACCGCCGAGCAGGTTTGCGCCATTCTCCCAGCTAGTAGCGATACGATCCGGCTCTTCGAGGGATTCTGCACCCCATACGCCTGCAAACTGATATACGCCCCAGTCAGTGATCTTTAAGCTGTCGTAGCCAGCCTCTTCCAGCAGACCATACATAAACGGATTGTAAGCACCTGCCCACTCACCGCCGATCGGGTTGCCGTCTGCATCTACGTTGATTGCATACTGTGTCATGATACCGGATGCACCTGTCAGTCCCGGCAGATTGAATACACCGTCAAAATAGGTAATCAGGTGTGCCTGCAGATTGTTGCCCGGGAATGTAGCGTAACGTCCTGCATTGTTGTGGTCGTTGCGTCCACCCTCAGTAGAACCAGCGCCGCCGTAATGCTTCGTGAAGCAGTATACGGATTCGTCGCTCCATCCAAGGTCTTCGCCGTTCTCATCATAAGTGGACTGCATTGCATTTACATAAGCGGTAGCGATATCCAGTGTAAGCTGCGGATCTTCGCCGTAGGTTCCGCCTGCGCGGTCCATAACCGGAGATGCAATGTCTACCTGCGGCCCAAGGAGCGCAGTAACACCTGCTGCGCGGTACTGCTTTGAGGTTTCCGCACCAATTTCTGCTGCCAGCTCCGGATTCATCGCGGATGCCAGTGCATCACTCTCAATCAGACCGGAAATGTTCGCCGGGTCGATGGAGATCATAGCCGGAATTCCATAGTAGCAGCTTTCAGCAACCGCCTGGATTGCATTCGCCCATTTTGCATGTTCGCCTCCGCCGCGGGAAATATTTCTGGTAACGCCGCCGCGTCCGCCTTCTCTCAGATAGGTTGCGGAACCGTCCTCATCTGTCAGCGGTTCGGTAGTGAAGTCACCCCAGCCGCCGTGTGTAAGAACTGCTGCCATCTCGGAGCCTTTCATCTGGTTTACAAGATCTTCTGCACGTTCTTCGCTGGTCTTTCTCCAGTCCTCATATACGTCCAGTTCGCCATCCTGGTCAAGATCCTTGAAAGCATAACCATCTTCTTCGATGATCTTTACACCGGAATCGGAAGACAGACCCAATGTCTCGCCATCCTCATTTTCAACCTTGATCCAGTTGTCATCTGTAACGGTAACGGTATATTTTGCACCATCTCCCGGAACCGGAACATAAGCTTCTGCTTCTGCCACCGTAACTGCCTCAGTCTCGGTCTCAGTAACTGCTTCGGTTTCTGCCTCAGTAACTGCTTCAGTTTCTGCCTCGGTTTCTGCTTCGGTCTCTGCCTCAGTCTCCTCAGCAGCTGCGCCTGCATTCTTATACGGATCTGCCGCTGCATCTGCA
>DKTR01000008.1:0-3317 GCA_002473385.1 Lachnospiraceae bacterium UBA7225
CAGCTCCTCCATCGGCTTTATGTACAGCTTGTAAATCTTGAGTTCCTGCTCCTGCCGCCTCAGCGCCGCATAATTCTGAGTCCAGTCAAAAAAGCCAAATATAATCACCGAAAAGACAATGCCAAAGAGCACCATCACCTTAATATCGAGCGTGCGGCTCAGATACAGGTCAACCAGCAGGTATAACGCAATGATCAGCGCAACCACGCAAAAGATTCTATATAAAAATTTTCTGCCAAGCTCAGCCATTGCAGCACACTCCTTTTAACCTATTCCCCATTGATATATTTTCCTAAAGCTTCCAGATCAATACCAGCTTCCTCGCACTGGCGGATGTTCCACTTTCCCCATGCGTCATACAGTTCAGGAAACGGCTTGTCAAATGCAGTGTGAATCCTGTTGCTGTCATGGCAGTTTGCATACACCATATCCCTGCCATACTCCTCCATTAGGTATGCCATCATTCCTGCCGCCTCACTGTAGCTAAGCTGGCTGGGTCGAATCGTTTCTGCCCTATCCGCTGAACTTGTCAGCAGCTCCTGCCCAATACTTAAATATTCCCATCCATTCCCATAGCCAAGATACATACATGCCGCTTCACACATCTGCTGTAGTCTGGCATTGACCGTTCCCTTGCTGTCATCCCACATATGAAACTGTTCCAGGCGCTTTGCCTCCTCCTCTGTAGTGGCTTTCTTCCAAAATAACTCTGCCAGCTGGTTCTCACACTCCCAAACTGCAATTTCCTCAGCGATACCCTCGCCCCAAAAGCCGCTAGCCGCCCTATTTTTTGCATGCTTGATTGTCAGATAATGGACATATTCATGTAACAGATTATACTGAGCCTGCTGCCAGCTATGAAACAGTTTAATATAATTCCCCTGAGAATAGAATGCGCCCAAAAACTGGGATGTCTCAGACTTATCCTCAAAATCCGTGTAAATCCTGACTGTTGGAATATCACTGTCTATCCAGTCCTGCAATACCGCGCGCGCCTGGGCAAAATCCGGCTCCTGCACTGTAAGTGTCTCGGCAAAGCCCGCAATAAAATCAGCGTATCCCATACTTTCAACGTCCGCCAGAGACAGATACCACTCGGCAGAATCCGTATGTACAAGATAGGGATATGTGGCTCGGTTGTCGCTTAAATTGCGGACAAACGGAATTACATAGGGGGATGCCTGATATGCGGTACTGGCTCCAATCTCCTTCAACCACTCATTTTTCTCTTCTGCGAGTGTCATTCCAGTTTCAGGCTGTGCGGACTGTCTGCACACCCGGAGCGCATTTTCCAGCCCGGTCTTTTGTATGTAATATTCTGCAAACGATTCCGCACCTGCCTCCGCATACGCCGTGCTTATCTCGTCTACATATCTCGGCTCAAATACTGGCAGAAAGAAATCCAATAGACAAAGATTCTCAGGTTGTTCGTAAAATGCTGCAAGCTCGTTGTCCGAATATAAAGGCTGCCCCGAAAATGCTGCAAGCCCCATCTCCCTGCTCAGAACTGCTGCAATGCCATACGCCTGCCCATAATTTACTGTTTCTGCCATCATGGACATCAGCACAGCGGTCATGCCGTGATACGATGCAATGTCCTGCGTCTGGATAAACGCATTTCCCTCCGTCCCCTGCGTCGTCAGGGAATTCCCAACATAAACTGTTATACTGTTATTTTCAGACACCATATCTGTCTGGGATTCCCATACCTTATGGCAGAAAGCATCGATATCCGCGATAAAACCGCCCCTGTTCTCCTCGTCATAAATACCGGATTCAAAATAATAGGTATTGCCGTTGTGCAACGTTTTCTCATAGTCAGCAATCATAGAACCATTCTGCACACGCTCATTCACCGTCTCCCATGCCAGCAAAACAGGTGCATCTGACACAGAAGGCTTGGTGCATCCCACCAGCATCCAGCACATGACAAACAAAAAAATCATTGTGTATTGTTTTCTTATGATATTCATTTCCTATATCCACACAGCCTTTTCTTAATATCGCTTTTGTACGTAATCCCTATTTCCACCTGCTCACCGTTTTTCATGCGAATCAGCCCATTCACTGTATCTACATATTCAATGTAATCTTGATTCACGACACACATGCGGTGTACCTGCAAAAATTTTTCACTGGGCAGTTTTTCAAGCAGTTGTTTGATAGAAAGATATGGAACTCTCATTTCTTCTTTTAAGAGGATGAGCTGGACTCCCCGCGGCACTGCTTTCACGCACACAATATCCTTACAGAAGATCTTGTAATTAATGCTGTCCTTCTTGACCACCACAAATGCTTCCCGCGTCTCCCCCTGCTGGGAGAAAAACAGCAGCTTCCCTGCAAGTTTCTCAATATCCTGTTCGTTATATGGTTTAATAAGATACTGGTAGCAGTGCAGTTCCCTGTACGCTGTGAGCTCCATATTTGCCAGTGAGGTAATCATCACAATCGGCGTAAATGCATATTCCCGTCTCATGCGGACTTCCCGCGCAAAAGTTATTCCTGAAATATCCTCTTTGTCATTCGGATCAAGATTGATGTCCAGCAAAAAAGCCTGAAAGGGCTGCGCTTCTTTCTCAAGCGCAGCCCTTGCCTCTTTTAGACTATTCACAGGAACGGCGCACACCCTGTCAGATACTTTCTCCAGCATCGCAGTAATTGCATTTAAGCAGTCCTTACTGTCCTCGAGTATCAATATCCTTGTCATGTCTGTTGTCCCCCTATTTCAATATCTCTCCAACTGATTTTGCAAGCCCTGCAACTCCCTGGAGTTCTGACGGAATGATAATCTTTGTGGCATTGCCGTTTGCCGCTTTTTCAAATGCCTCAAGCTTTTTGATGGTCAGCACTGCCTCGTCAGCGCCTGCTTCACGCAGGAACTTGATACCCTCTGCATTTGCCATCTGCACAGTACGAATGGCCTCCGCCTGACCTTCCGCTTCGCGAATCTTTCTCTCCTTTTCTGCTTCTGCGCGAAGGATTGCCGCCTGCTTCTCGGCCTCTGCCTCAAGAATCGCAGACTCCTTCTTGCCTTCTGCAACGAGGATTGTCGATTTCTTCTCGCCCTCTGCACGAAGAATCGCCTCACGTCTCTCACGCTCTGCCTTCATCTGCTTCTCCNNATTTAAGCAGTCCTTACTGTCCTCTAGTACCAAGATCCTAGTCATGAGTATCGTTCCTCCTAGTGATTTGTTTCAGATCAGTGCTTCTGATCCAATCGTTCCAGCCACGGAAAACAGAGATTACGTTATTTCAAGATTTCCCCAACAGATTTCGTAAGCCCTGCTACCCCTTGGATTTCCGAAGGAATGATAATC
>DKTR01000008.1:3554-14404 GCA_002473385.1 Lachnospiraceae bacterium UBA7225
CGCTCCGCCTTCATCTGCTTCTCCATCGCTTCCTGGATAGCTGCCGGCGGAATAATGCTCTTCAGCTCGACACGGTTAACCTTGATACCCCAGGGATCCGTTGCCAGATCAAGTGCCGCGCGCATTTTTGTATTGATTACATCTCTTGAGGTGAGTGTTTCGTCCAGCTCCAGCTCGCCGACAATGTTTCGCAGAGTGGTCGCCGTCAGATTCTCAATTGCCATGATCGGATTCTCCACGCCGTATGCGTAAAGCTTCGGATCAGTAATCTGGAAAAACACAATGGTGTCGATCCGCATGGTTACGTTATCTTTTGTAATAACCGGCTGCGGAGCAAAATCTACTACCTGCTCCTTCAGAAGCACTTTGCGTGCTACCCGGTCGATGAGCGGTACTTTAAAATGGATTCCCACTCCCCAGGTCGTCTGATATCCGCCCAGGCGCTCAATAACATAACCGTAAGCCTGCGGCACTACCTTCACGCAGGATGTCAGAAGCAAAAGTACAATCAAAATCAATGCCAGAATAATTCCTATACTCATACCCATATTTATACCCTCTCTTTCTCTTTTACAATCAGTTTTACGCCCTCTATCGCGGCAATCTGCACGGTACTGCCCGCCTTAATGGTGTGTTTGTCATCCACAGAGCGTGCTGTCCATTCCTGTCCGCGCACCTGCGCTCTCCCGGTACTCTGCAGATTATCGATGGTCTCTGTGACACTTGCAGTCTGCCCGATCAATCCGTCTACGTTCGTTGGCTCATGTCTGCGATTGACATAACGTACTGCAAACGGTCTGGTAAACAGCAGCAGTATAAAGGAGACTGTCAGAAATACGCCGCACTGTACCCACAGCTTCGCACCAAGCATGCAGACCACCATCGCGGCAATCGCGCCGCCGGCAAACCATATGGTCGTCAGCCCCATCGTAATCACCTCTATGACGAGAAGCAGGGCAAACAAGACCAGCCAGTATATCGGTTCCATAGAAATCCTCCCTTCCATGTGTGCCTATGTGGTTATTATACACCAAAGGATATGGAAGGTAAATAAAAATTTTGTGGTGTTAAACCCAGCCTCAAACATATGCAGGCATGGCTTCTCTTTACTCCGTCATGCTAAACTCGAGAACTACGTTCTCTCGTTTGGGACGTTCGTCCCTTTCCTTCCGCCGTGCACACTCAGGAACTTCGTTCCTTCGTTTATGGGCATACGCCCAATAAAGCCCACAATTCAAGCTTTTGCTTTCATGCAAGCATGACTTTTCTTTACTCCGTCATGCTAAACTCGAGAACTACGTTCTCTCGTTTGGGACGTTCGTCCCATAAAAATACCGCCATGTGCGGATATTTGCGTGCAAGCACGCATATCCTCCATGACGGTCTTTTTGCATGACTCATTGTTTAATAAAATTGATGGTCGCCGATTTTTTGTCCCTGGCCGCTTCCGGTGTTGAAGTAGAGGGCGCCTCCTACCGTACCTTCTCCGTTGAGTGCTGCAACTGCTGCGTCGTAGCAGTCCTGCGGAGCGCTGCCGATTACCTGGTCGAGCCAGCCGGAACCTGCCGGTGTGAACTGACCGCTCTCGTAGATAACACCTGAGATACTGTCTGCAAAGGAGGAGCTGCTGACACGGTTCATAACAACCTGACCGACTGCAATTTTTCCTTCCTCGCTCTGATTTCCTGCCTCACAGTAGATGAGCGCTGCCAGAAGATCCACATCACTCGCGGCATAGTTTGTATCAGTGGAACCGTCTGCCTCGGTGGACGGATCTATATATTCATCTCCGCCGAGACCATCATCCTCGTCTTCATCCCAGACACCGTCTTCTACGTATGTATCATCTTCAGTGTCTCCATCACTCCAGTCTTCGGTTTCTACATAGCCTTCGGTCTCAATTTCAGCTTCTGTCTCCACATAGCCTCCGGTTTCCGGATAACTGTAGTCTGTATCATTCTCCGTCTCTACATAACTTTCCGTTTCTTCATAACTGTAGTCTGTATCGTTTCCGTTTTCTACATAGCCTTCTGTTTCTTCATAACTGTAGTCTGTATCGTTTTCGGTTTCTATATAAGGCTCCGTTTCCACATAGCTGTAATCTGTATAGCTCTCTGCCTGCACAGCGCTTTCCGTCTGGACCGGAGCGTCCTGCACGGTCTCTGTCTGCACCGGAACGTCATATGCATCGGTGGAAATCGCTGTATCGAGCACCATCGTCATCTCTACATCCTCTGCTGCCACATACGCCGTACTGCCGTCTACGAGCCGGATCTCCACCCAGTTTGCGGTGCTGCCGGTCACCTCATAGCCTTCGCCCTCATCCAGAGAGCCGATAACGGAAGCTAAATTTTCGTAATCTGCAAATATATTTACACCGTCATAATTGGCAACCGCACCGGGAACACCATAAATGGATTTTAACTGTTCTGCAGTATCTCCAAATGCGAGATAATCTGTTTTTACATATCCGGAAACATTTCCGGACTCGATCAGTGCCCAGTCCTCATCCATACTGCGCACAATCACTCCCGCCGCACCCGGAACAAAACCAATTACTTTGCTGTCCCCGGACGCTGATTCGCGAATCAGAAGATCTGTTTCTACATTTGCAACAGCAATATTTTTGCCTCCACATTTATCTGCAGCAGTGGATGCGGATGCCGCACCGCCTATCGCCGCAACGAACGTAAGCGAGGATACAGTTGTGCAGATAACCTGTTTCATTCGTCTTTTCATAATCAATAATAACCTCCTATATGCAAACAGGTTTGCCTGTAATTTTCACCTGTTTGTTACAAATTTGTTAACTTTATTACGCAATCATTTTATAACAGTTAACATTCTTTGTCAATAGGGAGATTAAAAAAACGGCAGCCAAAAATATCAGCCGCCGTTTCTCTGTCTTTTTGCTTCAAACATCAATACTGCTGCGGAAACCGCTGCGTTAAGCGATTCTACTTCTCCGGACATAGAAATTTTCACTCTGGCATCCGCCTTTTTTGCCAGCTCCCCGGTGAGACCTTTTCCCTCATTTCCGATCATAAATGCGCATCCCTTCCGATAATCCTGCCCGGTATACTCGCTGCTTCCCTGCAGATGCGCCGCATAAGTACGGATACCGCACTTTCCAAGACGCTCCAGAACCGGCGCAAAATCCTTTACATACAGAAAAGGCATACGGTAAATGGAGCCCATGGTAGAGCGGATAGTTTTGGGATTGTAAATATCCGCCGTGCCGCTGCTCATGATAATTCCTGCCGCTCCCGCCGCTTCCGCGGTGCGGAAAATGGTGCCAAGATTTCCCGGATCCTGAATATCTTCCAGAAGCAAAAGCATGGGATTGTCTCCCCGCAGCATCTCCGGCAGTGTATATTCCTGCTGCCGGATCAGGCACAAGATTCCCTGCGGCGTTTTCGTATCGGACGTAGACGCAAAAACGCGGTCTGTCACAATTTCCGGTTCCCCGCCCTTTAGCAGCGCACGGTTTTCCTCTTTTTCATAAAAGCTCTCAGATACATAGGTTTTTACTATGCGATTCCCGGGCGTTTCGCGATACATACGGATCCCCTCCGCCACAAAAAGCCCCTGTTCTCTGCGCACCTTCGCTTTTGTAAGAAGCTGCACAAGATTTCTTATCTGCTTATTTGATGTACTGTTAATCATAATTACACCGAAAGGGCATATGCCACTTCCCACATATATTCCGGAAGCTCCTTCTGCATTGCCAGTGCCTCATCAATATCAAAATCGGTAAAATCGCCATGGCGGTATCCAACCACACGGTTTGTCTTGCCTGCACAGAGCAGATCTACCGCATATGCACCCATCATAGAAGCATACACACGGTCTTTACAGGTCGGGCTGCCACCGCGCTGCATATGCCCCAGAATGGTCGCCCGCGTCTCGACACCGGTCGCCGCCTCAATACGGCGTGCCATGGATGTAGAATGACCGATCCCCTCCGCATTGATAATAATGTGATGCTTCTTGCCGCGCTTTCTGTTTTTCAGGATATTATTGATCAGCTTCTGCTCGTCATAATCGTATTTTTCCGGCACCAGAATATCCTCTGCACCGTTCGCAATGCCGCAATACAGGGCAATATAGCCCGCATGTCTGCCCATTACCTCAATAATACTGCATCTTTCATGGGAAGTAGAGGTATCACGCACCTTGTCGATTGCCTCCATAGCCGTGTTGATCGCCGTATCAAACCCTATCGTATACTCGGTACAGGCAATATCCAGATCGATGGTACCCGGGACGCCGATGGTGTTGATGCCAAGTCCCGCCAGCTTCTGCGCGCCCGCGAAGGAGCCGTCGCCGCCGATCACCACCAGACCTTCAATACCGTGCTTGCGGCAGATCTCCGCACCGAGCTTCTGTCCTTCTTCCGTGCGGAACTCCGAGCAGCGTGCCGTTCCGAGAATAGTACCGCCGCGTGAGATCGTATCAGACACATCCCGCGCTGTAAGATCACGGATTTCTTCATTCAGAAGTCCGCTGTATCCTCTGTAAATGCCCTTTACCTTTTTTCCATTATATATGGCTTTTCTGACTACCGCACGGATTGCTGCATTCATGCCGGACGCATCGCCGCCGCTTGTCAGTACACCAATGGTGTTTACCTCTTTTGCCATTTTGAAGCCCTCCTTCGCAAATTACGATTTGCCTCTGCCCATAGTGTAATGCATTTTGTACGCATTTTCAAATAGTTTTTACATTTTCCCCGCCAAATTTCTCTGCGAGCGCGGTCAGCAATTCCTGATCAGCGTTTACCGCCCAGTTTTCAGACAGTTTTTTGACCGAGCGCGGAGAGCGGACATAAATTGCCACGCGGTCCCTGCCATCCGAGCCGCGCAGGATCCGGTACATCTCCTGCTCGCCCGCCTGGTAGCTCTCCATGTCGGGGAACTGTATCCAGACTTCTTTTGTAATATCGGCAAATGCCGTCATGCTCTCGCAGATCAGCTTGCTCGCTTTATCATCCTCCGCCGAAACTCTCCCAGTGATAAAGACCTTTTCATCGACGTTCAGAAGTGCACGGTTTTTCTCATAGTCGCGCGGAAAAACCACCACCTCAACCGTTCCGAGAAGATCCTCCAGCGTCAGAAACGCCATCGTTTTATTCGTTTTTGTATACTTGACAGTCTTTGCCGTGATCATGCCGCCCACTGTCACGCGGCTCTGATCCTGCACCAGCGGAATCCCGGTCTCCTCATCCGGCTGGAAATCGGTAGTAACATTGGTAATACGCTTGCGCCAGAGCTCCTCGTATGCCTCCAGCGGATGTCCGCTGACATAAAACCCGAGCACCTCTTTTTCAAACGCCAGGAGCTGCTCTTTTTCATATTCGCCTACCTTCGGCATGGAAATTTCATAATGCTTTTTTTCTTCCTCGCCCACAAAATCAAAAAGACTCATCTGCCCGGTGAGCGATGTCTTGCGCTCTTGATTAACTGCGTCGCAAACCTGCGAGTAAACCATCATCATTTGCTGGCGCGTTGCACCCAGGCTGTCGAGAGCGCCCGATTTAATAAAGCTCTCCAGCGTGCGCTTATTGATATCCTTGCTGGTCATGCGCTCAACAAGATTTTTCAGTGAAGTGTAGCGCCCGTTTCTTTCACGCTCTTCCACAAGCGCGGCGATAACCGGTCTGCCAATGCTCTTGATAGCGGAAAGTCCGTAGCGGATTCTGCCGTTTTCCACGGAAAAGCCGCTTTCCCCACAGTTGACATCCGGCGGCAGAATCTCAATGCCCATCTGACGGCATGTCAGATGGTAAGCTGCTACCTTCGATGGATTATCAATCACCGATGTCATCAGTGACGCCATAAATTCCAGCGGATAGTAATATTTCAGCCACGCTGTCTGATAGGAAACAACCGCGTATGCCGCCGCGTGCGATTTGTTGAAAGCATATTTGGCAAAATCAATCATATCATCATATATTTTATTTGCCACCTGCTCGGAAATTCCGTTTTTAATACATCCGGGTACGCCCTCCTCCTCATTTCCGTACACAAAGTTGCGTCGCTCCTTTTCCATGACGGATGCCTTCTTTTTCGACATGGCACGGCGCAGAAGATCGCTTCTGCCAAGCGTGTAGCCGCCGAGATCACGCACGATCTGCATAACCTGTTCCTGGTAAACAATACATCCGTAGGTCGGCTCCAGAATCGGCTGAAGCTGCGGGCAATCGTAGGTGATGGTTTCCGGATGATTCTTTCCGCGGATGTACTGCGGAATGAAATCCATCGGTCCCGGACGGTACAGGGAAATACCGGCGATCATATCTTCCAGATTCCGGGGTTTCAGTTCCTTCATGAAATTCTTCATGCCGCCGCTCTCCAGCTGGAACACGCCGTCTGTTTTTCCGGTGCCGAGCGAATTTAGGACTTCTTTATCATCGTAATCAATTTTATCCATATCCAAAATCCTGCCGGTATCTTTTTCCACCAGCCGGACGGCATCCTGGATAACTGTCAGCGTGCGCAGCCCCAGAAAATCCATTTTCAGAAGTCCGAGTTCCTCCAGCGTCGTCATAGTGAACTGAGTGGTAATAGAGCCATCGCTTCCCCGTGAGAGCGGCACGTACTCATCCGCCGCCTTCTGGCAGATGACAACTCCCGCCGCGTGCATGGAGGTGTGGCGCGGCAGACCCTCCAGACGCTTCGACATATCAATCAGACGATGCATCTGCGGGTCTTCCTCATAGATTTTGCGCAGCTCACTGTTCTCCTGCAGCGCCTTATCCAGGGTAATGTTCAATTCCTGCGGCACCATTTTCGCCACGGAATCCACGACCGAATAGGGGATATCCATAACACGCCCGACATCGCGGATAACACCGCGCGCAGCCAGCGTACCGAAGGTAACGATCTGCACAACACGGTCCTTGCCGTATTTGCGCACGACGTAATCAATGACCTCCTGTCTGCGTTCAAAGCAAAAATCGATATCAATATCGGGCATAGAAACACGCTCAGGATTCAGAAAACGTTCAAACAGTAAGTTGTATTTTATCGGATCAAGCTTTGTAATGCCCAGGGTGTAGGACACAAGACTGCCCGCAGCCGAGCCGCGCCCCGGTCCCACGCTGATCCCATGATCGCGCGCATAACGGATAAAATCCCACACGATCAGAAAGTAATCAACATAGCCCATCCTCCGGATAATCCCTAGTTCATAATTGAGCCTTTCCTTCAGTTCTTCAGCCTTTTCCGGGGAATAGCGCAGCATAAGCCCGTCGAAGCATAGCTTGTTGAGATATTCCCATGCCGTATAACCCTCCGGCACATCAAAACGCGGCAGCTTTGTAACACCGAATTCGATTTCCACATTACAGCGATCGGCAATTTTCTGGGTATTTTCCAACGCCTGCAGCGCATATGGAAAGAGCTGCGCCATCTGCTCCGGCGACTTTACAAAATACTGTCCGCCCTCATAGCGCATGCGGTCCTCGTCCTGCAGCTTTTTCCCGGTCTGGATGCAAAGCAGAATATCATGCGGCTCGGCATCAGATGCCAGCGTATAATGTACATCGTTTGTCGCCACCAGGCTGATTCCGGTCTCTGCACTCATGCGCAGAAGCTGCTGGTTGACAATCTGCTGGTTGGCAATCCCATGATCCTGCAGCTCCAGAAAGAAATTTTCCTTTCCAAAAATCTCCTGGTACTGCAGCGCAATCTTTTTTGCTTCCTCATACAAGCCCCGCACCAGATAGCGCGGAATCTCGCCTGCAAGACAGGCACTGAGAGCAATGATGCCCTCGTGATACCGCTGCAGGACTTCTTTGTCAACACGCGGCTTGTAATAGTACCCCTCCACAAATCCCGCTGAGACGATCTTGATAAGATTTGCATAGCCGGTGTTATTCTCCGCCAGCAGCACCAGATGATAATAACGATCCTCACCTCCGGTATTTTCGCGGTCGAACCGGGAATTTGGCGCCACGTACACCTCACAGCCCAGAATCGGCTTAATGCCCTCCGCGCGCGCTGCCCTGTAAAAATCAATTACACCATACATCGCACCATGATCGGTGATAGCCGCGCTGTTCATGCCAAGTTCCTTCACCCGTGCTACATATTCCTTTATTTTATTTGAACCGTCCAGGAGGCTGTACTCCGTATGGACATGTAAATGCGTAAAATTCACGTTTGTACCTCATTTCTTCTGCATTTACCCCAGATACCGGTAATTTCTGCATGCAAATAGATTTCTTATAAATCCGGCAGAATAAAAAAACGCCGTAAAATAATATACTCATAGTATATCATTTTACGGCAGTCTTTTCATCTCTTTTTTTGTATAAATGGGTCTGTACACCTCGCAAGGCAGTGACCCATGAGCAGTAATTTAGCTGTTCATCATGTAAGAGATCAGCCTTTCGATGTCCTCCGGCTCATATGCCAGAATTTCCAGCTCCGGAATCTCTCCGTTTGAGAAAATATTTGCCAGAGAAACATACTGACAGAGCTTTGATTTGAGGTTCAATCTGTCACCCTCACCCGTTACCAGTTCTACTCTTCCCTTGCAGCTGTCGATCACTTCGAAAAATCTATTGATATCTGTAATGTTCTGTACTTTCATACTCTTACTTACTCCTTCCTTCTGCCTGTTTCTGTTACGCCTCTATCATACCTTAGAAATGCCGCATTTACAAGCGCATCTGGAAGTTTCTCCCTTTTCTACAAGTGACCTCGCAGGAAGCCGTTTTTATTTCAGTGCAATTACCTCAATTTCCAGCAAGACGTCTTTCGGCAGTCGTGCAACTTCCACACAGGAGCGCGCCGGATAAGGCTTTGTAAAATACTCTGCATAGATTTCGTTGATCTTACCAAAATCGTTCATTTCCTTGATAAATACAGTCGTCTTCACCGCCTGTGCCATAGAAGTACCCGCTGCCTCCAGCAGATTGGAAAGATTGGAGAATGCCTGTCTCGCCTGCGCCTCTACGCCTGCCGGAATTTCACCGGTTGCCGGATTTACCGGTATCACACCCGAGGTATATACACAGCCGTTTACCTCTATTGCCTGCGAATACGGTCCGATTGCCGCCGGTGCCTTATCTGTACTGATTACCTGTTTCATCAATATTTCCTCCTTTATAAAAATTTATTTGATTTTCCGGATAGAATGTTCCGTAATTTCCACGCGTCCCTCTTTTAAAAGTCTGCCGACGCCGCGCTTGAAGGCATTTTTGCTCAGCCCGAATTCACGTCTGATCACCTCCGGCGATGCTTTGTCGCTAAACGGAAGCACCCCATCATATTCTTCAATTACCTGCATAATATTCTCCGCGTCCTCGTCCATCTGCAGGTATGCTTTTTCGCGGGCGGAAAGATCCAGCTTTCCATCCTCTTTTACTTCCGTCACGCGCGCCTGGATAGTATCTCCAATAAAGAAGCGCCCTGCCGCCTCTTTTTTCGGGATCAGCCCGGAGTAACGGTTATCCACCGCCACAAACACGCCAAATTCCCCGCTGATCTGATAAACCGTTCCGGTGACATGATCGTCTTTTTTATAAGGTGAATCGGTGTGAAGGTACGGATAAACGTTCATGGTTGCACACAGGCGTTCACTCTTGTCGATATAAAGCGCCGCCAGGCAGGTCTGTCCCTCACGCACCTTTGCCGTCTGCTGTTTAAATGGCAGCAGAAGATCCTTTTCCAGCCCCCAGTTAAGAAATGCACCGATAGAGGTAACCTGCGCCACCTTCAAAACGGCAACCTCTCCAAGTGTCACTGCCGGTTCTCTTCTCGTGGCGATCAGGCGGTCTTTGGAATCCTTATACAAAAAAATCTCCAGCTCATCGCCAATTTCCGCTTCCGCCGGAACCTCCTTTTTCGGGAGCAGCACACGCTCCTGCGGATTATCCTTTTCTCCGAGATAAACTCCGAAATCTGTCCTTTTTAAAATCGTTAAAGTTTGTTTCTTTCCTAACTCCAGCATGGTTTCCTCCCTGTTTCACTATTTCTCTATTTATTTCTATCACGAAAATTCCACAATAGCAAAAGGCTTTTCATCGCTTCCGCAAAGACTTACCGTGCAGCGCTGCGTCTCTGTGCACACAAACGGCACAATAACATCGTGCAGAACAGCTGCCCTGCGATACTCTACGCATATCTGTTTTACCTGAAAGTCCTCCGGCAGATATTCTTCTGCCATCAGAATGTACTGTCCGTTGTTAACATGGTGATTGGTGTCCAGATGGCTGCGCATCACCAGAAAGCTATCCTTCTCCATGCTCTCCTGCGGCACCGGAATCTTGCGCGAAAACGGTCCGATCGGCAATTCCTCTCCCAGCTCATATGCCGCCAGAACGTCCTCATCGATCCGGCACGGATGTCCGCTCTCTACGTTTAAATAAATCCACGCAGAAGCAGCACTGGCAAGCGTCCTTCCCTCATTATCCTGCATGCGGAAATTACGGTTTCCAAAAAAGCCCTTAAAGCCATATGGCCAGGTTTCCGTCACAACCTCCTCCCCAAGCTGCGGCATCCTTTCGATGACAATTTTCCAGGATGCCAGAAGCCATGCCCGGTGCCGTTTTCCAAGCATGTCCAGTCCTACGCCGAGATCCTCCGACTGAAACGTACTGCAGTCCTGAAAATAATTCACCAGCCCGGGCAGGGTAAGCTTCTTATCCTCACCGGTCTCGCTGTAGCGGATGCGGCTGCGGTATTGATACTTCATGTAAATCATCCTTTCTATGGCATATGACCATTTGCACAAATTACCGGCGATACTCTGAAATACAGCCTTCCGGTTCTATTCCTGTGAGACAAAAAAGGAGCTGCCTCAGCAACTCCTTCCTCTTAGCTGGGCTACAAGGATTCGAA
>DKTR01000008.1:14723-28752 GCA_002473385.1 Lachnospiraceae bacterium UBA7225
CTTACCGTTTGGCGATAGCCCAATGTCACAACACGATGTATTATAGAACAGGTTTGAAAAAAATGCAAGCCCTTTTTTTCATTTTTTTAAATTTATTTTCAACCTTTTTATTCTGCTGCAGCTAATTTCTGCTAAAATACATAACACATCTCTCTGATTTGTGCTATAATGAACAGGATAAGCCGGGAATTTCCAATTACACGGCATATACATTATGTAAAAAGACAGGAGAAACAATCATGAGCACAATGAATATCAGTCTTCTGACTGACCTCTATGAACTGACCATGATGCAGGGCTACTTTAAGAGCGGCACAAACGAAACAGTTGTTTTTGATATGTTTTACCGTCACAATCCGAGCGACGGCGGCTACGCCATTGCTGCCGGACTCGAACAGGTGATTGAATATATTAAAAACCTCCGTTTTTCAGCAGAGGATATTGCTTATCTGGATGGGCTGCATATTTTTGACGCAGATTTTCTCGACTATCTCAGCACCTTCCGGTTCAGTGGTGATATTTACGCTATTCCGGAGGGCACCGTTGTTTTCCCGCGTGAACCGCTGATCAAGGTAGTCGCACCCATCATGGAGGCACAGCTTATTGAAACTGCCATTCTGACGATCATCAATCATCAGTGCCTTATCGCTACAAAAGCATCCCGCGTTGTCTACGCCGCGCAGGGGGACGGTATTATGGAGTTCGGGCTTCGCCGTGCGCAGGGACCGGATGCCGGTGTGTACGGTGCACGCGCTGCTATGATCGGCGGATGCATCGGGACCTCCAATGTACTCGCCGGACAACTCTTCGATGTTCCGGTAAAGGGCACGCATGCGCATAGCTGGATCATGAGTTTCCCGGATGAATATACTGCTTTTAAAACCTACGCAGACCTCTATCCGAACGCCTGCTGTCTGCTGGTCGATACCTATGACACCTTAAAATCCGGTGTGCCCAATGCCATCCGTGTTTTCCAGGAAATGCGCGATTCCGGTCTGGAGCTGAAAAACTATGGAATCCGTCTCGACAGCGGCGACCTTGCATACCTTTCAAAAAAAGCACGCAGGATGCTGGATGCTGCCGGATTCACCGATGCCTATATTTCCGCCTCCAGCGATCTGGACGAATATCTGATTGACAGTCTGAAGGCACAGGGCTGCCGTATCACCTCCTGGGGTGTCGGCACGAACATGATCACCTCCAAGGACTGCCCGTCCTTCGGCGGCGTGTACAAGCTGGCTGCTATCCAGGATGAAAACGGTCATTTTCTTCCGAAGATCAAGCTTTCAGACAATACAGAAAAAATTACCAATCCAGGCAACAAAACCATTTACCGCATCTATGAAAAGGATGCCTATAAGGTAAAGGCTGACCTGATTACTCTGGCGGACGAAACCTTCGACGAATCCGGGGATCTGGTAATCTTCGACCCGGTCGAGACCTGGAAGCACACCCGGCTGAAGGCAGGTACCTATACCATGCGCGAGCTGCTGATACCGGTATTCAAAAACGGTGAGTGTGTTTACACCTCTCCAAGTGTTATGGAAATCCGCGACACCTGTACCAGAGAACTGGATACGCTCTGGGATGAGACACGGCGTCTTGTCAACCCGCATGAGATGTACGTCGACCTCTCCGACAAGCTTTATGAAGTAAAGAAAAATCTGCTTCGCGAAATGAGTAAGGATGTATAAACACGCTCAAAAAAGCCTGCCGGACCTTTTTCTCATATGCATGGCAACGGAAAACAGCCGCCATTACTGCCAATAATGGCGGCTGAAAATAATTTTAGCCTATGCTTCCATCTGCTTTCCCATAAAGTTTGCCGCGCATTTCGCGACAACCCGCTCGGTTTCCCCCATGGTAACTTTATCTGTTTTTCCGACCATCACAACGGCGCCGATAGCATCGCCCTCGCAGATGATCGGGCTGATGACCTGCGGACGCTTTTCCTCGTTGCTGTCGAAAATTTCAATGTACTCCCGGTCGGACATATTGTAAAGCACATTCTCGCGCTCCCCGATCAGACTTTCCAGTGAGCCGCTGATGGGGCGTCCCACATACTCACGCTTCAACCCTCCGGCCGCTGCAATGATCTGATCTTTATCAGTAATACAGATACTGTGCCCGGTTGTCTGTGCCAGTGACTCGGCATATTCCTTCGCAAAGCTGCCAAGTTCACCTATCGGAGAATATTTCTTCAATATAATTTCTCCCTCCCGGTCAGTAAAGATTTCCAGCGGATCGGATTCTCTGATTCTTAACGTTTTTCTGATTTCCTTCGGAATGACCACCCTTCCGAGATCGTCGATTCTGCGGACAATTCCTGTAGCTTTCATATATTTTCCTCCATCGCCATTTTACAATTCTTATTTGGTTATGGAGTTAGTATGTGGAAATAGTGCTGATTTATGCACCATCTTTTTATTCTCCCGGCAATTCCATCCAGAACATCACACCCTTTTCCTGGTTTTGGGCACCGCAGCGTCCGCCATGCTGTTCAACAATTTTTTTCACCATATAAAGCCCAAGCCCGGCGTTGCTGAGTTTGAGATTCTTTTTGTGATTTTCCCGTCCGCTCTTGTAAAAGCTCTGCCAGATGTGGTCCAGATCTTCCTCCGGAATCTGCGGTCCCTCATTGTAAATCTCGATGCGCGCCATGTTTTCTTTTCGGATCAGTTCGATACGCATGCCTTTTCCCTGCGCCGTGTGCTGAAAAGCGTTCATCATATAATTATTAACCGCCTGCTCCAGATACATGCGGTTTGCGCAGACAACACAGTTTCTCTCCAGCGCACTTTTCAGCTTGATCTTATTTTTCTTGAAAAGGGCATCATATTTCAAAATCATGTATTCCATCATATCGGAGAAATTTACCTCACTCATTTCCATCTCTTCCATGTGATGATCCAGAACGGTGATATCCAGCAGATTTCCCACCAGATCCGTCATTTTATCAATTTCCTCCCGGATAGAGGAAAAATAATACTCCCGGTCAATCTCATCTCCCATGTACTGCAGCATCTCTACCTGCCCGGAGATCACCGCCAGCGGCGTTTTTAGTTCATGAGAAATATTTGCTACAAATTCTTTATTTGCCTCGTCAATACTATGCTGTGCTCCGGTATTCTTTTCCTTTCTCTCTCCGGCTGCATCTCCGGCAGATCTCAGCACGAGCCTCTGTCCCTTCCTCTTCAGAAGCAGATAGCATGCACCGCAGATCAGCAGAAGCGCCAGTATCAGATACATAATCGTATAATCAATGATCTCTTGCGCCTGTTGGATCTCGCAGCGGATAAACACGTAGTACATCCTTCCTCCGGAATTCAGCAGCGCCCTCAGGCGGAGCACACAAAAAGACCTGTGTTTCCGGATTGCCAGCGCCGGCTCCTCTTGAAATTCCTCCACGTGCGCCTTTATATACCGCTCGATCCTCTGGTCTGCCGGCTGGCTTTCATTTGTATAAACAAGTGAAAAATTTTCGTCCGTAATCAGAAATTCCAGATTATCCGCATAAAAGCTCTGCAGAACCTCCGTCTCTTCCTCATCCATTACAGCCAGATTCATCGCACTGATTTCTTTATATGCGCGCCTCAGCACCTGCATTTTCATGCGGGTGTAAAGAGGATACGCCAGAAACGCATAGAGCAATATAACAACTAATGCCGCCAGCAGCAGAAGAATTGCCGGATTCTGCTGCAGCTTCTGTTCCCTGCTACTCCTCATAATTCCCTTCCCCAAATAAATAGCCTGCTCCGTAAACTGATTTTATATACGTACATTCTTCTGTCAGCTTTTTCCTAAGCTGCTTCACCAGCGTGTCCACCGTGCGGATATCTCCGACATAATCATAGCCCCAGACTGCGTCCAGAATGTTGTTGCGCGCCAGCACAATTCCGCTGTTTTCTATAAAATAGACCAGAAGCTCATATTCCTTACGGGTCGTCTCAATATATTTATCTCTCCAATAAACCTTCTGTGCATCAAGATTCACGCTGATATCCTGGTATTTCAGAATCTTTGCAAGCTTCCCGGCGCGCTTTAAAACCGCCTCAATATGCAGCCTCACCAGCTCCAGTGTGTACGGTTTTGTAATATAATCGTCCGCTCCCTTCACAAAGCCGCTCATCTGATCTTCCACGGAAGACCTCGCTGTCAGCATGATCACCGGGATGTTGGAGGTCGTCCGGATTTCCTTTAAGACCTCGTAGCCGCTGATATCCGGCATCATAATATCCAGCAGTATCAGATCCAGCGATTTCCGCTCATTATAAAAAGTAGTGAGTGCTTCACGCCCGTTTGCCGCGCAGCAGACATCATACCCCTGGAATCTCAGAAAATCACCCATCGTCCTTGACAGCTTCTGCTCATCCTCTACAATTAAAATTCTGTTTTTCTTCATCTTGGCTCTCCTGCTTTTCCTTTATTTTACCGGAAAAATGTGAGAAAAATATGGGATGATGCCGAAACACCATCCCATATAATCTGTCTTTATCATTTTGCTTCCGTCTCTGTTTCAGTTTCCGTCTCAGCGGCTGTCTCCGCTTCGGTTGTTTCCGCCTCAGTTGTCTCAGCTTCGGTTGTTTCCGCTTCGGTTGTTTCCGCTTCGGTTGTCTCAGCTTCTGCTGTCTCCGTCTCTCCTGCTTCCGTACTGTCGGACGCCGCTGCTTCGGTTTCTTCCTCCGGTGCGTTAAATCCTACATTAAATGTAATCTTTTCCCAGAGCTCTGTATCTACCTCGTAGACCTCCGGCTCCCAGCCTTCCAGTGTCGTCGTCAGCAGCTCATTCTCGCGCTCGCTGATGATTTCTGCCTTGCGGTCCTCTGTCGCTTCCTTATCAAATGTGGATACCATCTGTACAACGTACCAGCCATTGCCGCTGCTCATCTCCACCGGCTCCGCACAGATTTCGCCGTCTGCCAGCGCATCTGCTGCTTCCTTCAGCGCTTCATTTAATGTGGAGTTGTCTTCTCCGTAGGTACTGGAAATTACATTTTTCTCCTCATCCACCTCTGTGACAGCTTCTTCCAGTGTCTTGCCGTCATTTACCGCGTCTATGACATCCTGCGCCTGCTGCTTCACAGCTTCCTTCTCTTCATCCGTCGGTTCAACGGTATTTCCATCCTCGTCAGTCGTCGACGCGGCTGTAAAACTTACATACTGAATCGCTTTCTGTGCTGCTTCCTCATCCGTAACATTTGTGTCGACGCCTTTTTTGATCTCCGTCTCCATCTTATCGCGAATCGTACACAGCGTCAGCATACGGTCAACTGTCTCTGCATTTGCATACATCGCCTTGAGCGTCTTATCGTCATTCGCATTCAGGAATGTCTGTACCGCCTCATCGATCGCTGCTTCCTCCTCTGCCGTCAGAGCCACATCATACTCGGAAGCATGCTGCTCCATCAGTACCATTTCTTTCAGATTGTCCAGAATCTGCTGTTTCATTGTGGTTCCGTAAGGCACTCCCGTTCCGAAGATATCCTGCTCCCACATATTTCCTTCTCCGAAAAGACTGCCCAGATACACTTCCGTGTTTGCCTGATTATAGCGCAGCCAGAATGCCGCCTCGCCAAGCGTTACTTTCGTATCATCCACCGTCATTACCACATCATTTTTATTTACAGAGGAACAGCCTGTCAGTACCGACATCGCCAGTCCGGCACAAAGTCCTGCTGCAATCCATCTTTTTCCAAACTTATTCATAAGTATTCTCCTCGCTTTACCTTCTTTTCAAAATACTATCAAATAGTATAGCGCGTTTTTGCAAATCCCGCAACGGTTTTCTACTACAGTGCGGACTTTTTTATTTCAGACAATGTAACAGTTCAGCTAAGCTGCCCTGATACCAGATAATTACTATTCACTCCGGCAGATGTCTGAGGCTAATGCGGACTGTGCTCCAGACAGCCATTAATATCGTCCAGAAGTTCCCGCGTAAGCGTCAGCACATCGGCATTGTCCCTGGCGCTGACACGCGGCTTCACATACAGAAAGTACGGATTGTTCTCCATCACAAACTTAAGCTTCCCGCGGTGCTTTGCAATGCAGGCTTCTATTCTTCTCGGGTCTGCCGGTGTTTTTTCGTACATAACAAACTTGATATAATCGCCCTTCTGCGTCAGCTCAGTCACATAGACGCTATGCGCGATCGCTTTCAGATGCGCAATTGCCAGAAGGTTCTGCACAGCTTTTGGCAGTTCCCCAAAGCGGTCCATCAGCTCCTCCAGCATATCGTCGTACTCCTCCTGGTTTTCGATCGCCGCAATCCGCTTGTAAATATCCAGCTTCTGGTATTCGTTGCGGATATATTTTTCCGGAATGTAGGCGTCAATGTCCAGATCGATGGTTGTCTCGAAGGTATCGGTGGGCGCAGCCTCACCCTTCAGTTCACGGACAGATTCATTGAGCATCTTACAATAAAGGTCATACCCGACTGCCTCCATGTGCCCGTGCTGCTCCGCACCAAGCAGGTTGCCCGCGCCACGGATTTCCAGGTCACGCATGGCGATCTTAATGCCGCTGCCAAGCTCGGTGAATTCACGGATAGCATGAAGACGCTTCTCTGCCACCTCTTTAAGCATCTTATTTCTGCGGTACATCAGAAAAGCATACGCCGTCCGGTTCGAACGCCCCACACGGCCGCGCAGCTGGTAAAGCTGCGACAGTCCCATTGTATCGGCATCATGGATAATCATAGTGTTCACGTTGGAAATGTCCAGTCCGGTCTCGATGATCGTCGTGGACACCAGCACATCAATATCGCCATTAATGAAATCGTACATAATACGCTCCAGCTCGCGCTCCTTCATCTGCCCGTGCGCAAACGCTACATTCGCCTCCGGCAGCAGCTTCGCGATCCTGTTCGTCATCTCCACGATGGTATTAACACGGTTGTAAACATAATAAACCTGACCGCCCCGCGCCAATTCGCGGCTGACTGCCTCGCGTACCATCTCTTCATTATATTCCATCACATAGGTCTGAATAGCAGTCCGCTCCATTGGCGGCTCCTCCAGCACACTCATATCGCGGATGCCGATCAGGCTCATGTGCAGGGTGCGCGGAATTGGTGTCGCCGTAAGCGTGAGCACATCCACATTTGTCTTTAACTGTTTTATCTTTTCTTTATGTGTAACGCCGAACCGCTGTTCCTCATCAATCACCAGCAGTCCCAGATCCTTGTATTCCACATCCTTTGAAAGTACACGGTGCGTACCGATCAGAATATCCACGAGTCCCTTTTTCAGATCCGCCAGTGTTTTTTTCTGTTCCGCAGGCGTGCGGAAGCGGCACAGCAGATCTACCCGCACCGGAAAATCCTTCATGCGCTGCACAAACGTATTATAATGCTGCTGCGCGAGAATCGTAGTAGGTACCAGATACACCACCTGCTTGCCCTCCTGCACTGCCTTGAATGCGGCGCGGATGGCAATTTCCGTCTTTCCAAAGCCTACATCCCCGCAGATCAGACGATCCATGATCTTCGTGCTCTCCATGTCGCGCTTGGTCGCCTCGATCGCTGCGAGCTGGTCATCCGTCTCTTCAAACTCAAACATTTCCTCAAACTCGCGCTGCCAGACTGTATCCGCGCCGTAGGCAAAGCCTTTTTTCTCCTGACGCTCTGCATAGAGTGCCACCAGATCCCTGGCGATGTTCTGTACTGCCGTACGCACCCGGGTGCGCGTTTTGTTCCATTCCTGCGTACCAAGCTTATTCAGTTTCGGTGTCTTTGCCTCGGAACCGGCATATTTCTGGATCGCGTCCGACTGCGTAGCCAGCACATAAAGATTGCTGCCCCCACTGTACTCGATTTTCATGTAGTCCTTCATGACACGGTCCACTTCGATCTTCTCGATACCCCGGTAAATACCAAGTCCATGGCTTTCATGCACTACATAATCACCAACGTTCAGCTCAGCAAAGCTGGCAATTTTCTTGCCCTCATAGCGACGCTGCTTTTTTCGCCGTTTCTTCTCTTTTCCAAAAATATCGCTCTCCGTAATCACCGCAAAGCGGATCAGCGGATATTCATAGCCCTTGTGCGTGTTGCCGCGGGCAATCAGAATTTCTCCCGCCTGGATCTCACGATCCATGTCCTCCGTAAAAAAACTGTTCAGCTCGTGGTCGCGCAGGTCTTCCGCCAGACGCATGGCACGTGTACGTGACGCGCAAAGCAGCGCCACCCGGTAGCCTTCCCTCTTCCAGCGCTTCAGATCCTTTACAAGCTGCTCGAAGCTGCTGTTGTAAGAGCTGATGGATCGTACTGTCATACTATATCTGCCAGTGATATTCCACTCATCGCGCGGAAGATCCATAACACAGAGCGCCAGGCAGTTTCTGCGGTTCAGTTCGCCAATAATCTCCTGCTGTCCGTGCAGAATTCCGGTCTGACCTGGCAGAATATAACCCTTTTCCAGACGGCTTTTCATATTCTCGGAAAATTCCTCCTGCACCGCGCGCCCTTCTTCAGCGATACGGTTCGGCTCATCCAGCACAATTAAGGCATCCTGCCCGAAATAATCCAGAAAGGATACCGTCTCTTCATAAAAATAAGGAGTAAATGCCTCCAGCCCGGTGCGCTCCTGCAGTTCCAGCAGACGCTCGCAGATTTCCTGCGCGGTTGTTTTAATGCGGTGCGCTTCCTCCGTCTTCATTTCTTCGCGGAAGATTTTTTCCTGTCTCTGGCTTTCCCTTTTTATACACTCTGCCGCTTTCGCCGCCTGCGCATCGCTGATGACCACTTCGCCTGCCGGATAAATGCGCACCATTTCCAGATTTTCAATGGAACGCTGGCTCTGAACATCGAAACTGCGGATAGAATCTATCTCGTCTCCCCACAGTTCGATGCGGACAGGGTTTTCCTCCGTCAGTGGAAAAATATCGACTATTCCGCCACGGATGGCAAACTGCCCCGGTGCGTCCACCTGCGCCGTTTTCTCATATCCCATCTCGACAAGCTGCCCTGATAGCTTTTCCGGATTTAATTCACTGTCCTGCGCAAATTCCAGCACATGCTCCCGGATGCAGGCGAGCGGAAGCACATGCTCCATACACCCCGGAAGGGTAGTGATCACCGTTACCTGCTCTTCTTCCAGAAGCTCTTGCAGAACTGCCATGCGCTGCTGTCCAATCTGATGACTGCGGATATCCGCACTGTAAAACATCAGATCCCTTGCCGGATACAACAGAACTCTCTGGTCGAAAAAGCGGTAATTTTCATAAATTTCTTTTGCACGCAGATCGCTGTATGTGATGATCAGCTTCTTTTGATATGGTTCGCCCACACAATACATCAGATGCGATTTCTGTGCCTCGATACAGCCGGACACCTGCAAAATTCCCCGATTTTTTTTCAGACCGGAGCATAGCTGTTCAAACTCCTCCAGATTTTTCAGCGGAGCAGTAAATGCTTTCATTCTGATACCTTCCTGTTATATTCATTCATTGCTGCCTCCACACCGTCTGTCATCAGGCATACAGCGGCATCCGCAGCCCTTTTCAGCGCCTCCTCCACTTTTTCGCGCTCATTCTCCGCAAAGCGGCTAAGTACATAATCCGCCAGATCCCATCCGGCAGGCTTCTCTCCAACCCCCACCTTAATGCGCAGGAATTCCTGTCCGCCCAGGTGGGAAATGATGCTCTTCATGCCGTTATGCCCGCCGGCACTCCCCTTTTCGCGGATGCGGAGCTGACCCGGCGGCAGACTGATATCATCGTAAATTACAATGAGCTGCGACGTTTCATCGATTTTATAAAAATCGGTCAGCGCACGGATACTCTCCCCGCTCAGATTCATAAAGGTGAGCGGTTTTACCAGCAGCACGCTCTGCCCTTCAATCCTGCCGCTCCCGGTCAGCGCCCTGCATTTTCCGTTTTCTACTTTTATATTATATTTCTCTGCCAGCACATCTATGGTATCAAATCCCACATTGTGCCGGGTGTGGGCATACTGTCTGCCCGGATTTCCAAGCCCTGCGATAATATACATATCCTGCTTCCACCGTTCTATTCTACATAATATACATAGCTTTCTTTTCTCGGTGCCGCCTCTGGTGCCTCCATATCAGCATACCCCAGAATGCAGTGCCCGATTCCCTCATAATCGCCCTCGATCCCAAGCGATCTTAAAATCTCTTTTCCCTCCGGGCTTTCGAACTCTTCCTTTGCGCGGTGGATCCAGCAGCTTGCAATGCCAAGCTCATGCGCCGCCAGCATCAGATTGCCCATCACCAGACTGCCGTCATAAACATACGTGGGAATGCTTTTATCAGCAAGCACCACCAGAACCACCGGCGCACCGTAAAACGGATCGGAGGATGCACCCATGATCTCTGCATTCATTCTGGAAAGCTTATCCCTCAGCTCTTTTTTGGTGACTGCAAGAATGACCGGCGACTGCCTGCCCATGCCGGTCGCAGCGTATGTGCCCGCCTGGACAATTTTCTTTATCATTTCCTCCGGAACCATGTCTGGTTTATATTTGCGGATACTTCTTCTTGTCAGCATTGCATCCATTGTATTACTCATATTCCTTCCTCCTCGTTTCTATATTGCAATTTAGTGAATCCAGTATATCATATGTGATTAAATTTGTGAACTACTGTTTTGTTACCGTTTTGCCGGTACCCGCACCATCTGCACATCCATGGAAATGTGCTTGGCAAACCACTGCCCGGATGCTATAATACAAAAGCCTGCTGCCAGCAGGTTTCTATCTATTAAAATATTTTCAGAAAGGTCCGCTTATGCAGTACGATCTAACCGAAGGAAATATCACAAAGAAGCTTTTCCTATTTGCTCTCCCGCTGATGGCGGGAAATCTTCTTCAGCAGTTTTATAATGTGGCGGACACCTGGATTGTCGGGCGTTTTCTGGGCGCTGATGCCCTCGCCGCCGTCGGCTCGTCCTACACATTAATGGTATTTCTTACCTCTATCCTGCTTGGTCTCTGCATGGGAAGCGGTGCATTCTTTTCCATGCAGTTTGGCAGACGGGATCCGGACCGCATGAAGAACGGATTTTTTCTGTCCTTTCTGCTGATTGGAACGGTCACATTATTTCTGAATATTATCGTTTATCTGGGCATGGATCTCATTCTGACACTTATGCGCGTACCGTCCGGGGTACGCCCGCTGATGCGGGAATATCTTCGGTATGTATTTACCGGTATTTTTGCAACCTTCCTCTATAATTATTTTGCCAACCTGCTGCGCGCGGTCGGCAACTCCGTAGTGCCGCTGGTTTTCCTTGCCGTCTGTGCACTTCTGAACGTTGTCCTCGACCTGCTGTTTGTCCTGGTATTCCACCTGGGCGTAAAGGGCGCCGCCATCGCCACCGCGCTCTCGCAGTATGTCTCCGGCATTGGCATTTTGCTTTATTACTACCTGGGCTTTCCCCATCTGCGCATAAAAAAAGCGCATATGCGCTGGAATCCCTCTATTTTAAAAGATATTGCCGGGCTTTCCGTGCTCACCTGTCTGCAGCAGTCGGTGATGAATCTGGGCATTCTGATGGTACAGGGACTCGTGAACAGCTTTGGCACCGCCGTGATGGCAGCCTTTGCCGCCGCCGTAAAGATTGATTCCTTCGCCTACATGCCTGTGCAGGATTTTGGAAATGCGTTTTCCACCTTTATCGCACAGAATTATGGAGCAGGCAAAAAAAAGCGCATCCGCCAGGGTATCCGCAGCGCCGCTATTACTGCCGCAGCCTTCAGTCTGACGGTCGGGCTTCTGGTCTGCCTGTTTGCACACCCGCTGATGGGACTCTTCATCGACAGCTCCAGGCCGGATATCATTGCCATCGGTGTGGGCTATCTGCGGATTGATGCTTCCTTTTACTCCGGCATCGGACTGCTGTTTCTCCTTTACGGCTATTATCGGGCGGTCAGCCATCCCGGTGTCTCCGTCGTGCTCACAGTGATTTCGCTCGGAACCCGCGTTGTCCTCGCCTATCTGCTCTCCGCAATCCCGCAGCTCGGTGTGACCGGCATCTGGGTCTCCATCCCGATCGGCTGGATACTCGCAGACATCACCGGCGCCATCCTGCTGCACAGATATTCCCTGTAAAAGAATGGGGGCAAAAGTATCTGCCCCCGCAATGCCGCTCCCCGCTCTTTTAATTGAAATATACCATCTCTTTAATTTCTTCTGCCGGTTCGATATGCTGTGCTTTCAGCACCGGGCCAACTCCGCGATATACGGAAAGATGTGCAAATCCAATCTTTGCGCGGATTTTCACCCAGGTGCCGTCCTCCGGCTCCGGTTCCTTTCCGCATTTGCAGACATACCCCAGGAAGGTAGTATCATCCGCACAGCAAGTCATCGCCGTACGTCCCGGCACAAATACGCCGGTCGGGAAGCCCGGATATTTTTTCACCTGCAGCGTGAATTCTACTACTTTTCCGCGGTAGCGCTCCTGATTCTCCATCACATCCACAAACCAGATCCCGTAATCCTCCGGACGGATTTCAATAACAGGCGCATCCATGTCATACGGCATCTCGTCCCCGAAAATATTCTCGATTTCACCCTCTTCGTCCTCAAAAATGACTTCTGCCTGCGGACTGACCACTTTAACACTTCTGCGATAGCCTGCCAGAGGCTTGATTTCCTCGCAGCGGTTAAACAGCACCAGCTCCGAGTCCCGCACCATTTCTACAAACAGCGGTTTTAAATTCGTCAGATACATCTGGAAGGTACTGGCATCCACCGTTGTCAGCTTCTGCTCCATCTCCCAGCCATACGGCAGCTTCATTTTTTCGAAATCACTCACTTTCCACATGCCGTTGTACTCCACAACCACACGCTTCGGGTAATGCTTTTTATCAAGCATTTTCAGATAATCTTCCGTCAGGTCCTCCTGCCGTTCCACCCGTTCGATCACCACATGGTATTTTTTCAATTCCTCCGGATCGTACTCCTCTTCGCCGTCCTCGCAGAGAAGCAGCAGCGTCTTGCCGCGGATCTGGAAATAATCCTGCGACAGCGTAAATTTCAGAAACTGTGTTTTGCCGCTGTCCAAAAATCCGGTCATCAGATAAACCATAACACCCGGCTGGTTCATAAAAATCCCTCCGTCCTACACACCGAACAGCTCTGCCAGCTTTGCTTCATTCAAAGCAGAACCAATTACGCAGAGACGCCCGGTATATTCTGCCGCACCGCTGCGCACCTCGTGCTCCTGCGGTACCATATCAAAATAAATCCATTCTCCGTCTGCTCCGGCTACCATGCCCTTCGCACGCAGAATCGTGCCATAAATGCTGTCGCTCTCCAGCGTCTGCAGAATCCGGCTGATTTCCTCTTTCGTGTATGTCCTGATCGTCTCACAGCCCCAGCTCGTAAAGACTTCGTCTGCATGATGATGACCATGGTGATGATGATGGTCATGATCGTGGTCATGTCCACAGCAGCACTCCTCATCATGCTCATGGTCATGATCGTGATGGTGCTCATGGTCGTGATCACCATGCTCATGATCATGCCCGCCATGTTCATGGTCGCCGTGCTCATGGTCATGTCCGCAGCAGCACTCCTCATCATGCTCATGAATCTCACCGCACTCCGGACAGCGAAGCTCACCAAGCAGCTCTTCCTCCAGGGATCTGCTTCCCTCCATCGTATCCAGCAGCTTTTCACCCGGCAGACTGGCGACCGGTGTCGTAATAATCGGCGCCTTCGCATTCAGCCCGCGCAAAATCGCCAGGCCCTCCTGCACCTTTTCCGGCTTTGCCTTATCGGTTCTGCTTAAGATAATCGCACCGGCATATTCAATCTGGTTGCTGAAAAATTCGCCGAAGTTTTTATTATATATTTTACACTTTGTGACATCTACAACAGTAGTAAAGCTATTCATCTTCGCGTCGATCTGCTCCTGCACATCCTGCACTGCCTTGATGACATCAGACAGCTTGCCGACACCGGACGGCTCAATGATAATGCGGTCGGGATGGTACGTATCTACCACTTCCTTCAAGGATTTGCCAAAATCCCCCACCAGAGAACAGCAGATGCAGCCGGAGTTC
>DKTR01000008.1:29030-37047 GCA_002473385.1 Lachnospiraceae bacterium UBA7225
CAGATGCAGCCGGAGTTCATCTCCCGGATCTCAATGCCGGATTCCTTCAGGAAACCGCCGTCAATTCCAATCTCTCCGAATTCATTTTCAATCAGTACCACCTGCTCTCCGGAAAACGCCTCCTTTAGCAGCTTTTTAATCAGTGTTGTTTTTCCGGCCCCCAGAAAGCCGGAGATAATATCAATTTTGGTCATATTAACCGCCTCCTTATTCTCAAATAGTATACTGCCTTTTTTTCAAAACAGCAAGTAAACATACTATAAAATTTGCAAATACCGCCCATAGCGCACAGGCATAAAAAAAGAGAGCCAACTCCGTCAGCTCCCTTTTTTCCCATATACAGGATACACCCCGCACCTATTTTGCCAGCTCTGCAATCTCCGCAGCCGTGAGCGTACCGTTGTAAATACGTACGTCATCAACAAGAAGGCTCCGGCAGTCCTCATCATCCCAGATATGACCGCTGCCAATCGCTACATCCGATGCCATCGGCAGACTATTGTTCTTTTTCTTGAAACAGTTCGCAAGATCCTTTGTCTCTTCCCCGATAAGCTCGCCGTTCAGATATACCTTCATACCGTAGGGATCAGCGGCATACGCCACATGCTGCCACACACCGCGCTCCCCGTTCGTGGAAAGCTTCGAATCAATAACGTCGCTGTACGCATCCGCGTTAATGCGGGCAAACAAATTGGCGCTAATGCGTGTCATCGGATAATTTCCATCCAGATCAGCCTCAAAAAGAGCGCTGTGCTCAAAAGTTTCCTCCCCGATATTGACCCACATCGCCACGGTGAAGCCGCCGTTTCTGATATCCGCAAAGGTATCTTCCGGAAGTCTCAGATAATTCACGCCGGCAGCGCTCTCATCATTGATGATCTGCAGCACGTTTCCGCGCGTCTCATCCTCTGCCACCGCCACACTGCCGATTGCTTCCGCACTGCCGGTGCCGGTGCTTCCCTCAATCGGAGAAAATGTTCCGTCGCCATTCTCAAAATCAAAGCCGTACACCAGAAATGCTTTGCTCTTTGCGCGCAGCTTGTAGGCACGGGTTTCCGTATTTTCTCCGCAGGTGATCTTTGCTGTCAGCACCACCCTGGACATCTCCCTGGGTGCATGGAAGGTACCATCCACCGACAGGATCTCCTCATTATCAGAAGACCACTCAACCGTCGCTCCTACAACCTCCGCCGGAAGCTCCAGATCACCGCTCACCGCCTCCGGTATCATCGCATCCACGGTAGCAGCCGCCATGCCAATCACCATATCCGCATCATCAAGCTGCGCCATGCTGCCCCAGATTGTCTCGTTGTTATTTCCGATCGCGGCAAAGGTCATGGTTTCCGTCTGCTCTGCATCCTCCTTCTTCTGGCGGAAGAAAAAGCCCTTGTAAACCACTCCGCCCTCCGCTTCGATCGTCAGATAATCATAGCCCCTGCCGGAATCCGATTTTGTCCAGGTGCCCTGCAGCGCCCCCTCTGCCGTGCCGTCCTCATTCAGTGAAACAATTTGTGTGGGAAGCATATCGCCATCCGTACCTGTTCCATGGTTAATAAATTCATACGAACCAATGACGTCTGCATCCTCATAGTGCTCCGGCTGTTCCCTCTGATACTCATAAACAGCCGGTACCAGCCAGCCATCCTCATTGATAAACTGCTGATGGACACGTACCTGGTGTGCTTCGGTCTGCGGAACAATATCGAACCGCTGATGGTACACCAGATAATGGCTTCCGTCATCGTCGGTCAGTGCGGAATTATGACCCGCTGCACGCATGCCATTCTGGTTATAAAAACAGTAATTGCCCATCAGCTTGATGCCGTAGGCATCGTTGTTGCTGCCGTTGTCCGCTGCATTCTGCCCGCGCGCATCCACGTAGGGACCGCTCACGTTTTCCGAGCGGAACATCCGCATATTATACCCGCCGGATGCCAGCAGACCGCCGTATGTCTCATAAAGATAATAGTAGCCCGTTTCCGGATCATACTCGATGTAAGGTCCTTCGCCGGATTCATGATTACCGCCTGCCAGATGTATACCAAAATAGCGGTCCACAAAGTTGCCGGATGTCTCATCTACCCCGTCCACACCCGGATAAACCGCCTCACCGGTAGCACGGTCAAGCTCCAGAAGAAACAGACCTCCGGACCAGGAGCCGTAAACCATGTAAAGCTTCTCTCCATCCTTATCAAAAAACACCGTCGGATCAATTGCATTCGGTGCGTAATTATGATTCCATTCCCCGCCGTTGAACCAGTTGTCGCTGATTTCATCGATGCCGCCGTTTGCGCTTCCCTTCTCCACCAATTCCTTAAGGTTCAGATAATCGTTGTCCCATTTCGTATCACGCTTACTGTTTCCATCCGTCACGCCGTTTTTCGTAAAGCCGGAATAAACCAGCGTATCTCCATACTCGTATGTGCCGTCAAAAGTTCTGGAGACCAGGAAGCAGATTGCCGAACGCCGCCACGTGGACGATGTGCAGGTGTAGAGCATATATGCTCCTGTATCGCCGTTCTCCCACTCATAATACGGATTCCAGATAATATCCGGTGCCCAGACCGCATAGCCGCCCACGCAATCGCCGTCATTATAACCCGCCCACTGAAAAGGTTCTGCCAGTGTCTCCTGCAGATTACCGTAAAACGGCGTATTCTCCGGCTGACTGTAGTCAGAATTCACCTGCTGCCAGCCCGCCATGTCCTCCGATTTTGCAATCGCTGTGTGGGAACCAAACACGTAATACCGGCCGTCCTGTGTCTTTATAACGGAGGGGTCATGCACCGACGCGCGCTCCGGCACCTCCGCTGACGCGCCCATACACATCACACCCGCAAGCCCTGCCATCAGCACGCTCATCATGAGTCTGCGAAAGATTGCTCTGTGTTTCATTATCTACTCCTTCCCGGACCGGCATGCCATGCGGCCGCCGGTCTGCCTTGCGTCAATCCGCCTGTTTTACCAGCCGGATCACATTCCAGGACGCTTTATGCAGCATACTGGTAAGCTGCCCGTTGGAGAGCGTCGTCCGGTCTGTCACCTGCGGCTTCACATTTTCCTGTCCGAACGCGTTTACCATTTTCAGATCCGGACACTCCAGCACGATGTGCTCCGCCACCTTGTAGCCCGCAAAGCTGCGCACATCAGAATCCAGCACCACATCCTCTTCCAGATTGCGGTTAACCGCAAAAATTGTTACCTCTTCTTTCTCCTCGTTATAAACTGCAACAGCCTCCACATCCGTAATTTCGTCGTGTCCGCTGGTGCTATGCCGCGGAGATGACAGCACCGGCTGCAGCGCCACGCCGCGCCCGTATTTCGAAGCATGCATAAACGGATAAAAAATCGTCTGCCGCCAGCTTCCTTCGCCGTTTGCATCTGTCATGATCGGCGCAATCACATTGACGAGCTGTGCAAGGCACGCCACCTTCACGCGGTCGCTGTGACGGAGCAGCACGATCAGCATCAGACCGACAAGCAGGGCATCCTCAAAATTATAGATATCCTCAAGCATCGGCGGAGCCACCTGCCACGGATGATTTTCCGTAATATCATCGTCCGCCGCATTGGAGTGATACCACACATTCCACTCGTCGAAGCTTAAATACATATTCTTTTTGCTGCGTTTTTTTGCCTTTACATAATCGCAGGTAGCAATGATTTCTTTGATAAACGCATCCATATCGTCAGATTTTGCCAAAAAGTCATTACTGTCGCCGGAGCGGTTGCCGTAGTAGGTGTGCAGAGACAGATAATCTACATATTCATAAGTATGGGAAAGCACCGTGTCCTCCCAGATTGCATAGGTCGGCATCTGCCGGTTGGAGCTTCCGCACGCTACAAACTCGATTGTCGGATCAATAATGTGCATCGCCTTTGCCGTTTCCTCTGCCAGGCGCCCATATTCGTCGGCTGTCTTATGGCCAAGCTGCCATGGACCATCCATCTCGTTGCCCAGGCACCAGGTCTTAAAGCCGTATGGCTCCTCCTGCCCGTGCTTTCTGCGCAGATCACTGTATCTGGAGCCGCCCGGATGATTGCAGTATTCCAGCAGGTTGCAGGCATCCGTGATGCCGCGCGTACCAAGATTGACAGCCATCATCACCTCGGAATTGGCCTGCTTTGCCCACTGGCTGAACTCATGCAGTCCCACCTCGTTTTTCTCCAGGCTCTTCCACGCCAGCTCCAGTCGGTGCGGGCGCTGCTCCACCGGTCCCACGCTGTCCTCCCAGTAAAAGTTTGAAACAAAATTTCCGCCCGGATAACGAACAATGGGCACATCAAGTTCTTTTACCAGTTCAATAACATCCCTGCGAAAGCCCGCTTCATCGGAGAGAGGATGCCCCGGCTGATAAATACCGTCATATACCGCTCTGCCCAGATGTTCAATGAAAGAGCCATAAATCCGTTTATCAATCTGCGCAATGGGAAATGCCCTGTCCACTACCATTTTTGCTTTCTTTGCCATAATAATTGTCCTCCTTATTTTAAAACGGGCTGCAGCAGTCGTCAGTATGCCGCAGCCCGTTTTTCTTTTTTAATATGTTCTTAGTTTTAACCCTTTACTGCGCCCGACGTCATACCATCCACCAGATATTGGTTAAAGATCAGATAAACGATAAGAATCGGAATGATACCAAACATGGAGCCGGAAATCAAAAGCGCATAGTTGTTGCCATAAGGTGTCAGCAGCGTATTCAGACCGATCTGCAGCGTAAACTTGCTTGTATCACGGAATACCATCATCGGCCACAGCATGTTGTTCCAGGAACCCATTGCACAGAGAATTGCCATAGAGGCAAACGCCGGCTTCGTAACAGGCATCATGATCTTCACCGCGATCCCGTATTCCGTACAGCCGTCTACACGCGCCGCATCCAGAAGCTCCTTTGGCAGACTCATCATATACTGCCGGAAAAAGAATATGGTGCTGGCAGCGCACAGTCCGGGCAGGAAGACTCCGGCATTTGTGTTAATCAGTCCGAGCGTTGTTACCTCCTGATACAGCGGAAGCATCAGGATTTCAAACGGTACAGACATAGTAGCAATCACCATGAAGAACAAAAAGCCCTGCAGCTTAAATTTGTACATCGTCAGTCCATATGCAACAAAATAGCATACCAGCAGGGTAAGCACCACCGTCGTGATCGTCAGCACAAGACTGTTTTTATACCACATGAAATAGTTATTCGAGCCTACAATTGATGCGTCATCCATACCTGCCGGGAAAAACTTTGCAAACAGCGCCCGGTAATTATCCAGAATAAGGGGCTTTGAGAGGTCGATAGACAGACCCTGGGATACAATTTCAGACCCCGGCCGGAAGGACCCGATCAGTCCTGCCACCAGCGGAAAAGCAATCAGTCCGCAAATGATCACAAATACCCCGGTTGCCAGTATCGTAGGCACTTTGCGGGCGGAAGCTAATGATTTTGGAGCATCTGTATTTTTTGCCATCATTAATCCTCCTTTTTCTTAAAGCTCAGTGTGCCGGTAGCAAAGAGCTGGATGAAGTTGATGATCAGAGCAATCACCATCAGCACCACGCCAACAGCGCATGCATAGCCCATATCGTTTTTCTCGATACCGCGCTTATACAGATAGCCTACAATCGTAAGACCGATGTTTTTGGGCGAACTGTTGCCGTTCCACAGCATGAAAGATTCCAGGAACATAGACAGACCGGCAAACACGGAAATCGTAATAACGTAAACCGTAGTCGGTTTAATCAGCGGCAGTGTAATGTACCAGAATTTCTTAATACCATTTGCACCGTCAATCTCTGCAGATTCATACACAGAGTTGTCGATGGATTTCAGACCTGCCACAAAATACAGCATATTCACACCGGTCCATCTCCACATACAAAGAAGAAGCAGTGCACACCAGCCGGTAAATTTTGTTTTCAGCCATGCAAAGCTCGGCTGCCCCAGCCAGTGCAGGATCACGTTCATCTGCCCGTTGTCGCCCTCAGAAAACATCAGGCGGAACAACAGACCGGAAATAACAACGGATGTCAGCGCCGGCATATACATAATAACCTTCCAGAAACCTTTCGCCTTTGTCAGGCGGCTCTCCATCAGAACAGCTAAAAGAAGCGGGATGGGGATCAGCAGCAGCAGTGTCAGCAGCATGTACTCTATACTGTTGAATACTGCCGTTTTAAAGAACGGGTCGCTCAGCAATTTACTGTATTGCTGCGCGCCTACAAACGTTCTGCTTCCAAAGGATACATCCTGCGTACTCATAACAATACCGGAAACAAGCGGATACGCCCAGAAAATAATCAGGCTGAGTACAAAGGGAACCACAAATACATACGGTGCAACCTTCTGGGAATACAGCATCTTTTTTACTTTATTCACCGTAATACCTCCTATCAGCAAGACCCGGGAATACAATCCCGGGCCTCCCTAAGTGTCTTTATTTCTGTCAGCCAATTTCAAAGGAAATGTAATCCTGTGCTTCCTGAAGCGCTTCCTCTACATCCATTCCATCCTCTAAAATCTCATTCAGAGTAGTTGTGCAGAAGTAGTCGTTGATTGTCGGAGATGCACTGGTTGTGTAAACAGTACCGATCGCATCTGCGTCAGCAAGCTGCTGAAGAACTTTGTACGGCTCTACGCGGAAGAAGGTATTGTATACGTTGGAGGAATCGAAAGCAAATGCTTCGTCATACCAGAGTGCTGTGTTGCAGACATCAAAGCCAAGGTCTGTCCAGATATGAGCTTCCCCTTCCGGAGAACATTTTGCCCATGCCAGCCACTCAGCAGCGAGCTCCGGATTCTCACACTCATTGGTAACAACTGTACCGGTTCCGCCGATACCTACAGAGCACTTCTGTCCTTCTTCAAATACCGGGCAGGTGGTGATGTCAACCTTGCCTTTCAGCGGCTTCAGGCTTTCATAACCTGTAAAACGGCTCATGTACCACATAGCCTTCGGGAAGGAAGCGATCTTGCCCTCGCCGATCGGAACACGGCATCCGTCTGTATCGGTATGTCCGTCTGTGGAAATCATTGCAATACCTTCATTCAGCCATTCCTGCTGCATGGTAAGCATTTTCTTTACAGATTCAAGCTGTACGTTTACTTCTCCGTCCGGACCGCCTGTCCAGTCTTCGCCGTACTCAGCCATCGCGATCCACATCCAGTCAACACCGCCGGTATCCACCGATGTCAGATATACTTCTCCGTTAGAAGCTTCTTTAAGCTGTCTTCCGAGTTCTGTATAATCATCCCAGGTCTTAACAGACTTGTAATCCAGTCCGTACTGTTCAAAGATTTCTGCGTTCCAGTACATTACCGTAGCACCAACGTGTGTCGGAACACCAACGCGTGTGCCATCTGCCTTGGAGTAAACATCCAGACGGGACTGTACAAGATCTGCCTCATACGGAGCCAGCGCATCTGTCAGAGAGTACAGCGGGCAGTCATCGCCAACGTAGTTCGGGAACTGACCGATCTCAATATCGCAGATGTCCGGAGCGCCGCTTCCTGCCTGCAGGGACATCATCAGCTTATTATGCATATCTGCATACGGATATGTACTGAAGGTAATCTGAATTTGTTTATCAGGGTTCTGTGCATTCCACTCTTCTACCATGTTTGCATAGAACGTATTGTGCAGATCAACAAAGGACCACAGTTCAAAGTGTGTCCCGTCATCCGGACCTACCGTTGTAACAGCAGTCGGAGCACCCGCTTCTGTTTCCGCTTCCTCCGCCATAGCTGCAACACCCATGGTTCCTGTCAGTGTACCTGCCATCAGCAGAGCCAACCATTTCTTGTTCATAAAAATTCCTCCTTTTTGATGTGTGATTCATCCGGATATGAACCAGATTTTGTGCATCCATGCTCTTATTTGTGTTTTTATAAAGTTTAGGTAAACGCAAATGTAGTTTAGGCAGTTTGCACTATTTTTTATATTTTCGTTCCGGTTTATGTGAATAGTATACAATTCAATATCGTTATTGTCAACAATAATTTGAATTTATTTTTTATTAATTTCTAAT
>DKTR01000139.1 GCA_002473385.1 Lachnospiraceae bacterium UBA7225
TATATTCCCGCCTTTCTGGAGGAGGGAGAGATTGACGGCCGCCTGGTTGTTTTTCCTGTGGCGAAATCTACAGAAATCATGTTTGTTGATAAGACGCTGTTTGATCGGTTCGCAGCGGATACCGGTGCTACTTTGGAGCAGCTTAATACCTGGGAAGGGTTATTTGAATTGTCCAAAGAGTATTATCAGTGGACAGATGCACAGACTCCGGAGATGCCGGGAGATGGAAAAGCCTTTTTTGTCCATGACTATCATTTCAATTATTTCCAGGTAGGTGTGGAATCCTTGGGAGAGGATTTCTTTCAGGGAAATAAGATTGCCTATGGTAAAGCATTTTCTAAAGTCTGGGAGCCTTATGCAGACGCTGCTGTGCAGGGCGGCGTGTGGCTGCAGGAAGGCTATGCAACGGAGCCGCTTCGGACCGGAGAGACGATTGTCAGTGTAGCTTCGTCAGCAAGTGTTCTCTACTATGAGGATATTGTAACCTATCCGGACAATCAATCCGAACCGATAGAAGTTATCGCAAAGCCCGTGCCATGCTTTGAGAATGGAGAACAGCTGGTTATGCAGCGTGGTGCAGGTTTCTGTACGGTAAAATCTACGTCGGAGCGGGAACAGGCAGCCGCTGTTTTCTTGAAATGGCTGACTGAACCGGAAACCAACGTGCGTTTTGTGACCAGCGTGGGGTATATGCCGGTGACAGATGCTGCCTTTGACGTACTGCCGGATTTTATAGATAATTTGGAGGACCCGAAGTACAGGAGTCTTTATGAAGCATTTTTGGAAACACAGTCTTCTTATGAATTCTATACGGCACCCCAGATTGACGGTTATCTGGAGCTGGAGCAGACCTTTGAAAAGAATGTCCGCAGCAAGCTTCGCGCGGCTTGTAGCAGTTGGCAGGATGGAGAAGAAAATGTGGAAAAATTGGGGGAAGAGGCGCTGGAGAATGTGAAGACGTCACTTCCAAAATAGATAAGTGAGTGAGTATCATGGCAAATAATATGCTGAAAGAATTTGAAAAGCTTCTGCATTTGGCTTTAGACCGAAAGGTTACGCTGCACAGGAAGCTGATGATGTATCTGCTTTGTTTGATCCTGGCAGCGTTAGGCATTCTTTTGCTGCTTTTGACAGCCATCGGTGGGCCGCTGAAGGCGGAGCCGCAGATTGCGCAGGCGATGGAGAGTCAGTTACATACCACGTATGATAAAGTCTCGGAGGAAATGGAGACTTACACCGGATACAGCCTGCAGCTTTCCAGAGAACTGGAACGGGACATAGAGGATTTTCTGGACGAAAAAGGAATGTCAGTCTCGGATCTGAACGACCGGCCGGAGCTGCTTTTGGAAATACAGAAAATGATGTATTCGGAACTTAATACAACAATCCGGCTGGGGCGAAGCAGCGGTGTATTTGCTTTGGTAAATGCAACGATAAATACACAGATTCCGGAAGCCGATCAGTCTCGGTGTGGTGTCTATCTACGGCTGATCAATGTGAGCAGCAATGTGATTTTAAGCCCGGAAACCATTTTGTTCCGTGGGAATACGGAAATTGCCAGAGAAAATGGGTTGGAACTGCATAACCGCTGGAATATGGAACTGAATACAGAGGGGCTTCTGGGTTATCAGGAGCTGGAAGCCGGCCTTGGGCAGTCGGAGTCCGGTTATTACTGGATCAGTCGAATGAATCTAAAAAACACTTGGGAGGATGTGATCCTGCTTCTTGTACCGATGTATACAGACACGGGAGAATTTCTGGGAGCTTGTGGGATCGAACTGAATGCCGTTCATTTCAGCCTGGAATATCCGGCTACAGACAGTTCCTATGGTTCCGTAGTTACGGTCATCGCACCAGTGGAAAACGGGAATCTGAGACTGGATCAGGGCATGGCAGGAAATACGGAAGGCACTTGGCTTGGTAACGCGGAAAGCTTATCCATCATAGAAAAGAACGCTTATTACAGCACATACCGCTCCTCAAAGTGTGATTATTATGGAATTCAGATGCCCTTAGAGATACCCGGGAGCAGTGGACAGGAGTGGGCAGTTGCAGTTTTGATCCCGCGGGAAAGCTGCGATCAGTATATTCTGAGGAATAAGGCTGCCATCATGGGCGTCATACTGGGATTTGTACTCATTATGATCGCACTTGCATGGCTGTTGTCGAAAAAATTTGTCCGACCGATCCTTCAGGGCTTTCAGGATATTCGGGATGGTCAGCAGACAGGCGATGGCAAATACAGATTTGCAGAGTTGGAAGAGCTTTGCAGATGGCTGTCAGAAAGGGGGAAACCGCCGGAGGCGGACGAACTTCCGCCGAATATGGCAGAACTCTTTGAACACTTTGCCCGGAATGTAAAAACACTGACCAATGCGGAGTACAATATTTTCCGATACTACATGAACGGTTATGAGGTAGCGCAGATACCAACGGAAGCATGTGTCAGCATGAGTACCGTAAAAAAGCACAACGGAAATATCTACAGGAAGTTGGAGATTTCATCCAATGAAGAACTGATGATGTATCTGGATCTCTTTCGGAGATGTGACTGTATTGAGAAACTTCAGCTGGATGAGAAAGCAGACGTTTCAGAAATAGGGACAACCAAGTGAATAAATGAAGCAAAAAGCACAAAAATCATGTATGGTTTTTGTGCTTTTTGCATGGTGTACCGAGTCTACCATAGCCTTTTCGATGGTAGACTCGGTTTACTTTTTTCTTTAGAGGTCAAAGAGTAGACCTGGTACCATAGATTTTTGATTTCCTAACCAATATGATGGTATTACAAGCGATGCATGCGTTGTTTCTCGGAAATTTTAGAATCTTGGAAAGGGGTTGGTCAAACGGTGCAGAGGGTTTTACAGGATATACTGACAGATTGCTCGACAGAGGATAAATTTGAGTTTTCCATCGTCTGCGAGGAATGCGGAAAGATATGGAAAAGCAAGGCCATTGTTTTTTCAAAAGCCCGTGTCCATCCTGTCACAGAGGGAAAGAAAGTGGTCTATGCAGCCCTCTATCAACGAGAGAAAAAAGAGGCGCATCTGAAGGCTTTGAAGGCTGGAGAAAAATTATTCAGCAGATGTCCGATTTGTCATAGATGGGTTTGTGACGATTGCTTTATGGTCTGCGAGGATCTGGATATGTGCAAGCAGTGCGCAGAACGGTTGAATGAAAAGGGCAGTATTGTCGGATAGCTTTCTAATTTATTATTTAAGGAGTATAGAGGATAACATAAAAACCTTTGTTATCTTAATGCAAAACAAACTATTACAGGAGGTAATCTTATGGGACTTATTAAAGCAGGAATGGGAGCACTTGGCGGAACGCTGGCGGATCAGTGGAAGGAATTTTTCTACTGTGATGCGCTTCCAAACGATGTGCTGATGCGTAAGGGTGAAAAGCGCGTCAGTGGCAGATCTTCAAACACTAAGGGAAATGATAATATCATTTCAAACGGATCGGGCATCGCCGTCGCGGACGGTCAGTGTATGATTATTGTCGAGCAGGGCAAGATCGTTGAGGTCTGCGCCGAACCCGGCGAATTTACATACGACAGCTCCACCGAGCCGTCTATTTTCGCCGGAAGTCTCGGAGACAGTATCAAGGATACATTCAAGATGATCGGCAAGCGTTTCACCTACGGTGGCGATACTGGTAAGGATCAGCGGGTGTACTACTTTAATACTAAGGAAATTATCGGCAACAAATTCGGTACGCCCAATCCTATCATTTTTGAGGTTGTGAATAAGCGCATCGGTATCAGCCGGACTGTACAGGTTCGATGCAACGGCGTATACACCTATGTGATCTCCGATCCTCTGCTGTTCTACACGCGGCTTTGCGGCAATGTGGAAACCGAGTTTACAAGAGATCAGATCGACGAGCAGCTTAAATCGGAATTTATCGATGCATTACAGCCCGCTCTCGGCGCTCTTGCCGAGCAGGAGCTTCGCCCTGCACAGATACCGGCGAAAGCAAACGAGCTGAAAGCAGCAATGAATGACGCACTGAAACAGGAGTGGATTGATAACAGAGGAATTTCCGTTGGTAAAATCGCACTCAACCCGATTACGCTGACAGCCGAGGATATGAAGAAAATCAACGAGCTGGAGGATGCTGCAAATGTCGGCTCCAACCCGTTTATGATGGCTGGTACTATGACCAATGCAACGGCCGATGCTATGAAGACTGCAGCTGGTAATCAAGCAGGTGCCATGACGGGCTTCATGGGCATGGGCATGGTCGGAATGGGCGGTCAGGGCGGTTTCGGTGCTGCACAGAATCTTTACAACATGGGACAGCAGCAGATGCAGTCTCAGCAAATGCAGCCGACCCAGCAGCCTGCTCCGGAGCCGACACCGGTTCCATCGCAAAACAGCTGGAAATGTGCTTGTGGCACAGTGGTAAATGGAAATTTCTGCCCGAACTGTGGATCAAAGAAGCCAGAACCTGAGCCGGCACCAGGTGCATGGAAATGTAAGTGTGGTGCTACAGCGACTGGTAAGTTCTGTCCGGAATGTGGCTCACCAAAACCGGTTGCGGATGATGGATGGACCTGTTCCTGCGGAACGGTAAATAAAGGTAAGTTT
>DKTR01000030.1 GCA_002473385.1 Lachnospiraceae bacterium UBA7225
AGGTGCTCTACCAACTGAGCTAATCGCGCATTTATGTTTTTCGTTCAGTACCCTACCGAACGAAAAATATTATATTATATTTTTCTTACAATTGCAAGCCCTTTTTTATCTTTTTTTAAGATTTTTTGTATCAATTTTTTACCGGTCTGCGCAATGTCATTGTATCTGCCAGCTTTAGGTCATATTCTGCTACCATTTTCTCCGCAGCAGCAAGTGCCTCCGGATTCCAGACTTTTTCCGGCTGATGCGCATCTGCACCAAATATCACCGTATTGCCCACCTCTCCGGCTATTTTCCAGAACCTGGCGTTCGGATAATGACGCTTTTCCCAGATACCGAGAAAGTTAATTTCAAGAGGTATCTTTAACTCTTTCGCGTGAATACACAAATCACGTATGTACGTTTCATACAGTTCATTTTCACCTGTAAAATTCAGAAAATCCGGATGGGCAAAGTAAGAAAAGCACCCCGTATTCAGTGCCTCCTTCGTCTGAGCACAATAGCGCTCCAGGCGCTGTGGATCCTTTGTCGGTTCTCCACTGAATACATCGTTAATCTCATTTCCAAGATAATGCTGAGCCAGCAGAAAATATTCAATGGGGTACTGTCCTGTAATCTTCAGCAGCTTTTCAAAATAATCCGGATAATACTCCACCTCAAGCCCTAAGTGAATTTCAATATCTTTTTCATATTCTTTTTTCAGCTGCAGAACCATATCTACGTAGTCCTCCAACTGATCTACATCCATTTTCACAGCACTGACATACCCGCCTTCATAAGGCATCGGTGTGTGATCAGAAAATCCCAGTATTCTCATTCCCCCTTTAATAGCATTCTCTATATAATCCCGTTCAAGACCCACAGCGTGCTTACACCGCCACGTATGGGTATGGTAATTCGCAATCATATTCTCCTCCTGCTGTCTTTTACAGTTCTTCCACAAACCGCAGTCCTTCAATCTTCCGTATTTCATCTAAAACGGTTCTATGGCAATTTTTTTTCGTAAATTTTATAGCAATCATAGCACAGACATCGCTTACATACCACTTATTTTCAGCTTTTCGCGCTAAATTTACTACGCGGATACCGCGAAAGTTAAAATATTCCATTAGCCGCAGCATAAATTCTTCATTTTCTCCATCCACATATATTGTCATGCTTCTGGAATGCTCCATGATTCTCCGGTCAACATAGTTAAAAACAAACGCAGTAATATGAATCACACACAGCCCCGCAAAAGCTCCGAAATAAAATCCCGTACCAATGGCTAAGCCAAGCGCTGCTGTTACCCACAAAGCCGCAGCCGTAGTCAGTCCTCTTACCTGATTGTAACCGGTGACTATGATAGAACCAGCCCCCAGAAATCCGATTCCACTGACAACCTGCGCTGCCATTCTCGCCAGATCTCCGGTTCCATGAGTAATGAACTGACAGATAAAGTCATTCGTAATCATCACGAGTGCAGCGCCCAGACATACGAATGAGAATGTCTTTAAACCTGCCGGACAGCCCTTCCTCTCCCGCTCAAGTCCGATGGAGCCTCCGCATGCGGAGGCGAGGATAATTTTCAGCAAGGCGCTGCTCTCAAATTCCGTAAAATTCAATTTTGACAAAAAAACAATCAACGTCTCCATCTGATTGCCCCTTTCCCCGATGCGTTAAAACTCCACATCCATCCCGTCATATGCTGCCAGAAAACCTTTTTCTGCAAAAATCGGTGTGATCCGCTCATGAAGAGGATTGAATCGATGTACAAAATGAGTCAGAACAAATTTCGTCTTCTCTGTTGCCATTCCCTCCGCCAGCATCCGGTCCCGTACCTGAATATTATCCGGCAGTCCCATATGTCCGGCATAGACACCCGTTTCTTCTACCATCGTACAATCCAGAACAACACAATCGAACCGGTAATCTTTCAGCCTCTGCCACGTTTCTTTACAAAACATATTGCTATCGTGTCCATAGAGAAGTGTTTTTTCCTGATCCTGGATAATGTAGATCATGCAGTTTTCTTTTTTGTCGTGGCTGGCTGGTAATGGCATCACATAATATTTTCCGAGAGAAAATCCCTGATAATAGCTCAATTGATGAAGTTTCAGATATTCCTCCGGTCTTCCGTGATCCTCTCCCAGATTTTCGGTAGCTTCTACAACCTTCTGTATAATTTTCTCATTTCCATATACGTCCAAAGACCGTTTTCTGTCATAAAATGCCCAGGGCGGCAGAATAGATGTCAAAGTAGCAGGAAAAAAATGATCCTCATGTGAATGAGTCACAAGCAGATACGAAATAGCCGATAAATCCAGATTCCGGAATAAGGTCTGTGCATATGTATCCATAGAAAAATCAATCAGCACATCTTCATCCAGCTGTACACATGTCCGCATACGCAGATTTTTTCCTCCCGCCTTTCTTATTTTCTGACAATACTCGCATTCACAGAATGCTGCCGGGACACCTTCTGAAGCCGCGGTTCCATAAAAATGTAATCTCATTCTGTTCTCTCCATTTTGTCTTTTTGTTTAATCTGCAGGTTAGCCTTTTACGCCTGATACAACAACGCCCTGGATAAAGTATTTCTGGAAAAATACAAAAATAATCAATATCGGAAGAGCTACCATAACAGCTCCTGCAAACACCAGATTCCATTCCGTTGCATTCATTCCGCTGAAAAAAGTCAAACCTACCGAAATAGTCTGCTTTGAATTAGAATTAATGAAAATAAGCGGTTCCAGATAATTGTTCCACTGATCCTGCATAGCCATGATTACCACTGCCAGGACAGTCGGCTTTACCTGCGGAAGAATAATATGCGTAAATCTTTGCCATACATTACATCCATCCACAATGGCTGACTCATCCATTTCAACAGGAATTCCCATCATACTCTGCCGGAGCATAAAAGTGTAAAAAGGTTTTGCGAAGAAAAACGGTGCAATAACCGGAAACCAGGTATTGAGCAGCCCCAGCTTACTATAAATCAGATACAACGGCGTCAGTACAATCTCTGTAGGAATAATCATGGTCAGAATCACCAGGACAAAAACCTGGTCTCTCCCCCTCCAGCGGATTCTTGAAAATCCAAAGGCTACCACAGAAGAGGACAAAACAGCACCAATCACCGAGGTAATGGTAATAATCGCTGAATTTTTCATCATCTGCCCAAAATCAAAAGCCGGATACATATAAGCCTCCAGATAATTGACCAGCCGGAAGGGCCACACCCAGAATTTAGGCGGAAATTGAAACAGCTGTTCGTAGCTCTTAAATGAATTTAAGAAAAACCAATACAGCGGAAACATAAAGATCACAGCCAGGATTAATAATGCTGCGTAGCATCCAATTTTTCTGGCAGTCCTTCCATACATACTTTTTTTATTCATACTTTATTCACTCCCATAATGAACCCATTTATTCGATGTCCGGAATACAAAAACAGTCAGTATTCCCACAATTACAAAGAGCAGGATAGACATGGCATTGGCATATCCCAACTTATAATTAGTAAATGCCGTCTTATAAATGTACAGCATATACACAAGGCTGGCATTACTGGGACCCCCATCCGTCAAAATCTTGATCTGTGTAAAAGTCTTGAAAGCGCCAATCAGACCGATAAGAAGATTCATAAAGATTGTCGGACTCATCATTGGTAAAGTAATATAAAACACCTGACGCCATCTGGAGCATCCGTCCAGATCTGCCGCCTCATAGTAAGCGGTGGGAATTGCCTGAAGTCCGGACAGATTTATAATGATCATTTTCCCAGATTGCCATAAGCTGATAAACACCACACTGGCAATAATTGTCCCCGTCTGCCCCAGCCAGGATACCTTCCCGATTCCGATCAGCCCCAGAAGGTAATTAATAATGCCGAATTCTGTTTCCAGCATCTGTTTCCAGAGCAGTGTAGACGATACTACCGCCACGAGGCATGGCGCATAGAAGAGTGTCCGGAAGGCCACAATTCCTTTCAATTTCTGGTTCAGCAGATTCGCCAGAAGAAATCCAAATACCAACTGAAGAGGCACAGAAATAATCGCATACAAAAAGGTGATGCCAAGAGATTTCCAAATCAGCGGATCCTTCGCAAACATGGTGATATAGTTCTCCAGACCGACAAATCTGGGCTTCGTCAAAAAATTGTAGTCCGTCAGACTGATTCCGAAAGCCAGAAGCAGGGGGATAAGCGTAAAGCCTATCACCCCTGCCAGCCACGGAGAAATAAACAGTAAGCCCTGACGAATCGCTCTCTTCTCTTTTACTGTATATTTTTTCATGATACACTCCTCTTTTGTGCAATCAACCCGCCTTGTTCTCCTCTACCACTGCTGTAATAGAAGTATCCAGATCCTGCAATGCCTCCGCCATAGTCTTTTCACCTGTAATTCCCTGCTTCAGACCGTCCGCATACAGCTGCGAAAACTGCTGATACGGAATATACTGGGACAGCACGTTAGGATGCACATAATCAAGGGCATCTTCAAATGCTCCGATCCGGTCTGCAACCTCTGTATCAAAATAACCGGCTCTTACCTCTTCCAGTGCCGGAATTGCACTGTTAGAGTCAGCATACAGCTTCTGGCTTTCCGGCTGAACCAGCTGCTCCATCAAGGCAACTGCCGCTTCAAGATTTTTTGTTTTTGGATTTACGATCAGTCCACAGACATTGCTGGAGCAGTAACGCTCTCCTGTCTCCGGATTTACAGGAAGCTCCACAGAATCCCACTCAAAACCTGTGATTTTGGAATATGTCGGCACTTTCCACACACCTGCCGCAATCATGGCAATTTTTCCACTCATAAACATATCATCACCGGACGAAATAGTGGTAACATCGATGGAAGGAGATACACCAGATTGATACATGTCAGCCAGCGGCTGCAGTACTTCTGCAATGCCAGGATCATCCAGCAGACAGTTTTCTCCTGTCTCATCAAAAATATCATATCCGGAAGTCCAGATAATCTCCCACGTTGGAAGACGATCTGCCGGGACGTAGAATCCGTACTGCGTAGTCTCTCCCTCTTCATTCTTTACTGTAAGCTGCTTTGCAATTTCCTGCAGATCGGTCCATGTCCAGGTATCTTCTATCCCTTCTAAATCGATGCCTGCCGCTTCCATGATAGTCTTATTGTATACAATAGCGGAACATTCAATGGTAAGAGGAATTCCCATCTGTTTTCCTTCAAACTGATACGTTTCCACTAATACCGGATCCAGGCTGTCCAGATATTCCTGAAGCAGCGGTGAGCCCGCAATCACATCAGTCAGATCCATAGCATTTCCTGCCGCTGCATAAGATTCAAAATCCGGTCTCGTCATTTGATAAACATCCGGTCCCGTACCTGCTGCAATAGCTACCGGAAGTTTCACCCAGTAATCCGCACTTGATGTCAGCTCCAGTTCTACATCAAGATCTGCATTTGCTTCCGCATATTCTGCCTGCGCATTAAGTGCTGTGGTTGCCTCCGTACTCCACGACCACCATGTTACCGTATCCTTTGCATTTGCGCTGCCCGCCATTGCTCCGGCGATCATAGTCCCACATATCAAAATACTGCATCCTTTTTTCATTTTACCCATCTGATTCACCAATCCTTTCGTTTTTCCTGTTCCGGCATGAAAGCCATTTACTTTTTGTAAACATGTTGTTTCATTTGTTTCTTCTTATCTACGCGCAGATTTTGAATTCGTTTGTGAAATTTTTCCTTTTTTCACTCAATTTCTATCCCTTTTTACTATCTGTATAATATACTATCATGAAAAAATATCCCATTCTTCAATCTGATGTTGTTTGTTTTTATAATTATGTTGTATTTTTTTCTGTGTAATGATATAATTTCTTATCTTCATCATGAAGTCCTTCTGCACAAATAACTTTGCCTTTATCTGACAGCATACCATTCCGTTTGCAAACAGAAAGGAATAATCCATTTATGAGCAAAAAAAAGCGCAGCACCTACCTGTATGAAAATCTTTCCACCAGAAAAGCCATTGCGCACATGCAGCTGAATGATTTTACCACCTCACCGCCCACCAACACCAACATGGTGGTTTATGAAAGTGGACACAAGGCTCATTGTGAACCCGGCTGGTACACTTTTCTGCGGGTCTATGACCATTATCTCATTCATTATATTCTCAGCGGAAAAGGGACCTACTACACCCCATATGGAACGTATCAGATCCAGAAAGGCGATCTTTTCCTGATCCGGCCGGATGAAGCCATTTATTACATCGCAGACATGGAAGACCCCTGGACCTACTACTGGTTCGGTTTCAATGGCAACGATGCTTTTAACATCATGCGCCTGTGCGGTTTTACAGAAAACAGTCCCGTCCTTTATCATGGAGAAGATGAAAAACTAAAAGAGCTGCTGCACAAACTGGTCTATCCCCGGTTTTCTGATCTTTCCAGAGAATATGAACTGCTGGGATATCTGTATGAGGTATTCGCCCTGATTATCCAGCGCCAGCCTCATCCAACAGTAAGCAATGCGGAGCAATATCTTTCCAGTGCTATTTCTTATATTGAACAGCACTTTATCCGGAGTGATCTGCGGGTCAGTGATATCGCTGTTTATGTGGGTATCGACAGAACGTATCTATACCGAATTTTCTCAGATTCACTCCATGTATCGGTCCAGGATTTTATCCAGCAGTTCCGCCTCGATAAAGCCAAAGGCCTGTTGAAGTTTTCCAGTACTCCTATTAGCCAGATTGCATCCACCTGCGGTTTTGAGAGCCAGGCTTATTTTTCAACAGTGTTTAAAAAATATTATCAGATGACACCTCTGCAATATCGCAAAAAAGAGGCTGCAGAGAAGGGAACGCCAATAAACTAAATTGACATTAAAAATCTCCGGTCAAAAGAGCCGGAGATTTTTTCAGATATCCATTTTTCAAAAGCTAAACGTGCGGTGCATAGAGTTATCCATGTTGCAGAGCACCGTATTATCAAAATTCTTCCGCACCAGATCTGCCTTTATAGCGGCATACTCCGGCGAATCCCAGAGATTATGAAATTCATTGGGATCTGTGGCATGATCATAGAGTTCTCCCACTTCCTTGCCATGATAGATCACCAGCTTATATCTTCCGTCGTAATACATGGTGGCGTCAATATCATCATGGCTGCCCTTCAGGCTATGGTAAAATTCGCTGTAAACGGCATCCTTAAAGTGATGCGGATCATCCCTGCCCGTCAGAATACCATAAAAGCTCTTTCCCTGCATGTCACACGAAACATCAATCCCTGCTGCCTCCATCAGAGTGGGAGCAATATCGACAAGCTCCACCAGAGCGTCGCATTTTACTCCCTTCTGGAAGATAGACGGACAGGAAATAATCAGCGGCACATGTACCAGACCTTCGTAGAAATATGCGCCTTTCCAGTACAGGCCGTGATCTCCGTTCATCTCACCGTGATCGCTCATAAAAATAACAATGGTATCGTCGCGCAGGCCACTGCGGTCGAGATAATCCAGGAGACGCCCGAACTGGTCATCGATCAGTTCGATTTCTGCATAGTAATCGCGGAAATGCTCCCTCTTTTCCTCTTCTGTCAGTGTCCCGAACGGCTCAGCCTGACCATCCTGACCACCCTGTATCAGATCCTTCTGCTGATGAGGCGGTTTATTGTCCATCTCACCCTCTTCCCAGAGCGGCAAAGGCATATCTTCGATTTTCAGCCTGTCCTTATATTCCTGCGGCGGGTCCAGAGGCGGATGCGGGTCAAAAGGATTCACACTGATCAGCCACGGCTCATCGCTTTCTTTTCTGCTTTCAATGAACTCAATGGTTTTCTCCACGCACCAGGTTGTCTGATGATATTGCGCAGGCGTCCCTACCTGTTTTCCTGAAAAGGCCGGGTTTGCCTTAGGCGGCCAGGTCGCCATCGTCATAAATTTGCCGCCATAAATATCCTCCCAGCGAAGTCCTTTTTCGGTCAGCCAGGTCTGATAAGCGTTTCCGCCATCTGGCCAGTCGTTATGAGGGTGGTGACTGTACTGAAAATATGTATAGCCATCATCACAGCGGGCCTCCACCCTGCCCTCCGCCGATGTCAGATGCAGCTTGCCAACCAGCCCGCAGGTATAGCCATTATCAGCCAGATGTCTTGTCACCAGCTTTTCATCCTTCGAAAATTTTTCGTTGCCATTAAAGATTGTTTTTGTTGTCCGTGGATAACGACCCGTCAGAAAGCAGGCGCGGCTGGGTGTGCAGACCGGCGACTGCGTATAAGCCCTGGTAAATGCAACCCCCTCCTCCACCAGTCTGTCTATGTTCGGCGTATGAATATAAGGATTTCCCAGACTATGGATCGTATCCCATCTCTGCTGGTCCGTACAGAACCAGATAATATTCTTTTTTTTCTTTTTCATAATTAATTACCACCATTTAATTAAATCTGTTACCTGGTTACGCAGCGCAATAAACTGTGGATCTGCTATATCCCTTGGACGCGGCAGCTCGTTTATCAGCGTTGTCTTTACAGTCGTCGGCTTATTTGACAGAATCATGATCTTGTTTCCAAGATAGACAGCCTCCTCAATATTATGCGTAATGAAAAGCACCGTGGTCTTTGTCATCTGCCAAAGCTTAACCAGTTCGTCCTCCAGTTTAAACCGCAGCTCAATATCAAGCTGCCCATAGGGTTCATCCATCAAAAGCAGCTCCGGCTCCGTAGCAAAGGCCCTGGCAATGCTCACCCGCTGCAGCATGCTGGCGGAGAGCTGTTTCGGATAATATTTCCGGTATTTTACAAGTCCTACAATTTCCAGATATTTCTCGATCCGCTCTTTCTTCTCCGCTGCAGAAAGCGGCTTATATAAAAGACCAAAACCAACGTTTTCCTCCACCGTAAGCCATGGCATGGTAGAGTTGCCCTGAAAAATATAGGCAATATTCTGCGTCTTTGTATTGACCTTTTGTCCGTCCAGAAGGATTTCGCCCGATGTGATATCATAAATATTTACAAGGCTGTTTAAAAATGTAGTCTTTCCGCAGCCTGTAGGACCAACCACGCACAGCAGATCTCCTTCTATAACATCGAAAGAAACGTCATTCAGAACAAGAAGATCGCCAAATTTTTTTGTCAGGTTCCTGACCTGCACCTTTACCCGTTCGCTCATGTTTCTCCCTCCCATTGTGAACTGTCCAGAATGCCAGTGATTTCTTTGCGCAAAGCCAGGAATTCTTCAGAAACCAGATCTCTGGGTCTTGGAAGATCAATGACATATTCCTTTTTCACGGTAGCGGGGCAGCTGGTAAGGACAATGATCCTGTCCGCAAGGTAAAGCGCCTCTTCTATATTATTAGTAACAAAAATAACCGTACGTTTTTCCGTACTCCAGATTCTCTGCAGCTCCTCCTGCATCAGATATCTGGTCTGTGCATCTAATGCCCCGAAGGGTTCGTCCATCAACATTACTCTCGGTTCATTGCAGTATGCCCTCGCAATACCGACACGTTGTCTCATTCCTCCGGAAAGCTGGTTTGGAAAAGAATTTTCAAAGCCCTGCAGCCCGACCAGGTCAATATATTTCTGGGCGCGCTCTCTGCGCTCCTTCTTTTTAACACCGGCTATTTTAGGTCCGTATTCCACATTCCCCATGGTTGTCATCCACGGAAAAAGAGAAATCGACTGGAACACAACGCCTCTGGAAATATCCGGTTTTTCCACCTTCTCTCCCTCAGCCATTATCTTTCCCTCTGAAGTCTGCTCAAAACCGGCAATCATATTGATAATCGTGGTCTTACCGCACTGACCGGGACCAAAGAGAACCAGAAACTCATTCTCTCTGGCAGAAAAGTTCAAATCATGTACTACCTCATGCTCTCCATCCGGTGTGTCAAATACCTTGCTGACGTGCTCACTTTCTATGATTATCTTCCGCTCTTGTTCCATCGGCACATTACCTCCTCTGCCTTACGCATGATATAAGCCAGCAAAAACCCGACCACACCGATCATAATAATCCCGGCCAGGATCTGCGTCATATTATTGTTATCCATGCCCGCCTGAATAGTCCATCCAAGCCCATTCTGCGCTTTGATCATTTCCGCCGCCACTACACTTGCCCAGGCGGAGGAAATTCCAACCTGCAGCCCTGCAAAAATGGAAGGAACAGCAGCCGGAATAACGATCGTGGTGAAAATCTGTCTCTCCTTTGCGCCAAGCATACGTGACGCATTGATGATTTCCGGATCTACACTCATCGCTCCTGTCATCGCATTCAGGGTAGTGTTTGCGAAAGCGGCAAGGAAAATCAAAAAGATTTTCGCCTGCTCCCCAAGACCGAACCATACAATAGATATCGGAATCCAGGCAATCGGAGGTATCGGACGGATAAAGCGGAAGATCGGATTAAAAATCGCTCTTGCCAGCATATATCTGCCCATCAGAAGCCCCAGGCTGATACCCACCAGGGAACCGAGTAAAAAGCCGATGAGGACACGCCGCAGGCTGTTAAGCATGTGGACGATCAGACTGCATTTTCCGACAGTGCCAACACAGTATTCTATAAGAGAAGAGAACACCGTCACCGGATCCGGCATCAGCTTTGACAGGGTAGTAAAATGAGTACCCCACCACCACAAAAGCAGGAATGCCCCAATAGAAATTACCGCGCATATGGCAGATATCATTGTTTCTTTTACTTTTTCGTTCATTCGGCATTCATTCCTTTCGCAACCTTTATTTCCAGCCAGTGCAGGATAGCATCAAATATCAGACCTACCAGACCGATCATAATCATGCCGACAAAGACAAGCGACGCCTTGGACGCATAACGTCCCTGCTGGATCATATAGCCAAGTCCCGCAGACGATGCCAGAAGTTCTGCGGCCACCGAAGCCATCCAGGCAGCGCCCATCGCAACCCGAAGCCCGGTAAAGATCATAGGAAGGGCTGTAGGAATCGCAATACGGAACAGTTTTTGCCGGTTGGAAAACCCAAACACATCACCGACCCAGAGATGTTCCTGTTTTGTCTGCCTTATTCCCGTATAACTGTTTACAATACATGCCACCGAAGTGCTCAGAAAAATAACGGCGGCTTTCGGCATGATGCCAATTCCAAACAGCAGGATAAACATCGGAATCCAGGCAAGTCCCGGTACCGGGCGGATCAGGTCAAATAACGGCCGCATAAAGCGGTCCACCCATTTGGACCATGCCATCAGAATTCCGGCCGGAACCCCGAACAGTACACCCAGAGAATAACCCAGAAGCACCACCTTCAGGCTCTCCAGCAGGTGGGTAGGAAGCGTTGCTCCATCCGGCACCTTTGAGGTCATTTTCTGTACAAAGGTCTTCGCTACGGTAAATGGTCCCGGGAAAACCGTCTCCTGTTTCAGATGCAGTATATTAATACAGAAATACCAGATTCCGATTACCGCCAGTACAGAACAACAGGAAATAATCATATATTTGTTAAATTTTTTCTTCTTTTTCTTCTTTTTCTTCATTCATCTGCCTCCCCTTAAACATCTGTGCCCGTCCGGCGGGCACTGTTCAAGGTCCAAAAACGGGGGCCCGAAAGCCCCCGGACATCCCAGAATCAATTTCCTTATTGTGCCCCAGCCCAGGCTTTTACATTCGTAATAAAGCTGTTATCAATGCTCGCTTCCACATTTGCCACGTCTTCTTCTGTCACCATTTCGTTCTGTAACAGGAAATTCGCCGCATAATTCATAAAGCTGCCAAGCTTATAATCGCCGTCATCTACAGTATCCAGCGTAAAATAGCTCTTTAAACCGCACTCGTCGATAACATCCTGCTCTTCATAATCAAGTCCTTCGTCTACATACCATTTCAGAGCAACCGCTACTCTGTTGTCCTGGTTCGCAAGCATATCCGCGCAGGCTCTGTAATAGCAGTACAGGAACAGCTCTACATCCTCCGGATGCTCCTCGGCAAACTCGCTCTGGACATATACAGCGTCAATGATATCCTGGGAGGATACCTGTGTATAATCAGAAACCTGTACATAGCCGTCTGCTGCCAGGTAAGCAGCATAGGTAGGATTCACCGCGATCAGATCGCCCTCTCCGGATTCAAACGCCGCCAGCGCGGAGGAATAATCCAGATTTGTGAATGTGAACTCATCTGCACCGTATCCAAAATATGACATATATTCAATTGCATTCATCTGTGCCGTAGTATTCATCGGACCCAGAATGACAGCGTCCTTCAAAGCTTCCGCGCTGCCATAAACTCCGTTCTCATCCGGACCTGCCTGGTAAATATCATCGTCCGCTCTTCCATAAAGCGTTTCGCCGCTGATGGTCAGACAGCCGTCTCCGATATACTTATACATTCCTGTAGACAATGCGTAGACAGAAGCCATTCCCGATACAGCAATATCACACTCGTCAGCAGCCATTGCTTCGTTAACCAAAGTACCCTGGGAGCCAAAGTTTACAATTTCTACATCCAGACCGGCTTCCTCATAATACCCTTCTGCGTATGCATACCAGGCAGGAAGTCCAACCCAGTTTGCCAGAGTGCCGATGACAATTTTTTCTCCGGATGCAGCGGGCATCGCTGCCGGTTCTTCTGCGCTGCCTGAAATGCAGGCGGTACTAGCCAGAGCTACAGATGTAGCCAGTGTCGTTAAAAATAATCTTCTTTTTGTCATAGTTGTCTCCTTTCAACTTATGGTCGGACGTTTCCGGAAAATCGGCGCCGTCTCTGATATCAGAGTTCCGGATTCGCCCTGTTTTGTTTGTTCGCATGAATTTACGCATACGTATGCGAAATGTTTATGCTCATATTATAAGCTTGGACTCAAAGCTTGTCAATACATTTATGGAGATTTGGCAGAATAAATATTTTTAAAGAAGTGTTTTTGTGGAAAGTGTACAGTCGTTTTACGGCAGGGTTGTCTTTTTCAACAAAAGCTGCGTACCAACAACCGTGTGGACCGGTTCCTGGGAACCGTTCGTAATTGCAGCGCGCAGCATCTCGCAGCCAATAGCAGCGAGCCGTTCATGAAAAACATCAACCGTAGTAAGCTCCGGAGCAATCTCCGTAATAAAAGGAACACTGCCTACTCCCGCAATCTGTACATCCTCCGGTACAGACAGACCAAGATCCCTGCAGGCATTTATCACCCCCAGGGCTACCGTATCATTAAAAGCGAAGATAGCTGATTTTTTTGAAAGAATACGGGATTTGTTCTGCATAATGCACTCGTATGCGGAATTTGGCGAAAGCTCGCTCTGTAATACCGCATTCTTACCCAGAATTATGCCGCATTCTTTCAGTCCCCGTTTAAACCCGGCCAGACGCATCCCGGACTCTGCAGAGGTCTTAACATTAATATAATAGCTCTGATATTCCGGGTATCTGCCGAAATGCTTTCCTACCTGGTAACCGCTTCCTTCGCAGTCCGAAAGACAGCTGCTATAGTAATCAGACTTCTCCGCATGCATCAGATATACGCATGGAACGTGGTACTTCCGGATGAGATCCATATCCTTTTTGGCGGGTTCCATACGGAAAATAATAAATCCGTCCACCTTTCCGGTTTTGATCATCCGCTCAAAGTTAGAGAGACCGCCGCGCTTTTCCCCGTCGTAGACAACCATCACATCATAGCCGTATTTGCTCAGTTCCTCCTGGACGAGGTCATAAAGATGTGCAAGCCCGATATTTCTGCTCATACCAATAAAATGCTTTGGAAAGAGAATTCCGACCGTACCGGTACGATTGGTTTTCAGACTTCTCGCCTGGCTGTTCAGAACAAAGCCATATTCCTGCGCTTTCTCCTGAATAAACCGGCGGCGCTCCTTGGAAATCTGATTGCTGTCGTTTAAGGCACGGGAAATAGTGGACTGCGAAACCCCTATGATTTCAGCAAATTCCTTAGATGTCATGGACGAACCTCCTGTTGTAAATCCGCGTGATTGATGGCGGCATCATTTTTATAACAGAAAGTATATCACGTTTTTCCTGTTTTTTCTATCCTTTTTACGGATAGGTATCCGAATATTTGTTGCTGTTCACAGCAACACGCTATGCGATGCACCTACGCCTCCGGTTACAACAGCTGTCAGAATTTTTCCCATACCTTCAACAAGTTTTACGGTATCAGATTGACACGTACGGCGCCAGACCGGAGCAAATGATAAAATAAATTTACACCTTACCATTTTCTATGTTAAACTGATTCCAGAATACTATCGGAAAGGACCTGCGGCGCTGCCGCAGGGGAAATTTTATATGAACTGGTCTACTTTGCTTTGTCCCGACCGCATCCGCAGCTATGTGGGAGCTGCAAGAGAGGCGGATCTGAGAAGTGAATTTGAAAAAGATTACCACCGCATTATTGGCAGCGCCTCGTTCAGACGTCTCCAGGACAAAACACAGGTTTTCCCGCTGGATAAGAGTGATTTTATCCGCACAAGGCTGACACACTCGATGGAGGTATCTTCAATTGCGCGCTCACTTGGACAGAATATTTCGCAGTATATTATCCGCAATCAACGTGACAGAAGCTTCGATCTGCAGATGCAGTCCGATATATGCAGCATCGTGCAGTGTGCCGGTCTGATTCACGACATCGGCAATCCTCCGTTCGGTCATTTCGGAGAGACGACTATCCGCGACTGGTTTCGTGAAAATCTTCCGCGTCTGACGTTTGAGGGAAAACCGCTCACGGAAGTGCTTGCTCCGCAGATGCTTGCAGATTTCTACAACTTTGAGGGCAACGCCCAGGCGCTGCGTCTGGTGACAAAGCTGCATTTTCTGGTAGATGATAACGGCATGAACCTCACCTATGCACTGCTGAACACGATCATAAAATATCCGGTTTCTTCTCTGGAAGTAAACAAAACGAGCGGAAATATTAAAGATAAAAAGCCCGGCTATTTTTACGCGGACCGTGATATTTTTGAGAAAATCCAAAGCGCTACCGGTACAAATGGCTGCCGCCATCCTCTGTGCTATATTTTGGAGGCAGCGGACGACATCGCTTATCTGACCGCTGACATTGAGGATGCATACCGGAAGGGCTTTATCAGCTACCGGCTGCTTTTAGAAGAGCTGCGCTCAGAAGATGTGCTGACGCGTATGCTTTTGCCGGAGCAGAACACATATCTGGATATTGTCAACCGGCTGGAGCGCAAATATGAAAGCGGCATAAAACGCGGTGTCGCCGACCCGGAAGGCTACGCCGTGTCCAACTGGATCGTAACCGTGCAGGGCTTTCTGATCTCCTGCGCCACCTATGGCTTTACAAAAAATTACCGGGTCATTATGGACGGCAGCTACCCCACCGACCTGTTCAGCCGCAGCCACGGCAGCGCGCTGCACGACCGTCTCGGCGATATTGCTTACCGTTACGTTTTCGTGTCGCGCCCGATTTTCAAAACGGAGCTTGCTGCCGCTACCGTACTGCAGTATCTGCTTGACAAGTTTATTTCAGCAGTAATTAACTATGATACCGGCAACCGGCTGACAGACGTGCAGGAAAAGCTGATGACGCTGGTTTCTGAAAACTATAAGTCCGTCTACCGCAGACAGGCAGCGGGCAAATCCCCGCAGGAAAAGCTCTATCTGCGGCTCCTGCTGATTACCGACCACATCTGCGGCATGACAGACAGTTACGCGAAACGGTTATACCAGGAGCTAAACGGCATAGATTAAAGGAAGGCAATGTGCCGCCGGTTTCTATATAGAGCAAATGAGTGCAGTTGTAACCTGCAATTTCAGAAGGAAGCCGCCATACACGAAAACACGTCTGACTGCCTTCCCTTCACTGCGTTCCATTTGCCCGGACATCGTTCGCGACAGAAGCGTTTGCTCCTCGTCCGGGCACGGAACTTGTGAAAGTCAGTCGTCAGCCTATCGTTTTCTCTGTATGGCGGCTTCCTCTGAAATGCAGGATTTTCCCGTCGATTTCTTCACATATAAAACGTTAGTATTTGCAGGATTCAGACATTCCTACACTCTCCTACGCTCTCTTCTTCGGTCCGAGATTTCCCTCCTTGTAGTGCTTACGGCAGAGAGCTGTGTAATTGTCATTGCCTCCCATCACAACCTGCTCTCCGCTGCGGATAATTTTGCCGTCCTCACTGAAACGGGTATTGCAGGTAGCGCCCTGCCCGCACCAGCAGACTGTTTTCAGTTCCTCGATCACATCCGCCCACGCCAGCAGCCACATACTGCCCTCAAACAGCTCCCGGCGGAAATCTGTGCGCAGCCCATAGCAGATCACCGGAAGGTTCAGCTCATCCACAATGTGTATAAAAAATTCAATGTCTGTCTTTTTGCAGAACTGCGCTTCATCCACAATCACACAGTCGTACCGGCTGATTTCCTCATCACTCATTGCAAGCAGATCTTCCACGTAAATACATTTCTGTTCAAGTCCCATGCGGCTGCGGATCACACCAACATCTCTCGTATCAATTTTCGGCTTTACCAGAAGCGCTTCCTTTCCCCGCTCATAATAATTGTATGCCACCATCAAAGCATTTGCTGTTTTGGAACTGCCCATCGCCCCATGGCGGAAATATAATTTTGCCATCGTCTCTTTCTCACTTTCTTCAAATGCTCTTAATACTGGCAGTCAGCTCACATTAATGAGATGTATCCAGCAGGACCTCCAGTCTCTCTACCATTTTCCTGATGCATCCTTCCCCATAAGGCACCTCCAGACCTGCATCCGCAAGCATCTCCCCATAGAATTTGCTTGCAGAGAGACGGCAGAGCTTCAGATAGCTCTCCCAGGCTTCCCCGCGATTCTCGCTCATTTTGATCTTGTACATAAATGCACAGGTCTGCGCCAGCACATAATCAATGTAATAGAACGGATAGTTAAAAATATGCTGCTGCTTCTGCCAGAAACCGCCGTTTCCAAAATACTTGTTGTCACCATAATCCAGATGAGGCTTATACACCTTTTCCAGTCTGCTCCACGCCTCTTTGCGCTGCTGCGGCGTCATCTCCGGATTCTCATATACAATATGCTGGAATTCATCCACCATACAGCCATACGGAATAAAGATGGCAGCATCCTCCCCGTGCATTGTACGATAGTCATCCGCACGGTCCTGAAAAAACAGCTCCATCCATTTGTCCGCAAAGAATTCCATCGACATGGAATGAATCTCGGCAGTTTCCATCGTGATATCACGGTGTTCCTGGATCGGATCCTTGCCCGAAATATATCCCTGGAAGGCATGTCCGCACTCATGTGTGATTACATCCAGATCGCCGCTGGTGCCGTTAAAGTTTGCGAAGATAAACGGCGCATTATAATCCGGCAGGTACGTCATATAGCCGCCTGCGCGCTTTGTCTTGCGACCCAGCACGTCAAACAGCTCATTTTCCATCATAAAATCAAAGAATTCCTTTGTTTCCTCTGACATTTCCGCATACATCTGCTGTCCGGCTTTTAAGATACCCTCCGGATCCATGTGCGGCGCCGGATTGCCATCCGCAAAATAAACCTGCTCGTCGATATAAGACAGCTTCTCTAATCCCAGTCTTTGTCTGCGCCTGTCGTGCAGCTTCTCAGCGAACGGGACAAAATATTGTTTGATCTGGGAGCGGAATTTTTCTACTTCCTCCTGCCCGTAAGAGTTGCGCGTCATCCGGTAATAGCCAAGTTCCACATAATTTTTGTATCCCATCTGTCTCGCCTGCTCTGTGCGGTTCTTTACAAGCTGATCATAGATACTGTCCAGCTCGTCCTCCACGCTCTCAAAATATGCGCTGTATTTTTCCCAGGCCTTTTTGCGTACCTCGCGGTCTGCGTGGGAGAGGTACGGACGCATCAGAGAAAGGTTCAGTTCCTCGCCTTCCCATTCAATTTTTGCCGTAGCGATCAATTTGTTGTATTTTGTTTTCAGTTCATTCTCTTCCTGCATCAGCGGAATTAGCTTTTCGTCAAATGACTTCATAGATAATTCCATGTTTTTGAAGGCAACCTTGCCGATTTTTTCCTCCAGATAAGCACGGTAGGGGGAATTATACAAAAGCTTCTGATATTCCTGCACCAGACTCTGCATTTCCGGTTCGATTTTGTCATAATATTCATGCTCCGCTGCATAGAATTCATCCGTCAGATCCACATCAAAGCGGATATGTGCCAGCGTCATCTGCGTGGACACGCGATTGCTCAGCGCATAGAATTTTTTGTGTATCTCAAACTGCTCTTCCCCGCTCTTCGCCTGCTTCATTTCCTCCATAAGCTGCTGATATTCTCTTCGTACTTCGTCCATTTCCACCCGTTTGTAGGGCATATCCTTAAATTTCATGCTGGTGTTCTCCTTTCTTCCGCCGCGGCATCCAGGCTCTCTGCCTTCACCTCCGGAAATGCACATCTCCGGTATTAATTATGCATAGCGCATCGCTCCGTCCATACCGCAAACAATCACCTTTGTATATTATAGCTCAAATCCGGCATTTGCGCACCCTGTTTTTATAAATATTCCGCCGCTATCCTGTCTTGTAATTTTTTCTGTCATCCTGTATACTTGATACATTCTGATAGTGTGTGTTGTCCGGTACCTGCTGCAGCTACATTATGCATACCATACGGTGCCGTCTGCAGCCGCATCATACTCACCGCACAAAGGAGATAGCGATGGAAAATATTACGTTAATCGGGATGCCCGGGGCAGGAAAAAGCACCGTCGGCGTTGTTCTCGCCAAAGTACTTGGATACGATTTTATAGATTCTGATCTGCTTATTCAAAAAGAAGAAGGAAAGCTTCTGTGGCAGATCATGCAGGATAAGGGTATTGCAGGATTCAATGAAATTGAAGAGCGTGTTAACAGCCAGATAGATGTCATACATGCTGTCATTGCGACCGGCGGCAGCGTAATATATGGACCAAAAGCAATGGATCACCTGCGTAATATCAGCACGGTCATATATCTGCAGGTAAATTACCGCACACTCCGGCAAAGGCTCGGTGATCTGAATAAGCGCGGCGTCGTTCTGAAGCCCGGACAATCTCTGCCTGATCTTTACAAAGAACGCGAGCCGCTCTACAGGCAATATGCCCACCGCACTGTTGATGTGGGCAGCAAAACTGTACGGCAGGCAGTAGATGAAATTATAAACGCTCTATGATCATATATGAAAACTAAAGCAAACCGCAAAAATGCTTGCCAAAGTCCGCTATAGCATGATATACTTTTAAATAATCTCCACGAGGGAGTAGTCAGCATAAAAGATATGTGATAATCATCGACAGAATGGTGCCATGCACCCGGTGTTATCTTAAATGACGAGACTCATGGGCAGTATCCGCTGCCTGTGAGTCTTTTTTTAATCAAAAGTATCTACCTGCCACCTCGCGGAACACGTACAATTTACCAGGGAGGAATTTTTATGAGTTTAGCAGAAGTTTTCGTATTGGCAATCGGTCTTTCCATGGATGCCTTTGCCGTTTCTATCTGTAAGGGGCTTTCTCTGGAAAAGGTAAAGCCAAAGCACATGTGTATTGCAGGAGCATGGTTTGGCGGCTTCCAGGCATTAATGCCTCTTATCGGTTATTTTCTCGGAAAATCCTTTTCCGATCTGATCACGCGGTATGATCACTGGATCGCTTTTTTCCTGCTTCTCATTATCGGCGGGAACATGGTACGGGAAGCCTTCGGCGAAGAGGAGCACGTCGACTGTGCCATGGATGCAAAATCCATGTTCGTGCTGGCAATCGCCACCAGCATTGACGCTCTCGCAATCGGAGTAACATTTGCCTTCCTCAGGGTATCCATCATTCCCGCCGTCTGTCTGATTGGTGCCACTACCTTCATCTTTTCCGGCGCCGGTATCAAAATCGGCAGCGTCTTCGGCGCGAAATACAAATCAAAAGCAGAGATAGCCGGCGGTATCATTCTGATACTGATCGGACTGAAAATATTGCTGGAGGGTGTGGGGATACTATAATCCCCACTGCCTTTCATTTCGTTCACATCTTCTGAAAAATATCTTCAATATTCTATAAACTTTTTGTTGACATTTTTTTCAATACATATTATTCTTTGTTTATCTTTTAAATCTTATTTCTATTTTATTTTTTCCATAATATCTATTGAAATCCATGCAAAAACTGCATATAATAGAAAGGAGAATTGCCCTTGCATGATAAGCTGCAATGGCATCCGGGATTTTTTGCCGCTATCCAGATTGAATTTGAGGAAGAAAGTGATAAGCTTATTTTCGAAAATGAGCATTCTCTCGGAACAAAGCCACGCGAAATCGACGTATTAATTATAAAAAAAGAGCAGTCCTGCCAACTGAAAAAGAATATTGGAAGGATTTTTCGAACATATAACATTATCGAATACAAATCGCCAGAGGACTATCTAAGCATCAACGATTTTTACAGGACTTATGCCTATGCATGTTTCTACCAGGCAGACACAGAACGTATCGGTCTTGTCCGCCCGGAAGAACTGACCTTGACATTTGTGTGCAGCCACTATCCGCACAAACTGATCCGGCACCTGGAAAACTCCCGGCATATATCGGTCTCCTGGAAGGAACCGGTATTTATTATTTAACCGGCGATCCGTTTCCTATGCAGATTCTGATTACGACGCAGCTTTCCTGGAAAGAAAATCTGTGGCTCAGCTCGCTGCGGACAGATCTCCGCGCACAGGATGACACGTTCCATCATCTGGCACAAGCCTATGAGGCGCACAGCCTTTCAAACAAATACAAATCCGCGATGGATCTGATCATGCGGGCAAACTGGACAACAATGAAGGAGGGGAAACAACATATGTGTGATGCAATTCGGGAACTTTTTGCAGAAGAATTCGAAGAATATGAACAACTGATAAACCAGATGGAACACAAGCGCAAGCAGCAGCAGGCACAGATAGCTGAAATGGAACACTATCACAAGCGGCAGCAGGCACAGATAGCTGAAATGGAACACTATCACAAGCGGCAGCAGGCACAGATAGCCGAAATGGAACACTATCACAAGCAGCAGCAGGCACAGATAGCTGAAAAAGACCGGGAATTAGCAGAGCAGCATGCTGAAATCATGCGCCTTAGAAAGCTCCTCAGCCAGCAGACCGCCTCCTAGCCCTCCCATGGGCGGATGCGGTAAGCTGCGCCGATTTCTTCACAGATTGCGGCGCATTGCTGCTCTTCCTCCGGTGTCAGTGTTGTTGAGACGGTTGTCATCACGACGCGGGGAACATATTTCGTGCAGTCCCGCGCAAAATCCAGCATTGCCTGGTAGGAAACATCGCCAAAGCTGCTGCGCACAAGCTCATGATACCTCTTTGGGTTCGGCGTATTCAGACTGATAGAAACCGTGTCGATCAGACCCTGCAGCAGATGCGCCGTTTTCTCTCCATGAATAAGATCAGACAGCCCATTGGTATTGATCCGCGTCGGAATATGGTACTTCTTTTTCGCATACTCCGCAACCTTTAAAATCACATCGAGACGCTCCGTCGGCTCTCCGAAGCCGCAGAATACCAGTTCCTGATAATCCTCCATCTGAAAATTATCAAAATCTGCTATAATTTCCGCATAAGCCGGCTCCCGCTCCAGCCACAGGGAACCGGATTCTCCCATCTGATCACGCGTCTGCCGCAGACAAAAGGTGCAGGCACACGGACATTTATTTGTTAAATTCACATATAGATTTTGATACACCTTATATAAAATTGTCATCTCTGTCCTCCATATTTATTATGAAAGTCCCGGGCAGCGGTCATGAGGGGGCGCGCAGCACGGAGCATCTGACCTTCATGAATGATGATATCTGCGTCAGCAGACATGTCCGTTTACTTCAGCATATCCAGTATCTCCTCAAATGCCACGCCATCCGTTACCGGAATTTTCAGTTCCATTGACTTCTCAATGCACTTTTTCACAAAATTAGATGCTTTCTTTACTGATACCGCAAAATCTACCCCATTTACCGCATCGGCTGCAATGATGGACGCAAAGAGATCTCCCGTGCCGCATCGCTGCGTTCCAACATGGATAGTACGCAAAAAGTGATCACCTTCCTTCCCGTCACATACATAATTTGCGATGTAACCACCCTGCACGATTCCAGTAATAACAACCCTGGAAGGCCCCATTTCCACCAGTTTCTCCGCCATTTCACGTATTTCCTTTTTCCTCCACTTATCTTTATAAGGAGTATCTGTGAGAATACATGCCTCTGTGAGGTTTGGTGTCAGGATATCAGCATACTGCACCAGCCTTTTCATACTGCCGCAAAGCTCCGGCGTAAACGTGACGTAAGCTCTCCCATGATCTCCCATCACAGGATCAATGATAACCAGCGTCTGCTCCGTGCGAAATTCCCGGATAAAATCCTCCACAATGCCAATCTGCTCCTCCGAGCCGAGAAATCCGGAATAAATCCCGGAAAATCTAAGTCCAAGCAGCTTCCAGTTTCTTATATATTCCGGCATTTTCTCCGTGTAATCATCGAAAAAATAATGATCGTATCCGGTATGATTGGAAAAAATAGCTGTCGGGACCGGACAACACTGCACCTTCAGCTTAGAAATAACAGGAAGGGAGACTGCTAACGAGCATCTCCCAAATCCTGACATATCATTAATCACCGCTATTTTTTTTTGTAAGCTCTCAGAAACCATATCTGCCTCCATCCGATGCGCACCTTCTTTTTTCATACAGCCGCACCCACCACTGCGCCTGCCGCGCAGACGGTATGCCATTATTTTATGCAGCCGCACCCACCACGCCTGCCGTGCAGACGGTATGCCCGTATGGATATAGTATAGCATTTTCTGATATGGTTTAAAGAGCCAGTTTCTACAAAATCAACCAGTCCGCTCATAGTCAAAACTGGTGTATTCTCCGGATCCTTTCGAAATCCTGCTTCTCAAAGACGTAATCTTACAAATTGCTCCTCCGGTGCATCGTGCTCTTTCATGCATTTTCTCATCAGACCGGTCAGTCTCTCAACTACCTCCTTTTCTTCCTCCACAAGATTGTGATTTTGTTCATAATCACACTCCAGATCGTAAAGCTGATCCTCCATTTCCCAGTCATAAAGCTTTATGTACCGCAGCGTTCCATCCTCAAAATCTGTCACAACATCCGCCGGAATCTTAAAAACCGGATAAGGCGTCCATTTTAGGAACTGTCCGGCCGTAATTTTCGAAGGATCAGTAATTCTGGCCTGATCTCCCGGAATCGGGCTATAATCAAAATAAATCCGGATATCACTCATCATTGTTGTGTATAAATTCAGCGGTCTGTTCTGTTCATTCGGCGAACGGAAATACGTATACCTGCCATCTGTGATATTCATCTGCTTTCCAAAATAACCATAAATCGCTGCCTCTCTGATTCTCTCTGTTTCTTTACGAATAAGCGGCAGCAGAGACTTTCCATGTAGCGGATTTCGCAGATTTCCCTCTGCTTTTACATTGTGTAAGTCCATTAAAGTCGGCATAATATCAATATTCTGTGTAAGTGCATTAATCCGTTCTCCCGCATGCGCGTCTTTTGGCATATGGATAATTAACGGAATATGGAACACTTCATTGTAAGCCGGCATATAATTTTTAGCAAGATATTCATGCTCACCCAGCATATAGCCATGGTCAGTTGTATAAATAAACATTGTATCCTGCCACATATTATGGACATCCATTACATCAAAAATTCTTCCAAGATAGTCATCCGTCATATACAGAAGTGCCAGATACCTTTTCCGGATATGCTTCAGCGCCGCCTCATCAATTCCTCCATCTGCGATCGTCTTATATTCCGGCCACATATAAAGCGGTCCATCATAATCATCTCCTACCAGATCAAGGTATTCCTGCGGCACATCAAACGGCTCATGCGGATCGAACAATTCTACCCACAGGAAGAAGTCATCACAGTCATGATGCTTTTCCAGCCATTCTGCCGCGTGCGTGATTACCTGCGCACTCGGATATTTTTCCTTATCATTCTGCCATTCCTGCCTGTTATACCAGTTTTGCGAAACCAGCTTACCCAGATGTGCAGGAACCTCCAGCTTATCAAGCTGTGTAACACAGGGATCCCATTCCTGCCCCCTGATCAGTTCCCAGCTTGGAAACATCTGACAATAGTTTTCGCCGCCAATCTCAAAATAATGGTAGTGATCTGTAATTATATGAGATGTAATGCCGCCCTTCCCCAATGCCTGCGGGAGTGTATAATCAAACGCCTCAATTGGTCCCCAGTTCCGTTCGAGAAAATTAACGCGTCCTGTCATCAGATCCCTTCTCGCCGGCATACACGGTGCAGAAGCCGTCCAATGATTTCCAAAAACAACCGATCTTGCTGCGAGACGTTCCAGATTGGGTAAATGTATTCCTGCCTCGTTATACATTCTCAGGAAACGTCTGTTTACAGAATCCGATAACAATAAGATACTTCTCATTTTCTCCCTCCTTTACCACCACTTAATTTCGTCAGTAATTTTATTTCTGATTTCTATAAATTCATCGGAATACACATCTCTTGGTCTGGGAAGAGAAATCTGTATATCTTCCTTCACGCTCGCCGGTTTCTGAGAAAGAATTAAAACTCTTTCTGCAAGATACGCCGCTTCTTCTGTATTATGCGTGATAAATAAAACGGTACTTCCCAGCTCCCTCCACAGGCGTATCACCTCGTCTTCCAGATAAAACCTCATTTTTACATCCATTTGTCCATATGGTTCATCCATCAGAAGCAGATCCGGATTCATGGCAAATGCCCTTCCAATCACAACCTTCTGCTCTGTGCTTACCGAAAGCTGCGCCGGAAAACTATTTCTGTACGGTTCCAGACCCATCAGATTTATAATTTTTTCCACACGTTCATCAATATATGTCTTCGGTTTCTTTTTTGTTTCCAGTCCAAACCGCAGATTCTGCTCAACCGTGAGCCACGGAAACGCTGAAGCCTCCTGGAATACAAACGCGATATTATGCTTTTTAGGATTTGCTCTCTCTCCATCCAGAAGAATTTCTCCCGATGTTGGTTCTGTAAGACATGTGAGAAGATTCAGAAAGGTTGTTTTGCCGCATCCCGTCGGTCCCACCACACAGACAAATTCCCCGCTTTTCACATTAAAACTGCAGTTCTTTAAAACTTCCAGTTTTCCAAAATTTTTACAAAGATCCTTTACCTGTACTTTATATTCTTCTGCCATAG
>DKTR01000042.1 GCA_002473385.1 Lachnospiraceae bacterium UBA7225
ACACAAACTATTTTACACTACCATTTGATGCGATTATCAAGTAGACATGTGGGCGGCAGGCATTATTCTGCCGCCTGTCCATCCTTTCTGCTGGAACGGTTCCGCTGGGGTGGATACAAACCTAATCAAAATGCCATGGCGAGAATTTTATTTGCCATTTTTATCTGATATGTAAGTTCCCCTCTGAGAAACATTCTCTTACTTTTCAGATCAACAAAGCCATCACCTCTGCGGCTTCCGCCGTTAATGTAAACCCTGTCATAGCCGCCCTTTGTCCATCTGCTCAGAGTACGGGTCATTCCATCGACAGTTATCGTCATTCCGTCTGTAAATTTGTCGGGAACAAGACTGTTCTGATATTCTGTTTTAGCTTCGTCCCATGCTTTCTTTAAACACTGTGCAAAATTCAATGCTCTGCAGGAATAGCTCTTTTTCATTTCCCATGCTCTTTTCATGATTTTGGATAAGTTATATTTTTTCATTTTGTTTACCTCCGTTCCTTTGATGATTATATAATATCACAAAAATTAGAGAATGTCAATAGGAAAATCACAAAAAAAAGAGAAAATATATTGACTTATTCCAGGAATATGATATAGTAGAATAAAGAATAAAAAGGTAGGTACAGTATGCTAGAATATAAAATCGATGTGATAAAAGAGCTGGAACGTGTAGGAATGAATACGACAAAAGCCAAGAAAACCGGGGTTTTCGGGCAGGCAACAATGAAAAAATTCCGGGACGGAGATACCAATATTTCCCTGGATAACCTCAACAGATTGTGCTGCGTTCTGGAAATGCAACCGCGGGACATAATCAAGTATGTTGAGAGTGATGAGGACAGGGAAAAAATTATCTCAAAAATTAGTGAAAAACATGTTGACAATCACTAAAAAATGTGATATATTATAATTGTCAAGAGGGAAACCAAACGACAATAACCGGGCAAGCGGAGAAAGGAGATAATATGGAGGACATGGAAAAAGGCACTATCAAAGAAATGATCGAGTGGATGACTGAAAAGGGACATACGGAAGAGGAAATCATGGAATGCATCCGGCGGATGGTCGGGGCAAAGCCAAAAGAAAAAGAAAAGGCTGAGTAATCAGCCAAAGGAAGTGACAGGGAGGGCGGTCTTGCCACCGCTCCCCATCAAAAAAATTATAGCAGAAAATCAAGAACAAATCAAATAAAATCCAGGGGGAAAATTAAAATGAAAAAATTATCAACCACGCATCTTCTTAATGCCGACGAGGAAATATTTTTTAATGAATATGAGGACGGAACCTGCGAAAAGGTGATCGATGAGACGGCACAGGAAAGTAACCTGGAAGAACTCCAGGATCTTATCAATACTGGAAAATACCGGGTGCAGGAACTGACATGGTAAACAGTAGGACAATGAGGGCTTGCCAAGTATGTGGTAAGCCTTTTTATGGTACGCAGGATCACAATTACTGCCCGGAATGCGCAAGGCAGAAAAAACTGGATACCATCGTCAGAATGCGTGTCTGCCAGGACTGTGGGAAGGAGTTTCCCGGAGGTCCGCGCGCAAGACGCTGCCCGGACTGCTCCTACAGGGCACAGAGGGAGGCGGACAGGCTGCATAAAAAAATGGGAACAAAGCGCCGGATCGGCAGCATTGACAGATGCGAGATCTGTGGCGCAGAATATACCGTCACATCCGGGCGGCAGAAGTACTGCTCGGACGCCTGCCAGCGTGAGGCAGTCTTAAAATGGCAGAGGGACCATAAAAAGGGATACAGTCGTAAGTCCGGGCAGGATGTCAGCAAGAAGGAGCGCAGGACGGAAGCAAAAAAGATCTGCGTTTACTGCCTGCGAGAGTTTGTGAGCGATAAGCCCACAAATCTCTGCTCTGATTACTGCCGGAGCGAGCAGAGAAAATTAAACCAGTGCGCAGCCGATATAAAGCGGGGAAAGAAAAGAAATATTAAAAAATATGAAAAGAAGCGCAGTGAGTACAGGGAGAAGTGCAGGATGGAATAAGTATAGTTTGGCATGCTTTGCTGGAATATATTGCGCAAAGGGCAATGATTTAGTCTTGATTCACTGCCCCCCATTAAATAACATCCATCACTAATGCGCTGATGAACTGGCACATTTTGAGATGGTCGCCACGATCATTCATCAGCTTACAAGAAATCTGACAATGGAGGAAATTGAAAGCTCCGGGCTGGGACCGTATTATATCGACCATACCGTTGCTATCTGGCCGCAGGCTGCAGGCGGAATTCCTTTTAACGCATGCGAATTCCAGGCAAAGGGTGATCCAATCACAGATCTTCATGAGAATATGGCAGCAGAACAGAAGGCCCGCTCCACTTACGATAATATCCTGCGCGTAGTGCGGAATATGCCGGAGGTGGCTGATCCGATCCGTTTCCTGCGTGCGCGTGAGGTGGTGCATTATCAGCGTTTCGGTGAAGCGCTGCGTCTTGTGCAGGATAAGCTGGACAGTAGGAACTTTTATGCGTATAATCTGAGTTTTGATCAGCCGGTGTCGTGCCCGGATTGCGGGGAATGATGCCATGGACAAAAAAGTAACGGGAATATTGAGCTGTGATAATATCAGCGGCATTTCCGGGAATATGGAGATGCTTTTGCACAAGATACAGACGGAAAAGCCTGAGGCATATGCACTAATTTATGGGAAAACAAGGACGGACTGCATTTGCGGAAATGTTTTGTTTTATCCGCTCTGGGGCGGTACGCTGGTGGCGGCGGAAATTGCCGGTCTTCCGGTAAAGGAGGATACTTGCGGAGGAAGCTTTCTGGGATTTCATATCCATGAAGGAAGCATTTGCGGGGGAACAGCAGAAGACCCATTTGCAGATGCGGGCGGACATTTCAATCCCGGAAAATGCGGGCATCCGTTTCATGTGGGAGACCTGCCGCCGCTGATGGAAAATCACGGGTATGCGTTGTCTGTTTTTTATACAGACCGTTTTATACCGGAGGAAGTAGTCGGCCACACGGTGATAATCCATGTGATGGCGGATGATTTTCGCACACAGCCGTCCGGGGATTCCGGAATGAAAATTGCATGCGGAGAAATCAAAGAATATTAAAACCGGAGACAGGAGAGGGGAGTGCGGCAGTCTGACAGGCGCTCCCCGCTTCATTTCCCGTAACCTTTATCTGAAAAGCGGCGTCATTTGCGGAGCCAGAATTTCCGGAAATGCATATGATAACGTAAGGGGAACGGACGGAAGGGCAGCAATATGAAGAATCAGCGGATATGCTCTGGAATGCGGGACAGAGCAGGAAAGGATATTTTTTCTCATGATATTGTCAGAGCATATGAGCAGAGCCAGCGGGAATGGGCTGTGAACGAGGTGGTTTTTGAGTATGGCTGCTTTAAACTGCGGCAGGCAGACCGGGTGGATGCGCTTTTGTGCAGCTATCTGCCTCAATATCTGCAGGTAATCGGAGGCAATGACCGGAAGACGATAAAAGGCTGATGTAAAAGAGGAAAATATTGCAATCATATAAAAAGCAATATATAATGACAGCATCGGACGAGACAGAGAAACAGGAGATAAATAATGATGAAGGTCAGAACAGAAGTGCTTTGTATGCTGGATGATACTATCCGGGCAATAAATGAAAATCTCACTGCAGGTGAATTCCTGCGCCTGACGGCGAGAGCGGAGACATTGATGGAAGTGCTGGGAACAGATACCCCTGCATATCATAGAAAAATGCTGGAATCTTGGAAAAGGAGTGTAAGGTTCCGACATCTCTTCCCCATCAGCGATGGTCAGAGGAAATAAAATTTTTCGTTGTATCTGCCGCGTAATTGTGCTAGAATTTACGGAAGAAGAATAAACAGGGAAATGGTTTCTGGAAATTAAGGAGAAATCCATGACGGCAGTAAAGAAGAAAAAAGTGCGGAGCATGGCAAAATCAGCGGGAACCGCAGCAAGACGGGTGTTTCATTATTATGATTACAATCTGCTTGCCAGTATCATTCTGCTGACGTGCTTTGGTCTGGTTATGTTATATAGTACCAGTGCGTATTCAGCACAGATAGATTTTGGAGACGGCATGTATTATTTCAAGCGGCAGGGCGCTATCAGCGCGGTCTGTTTTGTGATGGTGTTGATTTTTTCACAGGTGGATTATCACATTTACGCAAAATTTGCCGGATTGCTTTATTTTGTGGCAAATGTCCTTCTGTTTGCTACAAAATTTATCGGAACAGAAATTTACGGTGCAAAGCGTTGGATTTATATTGGATCGCTTTCTATACAGCCTGCCGAGATTGCAAAGCTGGCGGTCATTTTGTTTTTGTCGGTGCTGATTGTCAAGATGGGGAAAAATATGAAAACCATGAAGGCATTCTGGATTGTACTTGGATGCGGGGCGCTGAGTTCTGCGCTTACGCTGTTTTTCACCGATAATCTGAGCACCGCGATTATTATTGCCGGAATCACTGTCGGGATGCTGTTTATTGTGTATCCGAATAAAATGCCGTTTGCTATCGGCGCAGGAATTGTTGCAGTTGCGGTGGTCGGAGTGATCATGTATGCGCAGACACTGAGCGGCAGCGAAAACTTCCGTCTGCGCCGTGTTATTGCCTGGCTCGATCCGGAGGCAAATTCCAGCCTCGGAGGTTATCAGATTATGCAGGGACTATATGCGATTGGCTCCGGAGGCGTTTTTGGAAAAGGACTTGGAAACAGCCTGCAGAAGCTGGACTATGTGCCCGAAGCACAGAACGACATGATTCTTACCATTATCTGTGAGGAACTGGGAATTTTTGGCGCGGTGGTATTGTCCATGCTGTTTGCTTTTATGCTGTACCGCCTGCTGTTTATAGCACAGAACGCGCCGGATTTGCTGGGGTCACTGATTGCATCGGGTATTTTTATTCATATTGCCCTGCAGGTAGTGCTCAATATTGCCGTTGTCACGAATGCGATTCCGACGACAGGTATCACGCTGCCATTTGTCAGCTATGGGGGTACGTCAATCGTATTTTTGATGGCGGAAATGGCGCTGGCGCTGAGTGTATCCAAACAGATTAAATTTAAAGACAGTAATAGTGAACTAGTATAACAACAGGCACCCGCAAAGGGTGCCTGCTATGTTTCAGAAAGTTTTATTTTCAGTGATTATTTCCGGTGATGAAAACCCCTTTGCAGAAAACTGCATGTTATCTGACAGCAGCTTCGGCAAATTTTGTTGTTACGAGATCGCTGTAGGGAGCGCGTTGAGAAAGCTCTCCGGCACTTTCCAGAATATCCTGCAGAAGCTGGAAGCTGTCTTCCTCAAAAATCAGATTTTCTTTCCAGGTATCCTGCCCGGCATAACGGGTGACGATGGTGGTAATTGTTTCCAGATCACTGTCCGGGAACTGCGGAGCGATAACTTCTGCAATTTCTTCCGGTGTGTGGCTATTTACATAATCCATGCCTTTTTGCAACGCGTTTGTAAAGCCCTGGATGATTTCCGGATGCTCTTCCATATAGCTGGTTTTGGCGCTGTAGGAAGTGTACGGAACATAGCCGGAATCCACGCCAAGAGAAGCAGCTACGTAGCCGACACCTTCTTTTTCAAGAGCAGTTGCCGAAGGCTCGAACTCAATGGTGAACTCTCCAAGCCCGCCGGAAAAAGCGGCAGCGGTGGAGCCAAAGTCGATGCTCTGGTCGATTTCCAGATCTGTGGCCGGGTCAATGCCATGCTGCTTTAAGATATACTCAAAGACCATTTCCGGCATACCGCCTTTTCTTCCGCCAAGCACCTTTGTTCCCTTCAAATCTGTCCACTCAAAATCCGGCATTTCCTCGCGGGCCACCAGGAAGTTGCCTGCACGCTGGGTGAGCTGTGCAAAGTTGACAACATAGTCGGAGGCACCTTGATTGTAGGCATAGATGGTGGATTCGCTGCCCATGAAACCGATTTCGGCATCACCGGAGAGAACAGCGGTCATTACCTTATCGGCGCCGAAGCCACACACCAGCTCAAGGTCGATGCCTTCTTCGGCAAAATAGCCAAGCTCGATGGCAGCATATTGTGGGGCGTAGAAGATGGAGTGTGCCACTTCGTTCAGGGTGACTTTCTGCAAGGGCGCTTCACTTTCTTCGGCGCATGCCGAAAATGGCAGGGCAGTTGTTAGTAGAGAGGCGTAAAGGATAGCAGTCAGTTTTCTTTTCATAAAAATAACTCCATGAATTTTACTCGTCAGACTTAATATATGCAAAAAAGGGAAAGCGGTGCAGAATTCGTTGATTTCAGAGAAAAACAGGACCGCCGTGTGAACGGCAGTCCTGCGGAGTGTATTTAAAAACAGGTTTATTTAATTGGTTCGAAATCAGCAACGCCGTGCTTGCAGAGCGGGCAGATGAAGTCATCCGGGAGCGTATCGCCCTCATAGATATATCCGCATACCTTGCATACAAAGCCTTTTTTGCCTTCTGTCTGAGGCTTCGGTTTCACGTTTTTCTGATAGTAGGTGTAGGACATAGTTTCCTTGTCGGACATCACACGCGCTTCGGTAACGCGGCAGATGAACATACCATGCGTGTCGAGATCTACATAAGACTCCACCTCAAGAGACATAAAGGCATTGATATAGCGCGGCAGGAAAGCAAGACCATTGTCGGAGTAAAGCGGTGCAAAGCCGTCAAACTTATCGACCGTTCTCCCACTCTGGAAGCCAAAACGCTGGAATATTTCAAACGGAGCCTCCACAGACAGGCAGTTCACATTCAGCTTGCCGGTCTGTTTAATTACATGATGCGAGTAGTTCTGTTTATTAATATTAACGGCTACCCGGTTTGGCGTGTCGGTAAGCTGTGTTACTGTGTTTACAATCAGACCGTTATCCTTTTTGCCGTCGTTGCTGGTGACAACATAGAGACCATAGCCGATCTTAAAGAGTGCGGTCAGATCATTTTTATTTGCCTTTTCCGGAGACTGTGCAATGTAGTCCTTGCAGAGCTCTGCTGCCAGCATGTTCAGTGCTTCCTTCGTATCTGCCTTCAGAGAAGACTTAATAGTAACCTCTGTATTTGCGTAGGTCAGCTTTTTGCATTTCTCCAGCATACTCTTCATTACCTTTGTGGCAAGCGGAGCCCAGGTACCGTTCTGGATGAAAGCAACCGTGCGGTTCTGGAAATTACGTTCCGTCAGATGATTGATAAACTCCCGCATGAATGGGAAAATTTCCGCATTATACGTAGTGGTGGCGAGCACCAGCTTACCATAGCGGAAAGCGTCCTCTACAGCCTCTGCCATATCAGTGCGCGCAAGGTCGTGTACGATTACCTTCGGGCAGCCTTCGTTTTCCAGTTTTGCAGCAAGAAACTCGACAGCTTTCTTCGTGTTGCCATAAACGGAGGTGTAGGCGATAACGATGCCCTCGCTCTCCACCTTGTAAGAGGACCATATATCATACAAATTGATGTAATGTCCAAGATTCTCAGTCAGAACCGGTCCATGCAGCGGGCAGATGGTCTGGATATCAAGAGTTGCAGCTACTTTCAACAGTGCCTGTACCTGTGCGCCGTATTTTCCGACTATGCCGATATAGTAACGGCGTGCCTCACAATCCCATTCTTCTTCGATGTCGTTTGCACCGAATTTTCCGAAGCCGTCTGCGGAAAACAGAACTTTATCGGTGCTGTCGTAAGTCACCATAACCTCCGGCCAGTGAACCATCGGTGCAAATACAAAGGTGAGGGTGTGTCTGCCCAGAGTGAGACTGCCGCCATTTTCCACGATGTGTCTCTTTACAGATTCGTCCAGATCAAAGAACTGATCCATCATGGCAAAGGTTTTTACATTTGCTACCACGGTGGTGTCCGGGTATACTTTCAGAAAGTTGGCAATATTTGCGGAATGATCCGGTTCCATATGCTGAATAACAAGATAATCCGGTTTTCTGCCATCCAGAACGGCGGCGATGTTGTCCAGCCATTCGTGGGTAAAATGAATATCTACCGTGTCCATGACGGCAACCTTCTCATCGAGAATAACGTATGAATTATATGCCATGCCATTGGGTACAACGTACTGACCTTCAAACAAATCAACCTCATGATCATTTACGCCAACATAACGGATGTCGTTTGTGATTTTCATAACAGATCCTCCATCTATTTTATAATAGTAAATTTTGTGTGATACCGGGGTATCGCTGTTCTGCTCATTATAATATAGCAGGTAAAAAAAAGCAACGGGAATGTGGCTGCTGCTGTCTGTACCAGAACATCCCGCGGGTCAGTGCCCCTTTGAATAATAAACGTTAACGTTCTAACAGCCGGCTTCTGCCAGATATGCCTTTAAGGCTTTTGCAAGCTGATCCGGGCATGAGGTGGGGCGCATTCCGCAGGGGACACCCTCCAGACGGCGGATGACATCGTGGATTTCCATGCCTTCTACAAGCTTGCCGATCCCGGTAGTGTTTCCGTTACAGCCGCCGATAAAATGTACGTTTTTCAGATGATTATTCTCTACCTCAAATTCCACGGCGGAAGAGCAGACGCCACTGTTTCTGTGAACATATGTGTTGTTATTTTTTGTGAGTTTTCCCATTGTTATGATTCCATCCTTTCCAGTAATGTATTCTCAATTAGGAATATATCATATTTTTGCGAAAAAAGCCACAGTAACATGCATATTTTGAAGGTTGCGGACAGGGGCAGGTTCGTGGTATAATGTTCACATTGACAATGTGAAGTATGAAACTGGCAGAAAAAGCTGCCGGAGGTATATAGCATCATTGGGAATGTATAAGAAAGAAGTGAAAAGATGCGGGACGTTTTAGACGTACATACACACACGCTTGCAAGCGGACATGCGTACAATACTATCTGGGAGATGGCACGCAGCGCAAAGGAAAAAGGGCTTGCGCTGCTGGGTATTACGGATCATGCGCCGCAGATGCCGGGAAGCAGCCATGAATTTTATTTTTCCAATTTGAAAGCGGTGCCGCGTACGCTGGAGGGGATAACAGTACTGCAGGGTGTGGAGCTAAACATTATGGATTATAGTGGAAATGTGGATCTGCCGGAGACGATTTTGTGCAGCATGGATGTGGTGATTGCCAGTCTGCATACGCCGTGCATCCGGCCGGGCACAATTGACGAAAACACCAGCGCTTATATTGAAGCTATGAAAAATCCCTATATTAATATTATCGGACATCCTGATGATGGTCGTTATGAGATCGATTATGAGCGCCTGGTGACTGCGTCAAAGGAGATGGGTGTGCTGCTGGAGATCAATAACAGCTCGCTGAATCCGGAGGGGCTTCGTAAAAATACAGTAGCGAATGATCGGACGATTCTGGAATTGTGCAAAAAGCAGCAGGTTCCGGTTATTCTGGGAAGCGATGCGCATGTGGCATCCGATATCGGGCGACACGAGCGGGCAAACAAGCTGCTGGCAGAGCTGGATTTCCCGGAAAAACTGGTGGCAAATCGCAGCGTGGAAGCGCTGATGCAGTACATTAATTATGGAAAACGCGATTAGAATTTCACTGGAGGGAAAAAGATGAGCAAATCAATCAGAACGGAAGCGGTAGATCATCTGTTTGAGGCAGTTTTACAGTTAAAAAATAAGGAAGAGTGCTATCGGTTTTTTGAGGATGTGTGTACAGTGAATGAACTGCTGTCGCTCTCACAGCGCTTTGAGGTGGCACGGATGCTCACGCAGAATAAAACCTATCTGGAGATCGCAGAGCAGACAGGGGCTTCCACGGCTACAATCAGCCGTGTCAACCGCTCTCTGAATTATGGAACCGATGGATACCAGATGGTATTTAGTCGGATGGAAAAGAATCAATAATTTTTTCGATAATCTGTTTTTTTACATAGACATCGAAGCTCAGCAGACAAAGGAAGGAGAAAAGGCGCAGCTGCTCTGCATCTTCTCCCGGGGTATCTGCAAAGGTAGCCATGGCTGTCTGATAGTCTGCCCGCAGATCCTCTTTCATATGCTCGATCTGTTCCTTTTCCATGCTGAATACCTCACGGTAAAGAGCCTCGATATTTAAGCCCTCCTGGTTTTTGAAATATTTTTTTGCCAGTGGGTTGAGCAGTGCCTGGATATCGGTAATCGAGAGGAAGCCTTTAAAGTAATAAATAAAGATTAAGATCAGAACATGCTCCTTGGAATATTTCTTTTTGTCCGGTGCGGGCAGCAGACGGTTCTTGGCGTAATTATTAATCATGGTTTTGGTGAGCACCTTGTCTTCCGGATGGCGTTTCACAGAGGAAAGCTGTGCATCCATAAAGGTTGTTACCTGATCCATGTATAAATCTATATTCGGAATGTCATCCGGCTTGATGTAGTCTATATGAGACAGGCTTTCCAGAATGCTCTGGAGTATGTCGTCTGGATTAATTGTCATAATCACATATCCTCCTTATGGACTACATTATACAGTTTTTAAAACTACATGACAAGTATAAAATAAATTTTCGGAGGAAAAATGAGTACATACGATAATTTAAATGATATGCAGCGGGAGGCGGTCCTTCACACCGAAGGTCCGCTTTTGATACTGGCGGGCGCAGGCTCCGGAAAGACAAGAGTCCTGACGCACCGTGTTGCATATTTAATAGAAGAAAAAGGTGTAAAACCGTGGAATATTCTGGCGATTACTTTTACGAATAAGGCAGCGGGCGAGATGCGTGAGCGCGTGGACAAAATGGCGGGACCGGAGGCAGGCAGTGTGTGGGTATCCACATTTCATTCGCTTTGTGTGCGTATTCTGCGGCGTTTTATAGATCGCCTTGGATATGAAAATAATTTTACGATCTACGATGCAGATGACCAGAAATCGTTGATGAAGGATATTTGCAAAAAGCTGAATATCGACACGAAGACGATGAAGGAGCGCTCTATTCTTGCCGCTATTTCTTCAGCGAAAAATGAGCTGATTTCTGCGGAAGCGTTTGAAAAACAGCATTTTGGGGATTTTACAAAGCGTAGGATTGCTGCAGCATACGTAGAATATCAGGCACAGTTAAAACGTAATAATGCTCTTGATTTTGACGATCTTCTGGCAAAAACGGTGGAGCTTTTCCGAAGCTGCGAGGATGTATTGGTGTATTATCAGGACCGCTTCCGTTATATCATGGTGGATGAATACCAGGATACGAACACGGCACAGTTCCAGCTCATCAGCCTTCTGGCGGCGCGTTATCGGAACCTCTGCGTGGTCGGAGACGACGATCAGTCAATTTATAAGTTCCGTGGAGCCAATATCCGGAATATTCTGGATTTTGAGACAGTCTTTGATGATGCGAGGGTAATCAAGCTGGAGCAGAATTACCGTTCTACGCAGCATATTCTGGATGCTGCAAACAATGTCATTAAAAATAATGTGGGAAGAAAGGAAAAATCTCTCTGGACGGAAAATGAGGAGGGCAGTCTGATTAAGGCGAAACAGTTTCCGAGTGCTTTTGACGAGGCAGAATTTGTCGCAGAAAATATAGCCGGGCAGGTGCGCAGAGGCGAAGCACAGTATGGGGATTTCGCTGTTTTATACCGCACAAATGCACAGTCGCGCTTGTTTGAAGAAAAATTTTTGATGGCGAATATTCCGTACAAAATTGTCGGCGGGGTAAATTTCTACGCCAGAAAGGAAATAAAGGATCTGCTCTGTTATCTGAAAACGGTAGATAACGCGCGGGATGATCTTGCTGTGCGCCGCATTATCAATGTTCCGCGCAGAGGTATCGGGGCGGCGACGCTGACGAAGGTGCAGACCTTTGCGATGGATCACGAAATCAGCTTCTACCAGGCACTGGAGCAGGCGCAGGAGATACCGGGACTGGGACGCAGTATCTCAAAGCTGCAGGATTTTGTCACCTTTATCCGGACGCTGCGCAGCCAGGCGGAGTTCCTGGGAGTAAATGACCTGCTCGGACAGATTATTGAGGCAACCGGTTACGTGAAGGAGCTGGAGGCAGAGGATACGGATGAGGCGCGTGCAAGAATAGAAAATATTGATGAACTGATCTCGAAGGTCGTCTCTTATGAAGAAAGTACCGGTGAGCCTAGCTTAAGCGGTTTTCTGGAGGAAGTGGCGCTGGTGGCAGATATTGATAGTCTTGAGGAAAATGAAAGCAGGGTAGTGCTGATGACACTCCATAGCGCAAAGGGGCTGGAGTTTCCGAATGTTTATCTGACTGGGCTGGAGGAAGGGCTGTTTCCAAGCCATGTGGGCTTTGACGAAGATCCGGATGCATTGGAGGAGGAGCGGCGGCTCTGCTATGTGGGGATTACGCGCGCGATGAAGCATCTGACACTGACCTGTGCACGTATGCGAATGACACGCGGTGAGACACATATGAGTGCAATGTCGCGGTTCATGCGGGAGATTCCGCAGGAATTGCTGGATACGAAAAAGAAGCCGGCAGGGACGGAAGGAGCGGCAGACAGCCGGCTGCAGGAACCACAGGGAGCCCGGAAAAAACCGGAGCCTCCGGCGGATTCGCCTTATATGCAGGCAAAGCGGGCATTTCGCAGCAAGGCATTTGACGTAAATCAATTTAAGGTGACAAAGGCGGATCATCTGGATTATGGTGTGGGTGATACGGTGAGGCATATAAAATTTGGCACCGGAATAGTGGAAGCAATCACAGACGGTGGCAAGGATTATGAGGTGACAGTAAATTTCGAGCGCTGCGGTGTGAAAAAGCTGTTTGCAGCATTTGCAAAGCTGCAGAAATTGTAAATTTAGTATGGTAAAGATATGGGTTTTGTGTTATACTATGAAAAACATACGAAATGAAATCTAAGAAAGGATGTGCAGGACATGAACAGATTCGAAGATTTATTAGCAGCGATCCAGAAAAAGGAGGATGAGAAAGCGAAAAATACGGTATTGTGGATTTTAGCAATCATTGGTGCCGTAGCGGCAGTTGCAGGTATTGCAGTTGCAGTTTACAAATATCTCACGCCGGATTATCTGGAAGACTTTGACGAAGACTTCGATGATGATTTCGATGACTATTTTGAAGACGAGCTCGAAGAAGAAAAAGAAGAAGAAGCTCCGGAAGAAGACAAAGAGGAAGAAGAAATCTTCGTAGATGAAGAGAAAAAACCGGCTGCAGAAGAATAATAATTGCCGGCATGAAAAAGGAATGAGAGAGCCGCCGCATTTATTGCGGCGGTTATTTTTTGGAGGAAAGTATATGAAAAAGGGACAGATCCTGGAGGGGAAAATTTGTGAGATTTTGTTTCCGAATAAAGGCGTGACAATTGTCGAAGGAGAGGAAAAGCAGGTCATTGTAAAGGATGGAATTGCCGGACAAAGAGTGCGTTTCTCAGTCAATAAAATCCGTAAGGGAAAGGCAGAAGGCCGCATTCTGGAAATTCTGGAAAAATCTCCGCTGGAAATTGCATCGCGTTGCCCGCATTTCACAGACTGCGGCGGCTGCACATATCAGAACCTGCCATATGAGGAACAGCTTGCCATGAAAGCGCGCCAGGTGCAGAAACTGTTGGATGATGTGTGCCCGGAATATGTCTTTGAGGGAATCCTTGGCAGCCCCGAGCAGTTTGGGTACCGCAATAAAATGGAATTTTCTTTTGGAGATGAGTACTTTGACGGACCACTGGCACTCGGTATGCATAAGCGCGGGAGCTTTTACGATATTGTGACAGTTTCCGAATGCCAGATCGTAGATGCTGACTTTCGAAAAATATTGGTGTGCGTGCTGGATTATTTTAAAGAGAAGCAGATTCCGTTTTATCATAAGCTGCGGCACACCGGCTATCTGCGCCATCTGCTGGTGCGAAAAGCGAAAAAGACAGGAGAAATACTGATTGATCTGGTGACAACTTCCCAGAAGGAATGGATGGTCGCAGAAGATGGCAGGCAGGAAGAAAAAGCAGTGGAAGATAATGCAGTGAAAGGAAATGCAGAGAAAGATAATGTAGTGAAAGATAATGCAGTGCAGGCAGAAGAAAGGGAGGGCAGCGGGAAGTCAGAAGAGAAACTGCTGCAGGGACTTATGGAGCGTTTATGCTGCCTTCCCTTGGAAGGGACAATTGCGGGAATCCTGCACACAGTCAACGACAGCCTTGCTGATGTGATAAGAAATGACCGGACAGATATTTTATATGGAAAAGATTTCTTTTACGAAGAGTTGCTGGGACTGCGCTTCAAAATATCGCCATTTTCCTTTTTTCAGACAAATTCCCTGGGGGCGGAAATGCTTTACGACAAAGCGCGCTCATATGTGGGCGAGACAAAAGATAAAATGATTTTCGACCTTTACTCTGGAACCGGCACCATTGCACAGATTCTTGCTCCGGTAGCAAAAAAGGTAGTTGGGATAGAAATCGTTGAGGAAGCAGTGGAAGCGGCAAAAGAAAACGCAGCCGCAAACGGTCTCGACAACTGCGAATTCCTGGCAGGCGATGTGCTGAAAGTCATAGATTCCGTGGAAGAAAAGCCGGACATCATTGTGCTTGATCCACCCCGCGACGGAATTCACCCCAAAGCACTGGAAAAAATCATTGCATTTGGTGTAGACAAAATAGTATATATTTCCTGTAAGCCGACCAGCCTGGCGCGGGATCTTGTGGAGCTTCAAAAATATGGATACCAGGTCGGTCGAGTCTGCTGCGTCGATATGTTCCCTGGCAGTGTTCACGTTGAGACGGTTGTAATGCTTTCCCACAAAAAACCCGACAGCGTAATCAATGTAAAAGTGGAGTTTGGCGAGGGCGAGGGTAAAGTACCGCTTGACAATATCGCCAAGAGAGCCGCAGCGTATAAGCCGAAAGAGCGAGTGACCTATAAGATGATTAAGGAGTACATAGAAGCGAAATACGGCTTCAAAGTACATACCGCATACATTGCAGAGGTAAAACGGGATTTAGGATTGCCGATGTATGATGCTCCCAATGCGGTAGAGGAATTGAAACAGCCGAGGAAACACCCAACACTAGAAAAAGTTGAAGCAATTAAAGATGCTTTGAAGCATTTTGAGGTCATCTGAAATTATGAGCGTATCATTAGAAATAGTGGTACGCTTATTTTTTTCGCCAAATTGCATATTTGAGCCGTCTATCATTTCTCTATATAATGAAGCCAAGAAAGGATGGTGACGATTATGAGAGAAAAGAAAACCCACTTATATTTTGACAGCGAGGAAAGAAAGCTATTGCTACATAGCCTTGTGGAATTGAAAAATCAGCTTATTCAACAGGGCAGATATACCGACCCCGTTGACGAACTCATTTTCAAGGTTGTCAACGCTCCTGTTAAGAGAATGAAAATTGTATATGTCTAAGGCACATCACCACGAAGCCGCTTATTCTTATTGATTTTTAAGAGTAAGCGGCTTTTTTGCGTTCTCTGGTACAGTTACATAGCCGCCTTGACAAAGCGGCTAAATCTATGCGAAAGGAGGACGCATTCTATGTCAAATTGCAAAGTAATCGCTCTGACGAACCAGAAAGGCGGTGCCGGTTATGCAAAGTAAGTTATTATGAAAAGTTAAGTCCATACTTTATTGGATCTTTTGTTGTATGGACTCATTTTATTTTACATAATCCGGAGGAACTCTCTACAAAGATTTCAACCAGTCGAGAAGATCCTTATCCTGTTTCCATGTTGGCAGTTCGTCAGATGTTGGGCTGTTATAGGCTTCCATCAATGCCTTGCGCTTCATTTTTTCGTCTGCTCTTGCATATATTTCGGTTGTTGAAATATCGGAGTGACCAAGAAGGTCCCTTATATAAACAAGGTTTACACCCGATTGAAGCAAATGCATTGCCTTACTGTGGCGTAGCCAATGAGGGGTAATCTCATCAGAAATGTCCTTTACTCCAGCAGTCTGGGCCTGGCTAGCATATTTCTTCAAAATGTATGTTACGCCAGCTCTTGTCAATGGCTTGTTGCCTCGATTCAGGTTAAACTTATAAACTGTTATGCAAAGCAACACCATTTGGTGTTCGTTAAAAATATAAAGAAATGATCTATTTCATGGGAGATTTCCCTTTTGACTCCAATGCCTCTTTTACGCTGTCCACATCCAGCATAGACAGCATTTTTTCTATTTCATTCTCATAATCCAATGACAGTACATAACGAATCTTTTTCATGCTCAGCTTATAGCTGCTTTTCACCAGCGACAGAATTGACAGGACTATCTTTTTCATTATCTGGAGGTTTTTTGCTCCTGTCTTTGCCATGCTTGTATTTTTGTCGTCCCGGAATGTGAAATCCAGCTGCCAGTGCAGCTTGTTCTCCACTCCCCAGTGCCTTCTGGCCGCCCTTTCAAATTCTTCTGCGTTTTCTTCTATGCTGCATATGTAACAGCGGAACTCCTCTTCCTGGCTTCCGTCACGTCTCTTCAGCTTTTTATGTACCATTCCAAAACTCTTCAGACCTTTCCACTTCCCCTTTTCGCTGAACCAGCCCGTGTCTTGTGTGATATAGTATTCCCTGACAGCAGCTCCTCCGTGTTCCGCCTCCACAGTCTTTTTGTAGCACCCTGACTTCCTTTTCAGGGCTTCCCGACAGTCCCCATCAAAATAAGACCTCACTTCTTCATATAAAAGACCCTGGTTCCCCTTCAGGGCAAGAACGTAATCACCATTCCCTTCGATAATTACTTTCGCAGTCCCTTTCTGACAGTTCATGGCAGCAGCGGTCACTATGGTCCCTTTCAGGTCCATAACTCCCAGCAGTTCCTGGGCTGCGGGTACCTCGTTGGTTTTTTCATTGATAAATTTCTGGGCAAGACACATGCCATAGTCATCCGAATAAACGTTCAGGGTCTGCAGCGCCCTTACCTTTCCTTCCGCTGTTTCTTTCCTTCCAGAGCCACAGCTTACCTTCCCGTCTATGGAAACCACACTCTTTTCATATATATGATCCTGCTTCCCGGCCAGCCCGATCATACCGTCAATGGTCCGCAGTAGAATTCCAGTGGTGACCTGAAAGAAATGGTCTGTGCAGATATTGCTGAACACGACACGGTAAGTATCGTCTGTAGGTACCCCATTGGGAAGTTCCAGGTACTTTTTAAGCCACTTTTCCTTCACCTTTGCAAATGCTTCGATCTCTGCCCATTCATTTGCATTCCCCAGCACCGCAAAGAAGACTATCATGATGATATCCCCCAGCAGATGCCGGACATAAGATGGATGGCGGTAATCCGGTACTGCATCTGCATGCTTTTTGATTTCCCTGATCAGCCTATCGTTTAGCATGACCGTCTTCGGGGATATTCCGTTTTCTTGGAATGTGTTATGGAGTTCTTCCAGTCTCGTTGATTTCTTTGCCATAAGTCCTCCTGACATAATCGTTATAAAACAAATATACCAGGGTAAGGATCGGGTAGGAGGCTACCCATTAGTTGAGCAGCCGACCTCCCACACCACTGTACGTACCGTTCGGTATACAGCGGTTCAATAGTTTTCACGATACTTTTAGATAATAGTCAAGCATGGAGATATATCCCAGCCTGGCTATTATTTTATTGGTGAGGGCGACGCTTAGCATCTGCGCTGTCCTCCAGTAACCTTTCCGGCTGTTGGCTATCTGATG
>DKTR01000101.1:0-13995 GCA_002473385.1 Lachnospiraceae bacterium UBA7225
TATCTTGGTACATAAAAAACCTCCATGAATGATAAGTTGATGAGAAACACTATCGTTCACGGGGGAGGTCTGGGCAGAAACTTCTGCTTGAAACAGTCACTGGATAATGCTATTCTATTCATGGCGGTGATAGTGTCGATCCTGTTTGATTGTTGGTTGTGGTGACTTAACAATACTACTTTTAGGACTTGGCTACCACTGCCTTTTTATATGAAAATGAAAAACTGCGCCACAGCCTTGGCAGGCCATCGCGCAGCGATTTTGTTCAATCGGAAATTTATGGAGGGTATAATAATGTGGTTTTGGTGGTTTATGTTTATCTGTGATTTGCTGATTCCTTTATTAATGATATTTGCTGGTAGAATGATGTGGAAATATACGCCGAAAAATATCAATGGAGTTATTGGCTATAGAACCAGTCGTTCCATGAAAAACATAGACACATGGAAATTTGCTAACAAGCATTGCGGAAAACTCTGGTGCAAAATCGGTAAAATTATGCTATTTCCAAGTGTTATTTTACATCTTCCGTTTTATGGACGTTCGATAGAAGTTATAGGAACCTTTGGTGCAATACTGTGTACAATACAGGTTATCATTTTACTAATATCAATTCTTCCGACAGAAAAAGCCTTAAGAAGGAACTTTACCGAGGATGGAGTACATAAATAGCCGTTTAATTTTTGAATTTCTTTGTAATTTGCTGTAGTTGAAGACCCCAATAAATTCCACATAGGGTGTCAATACCGGATGAATGGCCAATGGAGAGAAAAGGCATAAGAAGCTCCGCTGCTGCAGGAAGTTTTGTTAAAGACTGGACAGCCAGAGAAAACTGCCCTTTTAAGGCGCAGAGAAGAAAGGCCCGGCTTATGTCATTAGTATCCGAAAGACGGGGGGAGAGTGTTTTTGTAACCGCAAGAAAGAGAGGATGTGTTGTGCAGCGGCTTAATGATAATCCTGCAATCAGCCCGCACAAAAAGTCATCGCCGCTTGGGGTAAGGCCAGAGCCTAATCCAATAAGCGAGGAAAGCTCTATAGCAGCCGATTTCCAGTTCCCAAGACGGCAAAACTCCCGGGCGGCAGATATATGCTTAAATGCAGCGGAAAGAATTAGATCTTTGGGAGAATTGTTAGGGGATGATTGAAGCATGGCTGCAAAACCGATTTTGGGTACCAGGAATAATGCTGCTTTAATTCGTTCAGACAGCAGCTTTAACTCCTGGTCATTAAGCTGCGCTTTTAATCTCAGATCCACTATGGAAGAAGCCGATAAAGAAAAGGAGCTTTTTCTAACCCAGATAGTTTTTCCACGGACAGATACCGGATTCCCCGCAGTGATCTCCATGGAATCCATTTCGTTCTGGGATATATTGGTAATCATGCTGAGAGGAGACAATGGCGACTGGCAGGTCTGCAGAGCAAACAGGTGCCCATCCAGGAGGATATTTACTGTTTTTCGATAGACAGAATGAACCTGTCCGGCAGGCTGTCCAGCCAGAAAATCAAAGGTGTATTTTGAAGTAAATAAAATTTGTGTATGCATAGGGTTTACTCACCACAATGACGGTTCAAAAAATCAATAGAGGTCTGTAATACTTGTTTTGTAAAGGAGTTTGTTGTCTCTCGGTCAAAGTCATGGATATGGCCGGGAGCGATAAAACATTCTGCCGAAAAACGGCTGCACAGCTCTGTAAACTCTGCAAATGGAACATCCGGATCCTCAATGCTGTGGGCACAGAACAGGGCACACGGAAGTGCCTTACATGTCCGCAGGGAATAGTTCAACAGAAAGAATTTCTCCCGGCCTTCGTAAAGAAGGCTTTTCCATTTTCCAGTCTGTCTCGCATATACATAGACACAATAGTGGGTATCAAGACTGCCTTCTGCATGAATCTCTCCGGGGATGAGCTGAAGGCAGTCTTCTTTTATGCACGGAAGAGTACGATAAAAGAGGCTGGGAGTGCTGAACCAATTGTCACAAAGCAGGCCGTATCCATAATAGGAAAGGATGCCGGCAGGAATCTGTGTGAGCTTTTCGCTGGCAGCAGCCAGCAGGGCAAGGTAAGCGCCGGCAGATCGGCCCCAAAGAAAATAAGGAAGCGGTTTTCCGGCATATTTTATAATATTTATACAATAGTCATTGATGGAAGTGCAGACATCTTCCAAAATGGTTTCCAGTTTGGCGGCAGGAGCCAGAGGATAATCAAAAGAAAGTATCGTATATCCGGCTTCCGTTATCTGTGCAATGTGACCGAAGGGGAGATCTTCTCTGGAGCCGTAGAGCAGACCGCCGCCGTGAAAATAGAGAATACAAGCCTTGACGGGAATAGTGGTATCGAGATATACGGTAAACTTTTTGGTATAAAGAACACAGGGCAATATATATTCTTTTTGTTCCAGCATGGAAAACACTCCTTCGTTTAATTGTAAGATATTTTAAGTATATCATATCAGTTTTGAAATTCAATTCGTGAGAGCATCGATTTGTGTGACGAAAAATACAAAATAAAAATTGCCGTTTGTATATAGTGCACATTGAAAACAATAAAAGCAATTTTTATAATCTCAATATAAAGAAGTATTGTAATCATGAGAAAATATCAGAAAGGAAAGATGGCGTGAAACTTTCAAGAAATGAATTGAAGAAGTTAATGAAGAACAAACTGATGCAGGCAGGATTACATGAAGAAGATGCAGAAATTACATCCGAGATTATGACATGGTCAGATGAGAGAGGACTTCATTCTCATGGAACCGTTCGTATGGAATATTACTGCGAAAGAATCTTTAAGGGTGGGATTACATTAGAGCCCGTGTATACATACAAAGAGACCGGACCATGCTCTGCTATATTAGATGGAGACAATGGAATTGGTTATGCGGTTGCTACCAAAGGAATGGAATATGCCATTGAAATGGCAAAGAAAAATGGAGTGGCCATTGTCGGCATGGCGAACATGTCTCATAGCGGTGCAATAGGATATTACACAGAGATGGCTGCAAAGCAGGATTTGCTGGCTATTTCTTTCTGCCAGTCTGATCCGATGGCAGTTCCTTATGGAGGAACAGAGCCTTATTATGGAACAAACCCGATTTCTTTTGCAGCGCCGACTGCGGACGAAAGGCTGGTATTGTTTGATATGGCAACTACTGTCCAGGCATGGGGAAAGATTCTGGATAAACGTTCCAGACATGAGACCATCCCGGCAGACTGGGCTGTGGGAAAGGATGGACTTCCCGTAACTGACCCTGATCTGGTTAATGCGCTGGTGCCCATTGCAGGTGCAAAGGGGTATGGACTGATGATGATGGTAGACATATTCTCCGGAGTTCTTACAGGAGTACCTTTTGGTAAGCATGTAAGCTCCATGTATTATGATTGTTCCAAAGGAAGAGAGCTTGGGCAGATGCATATCGTTATGGATCCTGCACGCTTCTGCGGTCTGGAACAGTTCAAGGAGAGGATGTCTCAGGTTTGCGATGAAATAAATGCCATCAAGCCGGCTCACGGATTTGATAAAGTGTACTGGCCGGGAGAGAGAGCGGTTGAAAGAATCAGGAAGCAGTATGAGATGGGTGGAATTGAAGTCGTAGATGAGATATATGAGTACATGAAAAGCGATGATATTCACTTTGACAGATATGATCACAAGAACAGATTTGCAGATTAAGGAGAAAAATAACGTGCTGAGGACAGTTGTAAAAAAAGGAAGTTACCATGATTCTGTGGTTTTAATGCTTTTGACAAATGAGCTTTCTTCTATTGAGGGCGTGAAGAAAGTGTCTGTTATGATGGCGACTCCGGCTAATAAAGATATATTTAGGGAAAGCGGACTGGATACCGGGGATCTGATGGAATCTGCGGCTAATGACATGGTTATTGTGGCGGATGTGGAGCGGGAAGAAGTACTGGATACTATTCTGGAAGGGGCAGAGGCATTCTTTCGGAAGGAGTCCGCTGCAGCCGGTACAGAAAAGGGTGATGAGGGCGTCAGATCCTGGGAGAGTGCTCTGAAGAAGCTGCCGGACGCTAATCTGGCTGTGATTTCCATTCCGGGTGCCTACGCAGCCCTTGAAGCAGACCGGGCCCTGGATGAGGGACTGAATGTATTTATGTTCAGTGATAATGTAACCCTCGAAGATGAAAAGCGATTAAAAGAGAAGGCCCATAAGAAAGGGCTTGCTGTTATGGGACCGGACTGCGGAACCGGTATTATCCAGGGAGTGCCGGTGGCGTTTACCAATCATGTAAAACCGGGAAGCATTGGAATTATTGGAGCTTCCGGAACGGGGATCCAGGAGCTGACTACCATTATCGACCGTCTGGGAGAGGGTGTTAAGAATGCCATCGGTACCGGAGGACGGGATTTATCTACAGAGATTGGCGGCATTACTATGATGGATATGATTGATGCCATGGAGAAAGATGATACAGTAAAGGTATTGATTGTGATCTCAAAGCCACCTGCCCAGGCTGTGAGACAGAAAATTTCTGATCGTCTGAGCAATTTCCAGAAGCCAGTGGTGACTTTGTTCCTTGGAGAGAAGCCCGGGTATCATGAAGAAAATTTTTATCATACGTATACACTGGATGAGGCGGCCCGTCTGGCTGTCAGTCTGGTACGGGGAGAAGCAGTCCCAGAGGGCAGCGTCGAGACAGATAGATCGGCATTTTTTAAAGCGGAAGAGCGGAAAACAATCAAAGCTTATTACTCTGGTGGAACGCTTGCGGGTGAGGCGGCTATGCTGATTAAGGATGCATTGAATTTGAAGACGCATTCGGAGAAAACAGAAGGATTTATGCTTAAAACAGGTGGTCATATTGTGGTGGATCTGGGAGATGATGTTTATACCCAGGGGAAACCCCATCCTATGATTGACCCCGCCAAGCGTATTGCGTGTATGCAGGAAGCCATGGATGATGAATCGACGGGTGTAATTCTTCTTGATATTATGCTGGGCTACGGTTCTCATGAAGACATGGCCGGTGCATTGCTTCCGACCATCCATGAGCTTCAGACCAGAGCGGAGGTTCTCGGAAGAAAGGTTTTTTTCGTGGCAACCGTGTGTGGTACAAGAAGAGATTTTCAAGGTTATGACAAGACAGTGAATAAGTTGAAGGACGCAGGTGTTATTGTCTGTGAAACCAATAAACTGGCTATTCGTACGGCAATTCAAATCATTGGGCTGGATTTCGGGGAGCCTGTTAAGGAAATCCGCCCCAAACGGGTGGTAAAGGCAGAAACACACCAGGCTTCAGAAAAGCTGCTGAAAATGTTTTCGAATAAGCCGAAGATTATTAACGTTGGTTTGCAAAGCTTCTGTAATGTAGTCAAGGAGTTTGGCTGTGATTCGGTACAGTATGACTGGAGACCAACGGCAAACGGCAATATTGAACTAATCAAGCGTCTGAATTTCCTGCGGAATTGCGGGACTGTTGATATTGAGGCGGCAAATCAGGTCTGCATTGCCAAAATTGTGGCAAGTCAGCCGGTGCTCAAAGATGTAGTTTGTGCGAGAACTGTGATTCCGGAGCTTAATGAGGGAAAGGTTCTTCTTCATGCGGGACCGCCTATTGAGTATAAGAACATGCCGGATCCGGTTCAGGGATCGTGTGTTGGCGCGGTGCTATTTGAAGAGTGGGCAGATAATGAGGCGGATGCCAGAGCATTGCTGGCTTCCGGCGAGGTGAGATTTATTCCCTGTCACCACGTAAATGCAGTGGGACCTATGGGCGGCATTACATCGGCTAATATGCCGGTATTAGTGGTTAAAAATGAGACGGATGGCAATTATGGCTATTGTACTTTGAATGAAGGAATAGGAAAGGTGCTGCGTTTTGGCGCTTATTCCCAGGAGGTTGTGGACAGACTTCGCTGGATGCGGGATGTACTTGGTCCTGCACTGGGAAAGGCTGTCCGGGCCATGGAGAACGGTCTTGCTGTAAATCCTATGATTGCAAAAGCGATCGCCATGGGCGATGAGTTCCATCAAAGAAATATTGCAGCTTCTCTGGTCTTTATGAAAGAAATAGTGCCTGTCATAACAAAAATGGATATGGCAGAAAAGGACCGGTATGATGTCATGAAATTTCTGGCAGATACGGACCAATTTTTCCTGAATATTATGATGGCTGCCGGAAAGGCCGTCATGGACGGAGCCCGCACGGTAACAGATGGAACCATTGTCACTGCTATGTGCAGAAATGGTGTGGAATTTGGAATCCGCATTGCAGGTATGGGGGATGAGTGGTTTACTGGACCGGTAAATACTCCACAGGGATTGTATTTTACCGGTTACGATGGCGAGGATGCCTGTCCGGATATGGGAGACAGCGCAATCACAGAGACATTTGGAGTGGGTGGTATGGCCATGATTGCCGCACCGGCCGTTACCCGGTTTGTAGGTGCCGGTGGTTATGAGGATGCCCGGCGTACAAGTACGGAAATGACAGAGATCACGATTTCCCGGAATCCAAACTTTATTATTCCTAACTGGGATTTCCAGGGAACCTGTCTGGGGATTGATGCCCGGCTTGTGGTAGAAAAAGGAATTACACCTGTAATTAATACGGGCATTGCCCATAAGATTGCCGGATATGGACAGATTGGCGCCGGCACCGTCCATCCGCCGATCCTGTGCTTCGAAAAGGCTGTAGCTGCTTATGCAGAGAAACTGGGCTATCAGGGCTAAGTGATCAAAATCAAGGTGGAGGTTATAATAGATGGGAAAGGAAAAGGTTGTTATTGCCATCGGCGGAAATGCTCTGGGCAATGATGTAGAGGAGCAAAAAGAAGCCGTGGCGGGAATTGCAAAGGTCATTGTGGATCTGAAAGAGCAGGGGCTGGATATTGTTGTAACTCATGGGAATGGACCACAGGTGGGAATGATCCAGAATGCAATGGATAGCCTGGTTATCACACAGAAGGACTATAAACCGATTCCGCTTCCCACCAGCGTGGCCATGAGTCAGGGATATATCGGATTTGATTTGCAGAACGCTATTAAGGATGAACTGTATAGAAGGAATATTGACTGCAAAGTTTCTACAATATTATCCCAGGTAGAGGTGGATAGGGAGGATCCCGCATTTTCAAATCCGACCAAGCCAATTGGAAAATTCTTGACAAAAGAAGAAGCGGAAGAAAAGGAAAAGAAAGGCGTCTGCTGTATGGAGGATGCAGGACGGGGATACCGGGTTGTAGTTGCCTCTCCTAAGCCCAGACGTATCCGGGAGTTGGAGACCATCCGTACCCTAGTGGAGGCAGGGCATATTGTAATAACCTGCGGCGGAGGCGGAATTCCGGTGATTTCCCAGGATGGAAAGCTCGTGGGCGTGAATGCTGTTATTGACAAAGACGATGCAAGCTGTTTGCTGGCGGATAAATTGAATGCGGATTTTCTGGTGATTCTGACAGCCGTAGAAAAGGTGGCAATCAATTTTGGAAAAGAAAACCAGCGGTGGCTTTCTGATCTGACCGTTGCCCAGGCCCGGGAATATATAGCCAGGAAGCAGTTTGCTAAAGGGTCCATGCTGCCCAAGATAGAGGCGGCTGTTCGCTTTGCGCAGTCAGGAGAGGGCAGAAAGACACTGATTACACTGCTGGAAAAAGCAGCAGAAGGAATTGCGGGGCGTACGGGTACCGTGATTCATTCTTGATGAAAAAGGGACGTATAAAATGAGTATACCAGTAAATGTATTTATGTGGGTGATGGCTTTTTTACCCATCCTATTACTTTTGATTTTAATGATTGTGTTTCAATGGGGTGCTACAGAGGCGGCACCAGTGGGACTTTTGGTTTCCGTTTTTACAGGAATTGTTTTCTATAAGGCGGATATTCAGCTGATAGCGGCAGAAAGTGCAAAAGGCATCTGGAATGCCCTTGTGATACTGTTAATTGTATGGACTGCTATTTTAATGTATCAAGTGGGAGATGAGGCAAAGGCGTTTCTTGTCATACGAAATGGAATGCGGAAACTTCTGCCGAATGAGTTGCTGCTTGTATTTGCAATGGGATGGGTATTTGAAAGTTTCTTGCAGGGCATTACAGGCTTCGGTGTACCAGTAGTTGTGGGAGCACCTCTTTTAATTGGAATCGGCGTATCCCCTTTGTGGGCGGTGGCGATTCCGCTTCTGGGTCAGTCCTGGGGGAACACCTTTGGAACGCTGGCGGCAGCCTGGGATTCCCTTGTTATGTCAACCGGGCTGACCGCTGGGAGTGAAACGTACTTGATTACAGCTCTTTGGACCGCAGGCTTTATTGCTTTTTGGAATCTGATTGTTGGAATTGCAATTTGCTGGCTTTATGGAAAAGGAAAGGCTCTGAAAAAGGGATTTCCGGCTGCTTTGATTATCGCTGTGATTCAAGGAGGCGGAGAAATTCTTCTGTCCCAGGCGAATACAACAATTTCCTGCTTTGTTCCCTCGGTAATTGCGCTGTTAGTTTTGCTATTGCTTGGAAGGACATCTTTCTACAACCGGGAATGGCGGGTTGAGGAGAGCCCGATCATGAAGCGGGAGCAGGGAGAGGAAAGTAAGAAAGACACATTGCCGGATATGACACTGCTGCAGGCCTTTGTACCGTATATCCTGCTTTCTGTGATTTCGATGGCGGTGCTGCTGATTACGCCCATTAATAGCTTCCTACAACAGTTTCAGTTTGGCTTTGCATTTCCGGAGACATCTACTGGATACGGTTATGTGACGGAAGCAGTTGAAAGTTTTTCTGCTCTGGCTGTCTTTACTCATGCAAGCATGTTTTTGTTTCTGTCTTCCGTTATAGGATTGATTTACTATAAATGCCATGGGTGGATTGGAAAAAACGGTGTCGGGAGAATTTTAAAAAAATCCGTTTGCATGACAATGTCTTCTGGTATGGCAGTTATCGGGCTGGTCATTATGTCCCGCATTATGGGAGGAACCGGGCAGATCACAGTATTGGCTGAAGGAATTGCAAATGTTCTTGGAAAGGCCTATGTGATTCTGGCACCATTTATAGGTCTGCTGGGCACCTTTATGACAGGCAGCAATATGAGTTCCAATATTCTTTTTGGGGATTTTCAGATGACGACGGCTTCCATTCTGGAAGTAAATGCAGCGGCTGTTCTGGGAGCTCAGTCTGCAGGAGGCGCTATTGGAAGCGCTATCAGTCCAAGCAAGATTATTCTGGGAACGACAACGGTCAATATTCCTGGAAAAGAGGGAGAGGTTATGAAACGTCTGATACTCATTACCGTTTCGGCTACGATTGCCATGGGTCTGCTGCTATATGTTTTGATGGTATTATAACGAAATGAGTGACGAAAGGAGTTTGGGATGCAAAAGGAATGCTTTTTTAAGACGAAGACCGGTGACTTGATTATTGCATTTCTGGTGATTATGATAGCCTTTATGGTGATTCTTGCAGGACTGTCTGAGAATATCGATTTGCTGAGTGGGACCGGTTGTCTGTTTATTGTCCTGGCAATGTTATATTCTCCTGTTAAGACCCATTTCCGGGATTGGAGAAAATAATTGCTAAAAAAGGGGGATTATCCCTCTTTTTTTTATTGTGGTTTTATTATAAACTGATAAAAAAGGTTTTATGATCAGGAGAGGATGAATATGACACTGAAGGATATATTGCAGTATGATATGGACAGTAATCTGTCTGTTTTAAACAGCAATGCCGATTTACAAAGGGTTGTTTCAACAATAGAGTCTACAGAGACACCGGATGTGGTGAGCTTTGTACCGGCGAATTGCTTTATTGTCACAACCGGAATGGTTTATAAAAATGACCAGGGAAGGCTTATGAAACTGATTGAGACGCTAAATGCACTACCCTGTGCGGGGCTTGCAATTAAATTGGGGAGATTTCTGGATGGTCTGGAGCCGGAAGTCATTGAAAAAGCAGATCAATTACAGTTTCCCCTGCTTCTAATTCCGAAGGATAGAACACTGGGGCAGGTGTATCAGAATATGTTGTCCATCCTCTGGAATAACCAGAATATGAGTCTTCTGGAAGCTTTAAACATGAAAAAGAAGCTATATAATCTTGTGATCAACGGGGCGACACTGAAGCGGATTCTCCGCAATATCGGAAGCGAGATAGGCAGGCATATTATGGTCATAGATGCCTTTGGGGAGCACTATGTAAATGGGAATGCCTCAAGCCGTGAGGAGAAAGCCGGAATCCAGCTTGTGAATCAGCATGGGAAGGATCTGGTGAAGATTCAGGAAGGTCAGCAGTATATATGGCAGGAATCTACGCATATCAGCGTTTACCCGATCCAGTCCATCAGCGGAAACACCAATTATCTTCTGACTTATGACCAGAGTGAGCAGACACCGGTTTCTATTTTTATGATGGAAGAGGTTGTCTTATTGATGGAGATAATTTTGTATAAGAACCTGCTTACAGATTTTAACGATATTCAGCAAAGTGATGAGTTTCGCAAATGCCTTTTGAATATGAAAGGAGAAAACTGGTCACTGGAGCAGCTTTTGAAATGGGATCAGAAGATCGGATTCAGGGTCAGCTCTTTTTATAATGTGATTCTTTGCAGATATGTGGATTTTACTTCCTACAGGTTCAATCATCTCCAGTTTATGCGTAGGGAAGAGAAATATATTATGGGTTATAAGTTCATGAAGAGTCAGCTACAGGAAATGTTTTCTGATGAAATTATTGTGCTTTCGGATTTGGATAACTGGCAATATATGATCCTTATGTTTTCTCCCTGTGACGATATTGAGCAGGAACTGAGGAAGATTGCGGACAGGTTTTCGGAAATCCTCAGAGAGCGGGTCGTTTTTTCCCGCGGTGGAAAAGCCTGGGATCAGGAATCTATTCGCTTTGCATTCTGGAGAGCTATGGAGAATTATAGGAAGACCAGTGTATACGAAGAAATGGATATGTTTATTGACATGGATTCGGAGAGTGTTCTGGAATTCCTTCGAAAAATACCCAGAATGCAGACAGATATTATTTGCCGGACTACTTTAAAGGAACTTGCCTATCCGGAAAATGAGACTTATCTGGATCTGAGAAGAACACTAAAGGTTTTTCTGGACTGTCAGTGCAGTATTACTGAAACCGCCTCGCAGCTTTTTTTGCATCGCAACACTATACGTTACAGGATTCGTAAATGTGAGGATATCCTCGGGCGGAATCTGGACTCCTCTGAGTCCTGTTTTGAGATACAATTGGCACTTTATTTGTCAGAGCGTGATCAGACAGAATCGTGAAACATACAAGCAATGTAACAAAAAGAATCTCTTTTATGAGGTTCTTTTGTTGCCTTTTCACGTGTCTTGTGCATAGTGAACAATGAAAAATTAGCATTTTGTTTGCTGTATCCAATGTTTTCATATACTTTTTGGGTTATTATTGTATCACTATAATACACGAGAGCATTAAATTTAAAGTGAAATTTAATTTTACAAAAGGGAGGTAGAATAGTTGAAAGTGGAAAAATTATTATCAACCAGAGCAAGAATTGTTCCGGGATATTATGCGTTAATACCGCAGGAGGGAAGGTTAGAAAACGTATTGCCGAATTTGGAAAACTGTAAAGCTTCCATTATGGCAGCGCCTAAACTGGGAGCCGGATTTGTTTCCTATGTTTTACAAATGCAGGGGGATGGAAGGACAACCGCACCTTTCGGCGGGGAAAGCGGGATTGAAATGTTTTTATATGTAAATGAGGGGATGATTTCCATCACTGTAGAGGGAGAACAAAAAAAATTAGAAAAAGGAGGTTACGTTTATACTCCTCCGGGCGCCAAAATAGAGTTCGAAAGTTGTGGCATTCAGAGTGAACTCTTTTTCTATAAGAACCGGTATATTCCGTTGGAGGGAAAAGAACCTTGGCTTGTGTGGGGAGATGTAGAAAAACTGGAATGGGAAATGTGTGATGGAATGGATAATCTGTTTTCTAAAAAATTACTTCCCTCAGATATTGCCTTCGATATTGGGTTTCATATTTTATTATTTAAGAAAGGAGGATGTCATAGTTTTGTAGAAACCCATGTGCAGGAGCACGGAGCGTATATTCTGCAGGGGCAAGGAATGTATTTACTGGATACGACATGGAGTCCTGTAGAAAAAGGAGATTTTATATGGATGGGTTCTTATGTTCCACAAGGTGCTTATGCAATAGGCGGAGATGATTTTTCTTATATTTTTTCAAAGGACTGCAACAGAGATATTGAATTATAATTTAATGAAAGGAAGAAGACGATGAAAATGAGATGGAAACAAATGATAGCAATGGGGTTATGTTCAATGATGTTCCTGGCAGGTTCAGGACAGGCAGGTGTACGGGTAAGTGCTGCGGATGATACGGCAGTGGCAACAAAGGATGTCATTCATGTAGCTTTACAGTCTGTGCCGGATTCTCTGGATGTGCATTATTTAAGTGATCAGCTGGCCAGGACCATTGGTTATGGAATGATTTGGGAATCTCTGATGACTATGACAGCAGACTGGGTTCCGCAGCCTGAACTCGCAGAGAGCTGTGAGGTAAATGACGATTGTACGGAATATACCTATTATTTAAGAAAAGGCGTGATGTTCCACAATGGGCAGGAGATGAAGGCCGATGATGTTGTGGCTTCTATGAACAGATGGATTTCCGCATATGGAAGTGTGGCGGAAATGGTGGGAGATTCCCGCTTTGAAAAGGTAGATGATTACACGGTAAAAATTTCAATGGATAAGCCGGCGCTGTTTTTAAATGAGCTGATTGCCGGGCAGACACAGTGTTCCGCGATTATGCCTGCATCTGTTATAGAAAATGCAGATCCTACCACAGGATTTGTTAAGGAATACATCGGAACAGGACCGTACTGCTTCATAGAATGGGCAGATGGACAGTATGTAAAACTGACTAGAAATGAGGAATATCAGCCTTATGGAACTCCGGGTGAAGCAAGTGGATGGTGGGGATATAAGAATGCATATATCAAAGATGTATACTTTGATTTTGTGGCAGATGCAACTACCAGAGGAACGGGTGTTCTTACCGGACAATATGATTTTGCATATATGCTTCCTACGGATAATTACCCCATGTTTGATGGCAATCCGGATGTGGTGATTCATAAAGAAAATGCTGGTTCGGCAATGACAGTTTTCAATAAGCAGGAGGGACTGGCGACGGATCCTTTAATTCGAAAAGCCGTGTTATATGCAGTGGAACCGGAGCATGTTATGCAGGCAGGCTGGTCTTCTGAAGAATTTTATAGAATGGAATCCAGTTATATGAGCCAGGAGCAGGCTGCCTGGTACAGCAAAGAGGGCAGCGATTGTTACAATAATACAGACAAGGAAAAGGCAAAGAAATATCTGGAAGAGGCTGGATATAACGGAGAAACTTTCCGTATTCTGATTAATGGCAGTGTTCCTTGTTTTACATCCATGGCAGTGGTAATTAAAGCTGAACTTGAAGAAATCGGAATGAATGTGGAGCTGAAAAGTGCAGAAGCAGCCACCTTCTTAAATCAGAGAAACGATCCTACGGCTTATGACGCATTTTTGGCAACGCCGCTTCCTGTATGTGTTCCGATCATGCAGATTTATATGAATCCATCCTGGCCTGGCTGGACAACAGATGAAAAGATTCAGGAGCTTAATGGGAAGATCAATGAATCTCTGACTGTAGAAGAGGCAAAAGGTTACTGGGATGAATTGCAGAAGTACTGCTGGGAAGAAGCACTTCCGGTTGTAAAATACGGTGAATTATATAATTACAGTGTGTCCAGTGCAAAAGTAAAAAATATCGAGGTCTTTGTAGGACCATATGTGGCAAATGCCATCGTTGAAGAATAATTTGAGAAAAGAATAAGAATTACGAACCGGTGAACGGGGAGCCAGAATAGGAGGAAACTTTTGAAAAAATATATTTTAAAGCGTATTCTTACAATGATACCAATTTTTATCATTACTTCTGTGATTGTTTTTTCGATTATTCATCTGACTCCCGGTGACCCGGCCCGGGTTATACTGGGG
>DKTR01000101.1:14280-27181 GCA_002473385.1 Lachnospiraceae bacterium UBA7225
TGGGAGACAGAGCAGTGGAGTCAGATGTTATAGCACTGCAGGAAAGAATGGGGCTAAATAAACCGATTCCATTGCAGTATGTAGAGTGGGTAACGGGGATTTTCAAAGGAAATTTTGGAGAATCACTGTATATTGATAAGCCGATGACAGAAATCATTGTAAGTCATATGAAACCAACAATATCCCTGACGATTTATGCTCTGATTATTGCTGCAGGGGCGGGAATTACTTTTGGTATTCTTGCGGCAAAATACCGGGGAGGAATACTGGATCATATTGTAACAGGCATTTCTTTATGTGGTATCAGTGTGCCAAACTTTATTGTAGCTCTGCTCCTTATGCTGCTATTAGCCTTCCGGATTCGCTTGTTTCCTGTAGCTGGTTATAAACCGTTAAGTGATGGTTTAGGAGCTCATATCTGGTATCTTTCCTTGCCGGCGCTTGCATTGGGGTTTATGCATATGGCTCTGATTATGAGAATGACTCGGTCTTCTGTTCTGGAAGTATTGAATAGCGATTACATAAAAATGGCCAGAGCTAAAGGAGTCAGTGAGTTTTCCATTATGATTAAGCATGCTTTAAAAAATGCATTACTGCCGATTATAACTGTAGTCGGTCAGACAGCAGTAACCTTATTGGCGGGAGCAGTGGTATCAGAGGCGATCTTCAATATTCCTGGAGTCGGTCAGTTGGTTGTTACTTCAATTGAGAGAAGGGATTACATGGTAATCCAGGCGTTTGTTCTTGTGATTGCACTGATTAATATGTTTATGATGCTGATATTGGATATTCTTTATGCAGCAATAGATCCGAGAATACGGTTGGACAGCAGGTAGGAGGAGAAATGGAAAGAAGTGATACCAATTTAGAAAACCTAAAAGAGATAAAGACAAAGCTTTACAGGGAACACAGAAAATTAAGGAATCGTAAACTTTTGAAAAACCAGAGAATAATTATAGGGGGAATCTTAGTATCGCTGATTGTTATTCTGGCTATACTGACGCCTTTCCTTTTTCCGGAAGGTCCGCATGTCATGGATGTAACGGAAAGATTGCAGAAACCTTCATCCGGACATTTTCTGGGTACGGATTCCGTGGGCAGAGATCTTCTCTGCAGATTATTATATGGTTCCAGGGTATCAATTGGTGTTGGAGCATCTGTTGCTGTCATTACCATGGTGGTCGGCATGATTATGGGATTATATGCAGGGTACTATAAAAGAGTAGATAACGTAGTAATGAGAATCTGCGACAGTTTAAAGTCTATCCCTTCTATTCTTTTGGCAATTGCTCTCTTAGCCATTATGGGATCAGGTATTGGAAATGTAATTCTCAGTGTCAGTATTGTATATATTCCGGATGTGGCGAGAATTGCAAGAGCGGCAGTATTGACAGCAAAGGAACAGACCTATATTGAAGCATTGGAAGCATCTGGGGCGAGTGCAAATAGAATATTATGGCTGAATATTGCTCCTAATATTCTTTCGTCCGTTATTATACAGGTTTCATTTATTTTTGCAACGGCTATTGTAACAGAGGCTGCTCTCAGCTTTTTGGGTGTAGGTGTTCCGATACCGGAACCAAGTTGGGGAAATATTGTATATGAAGGGAAATTGGTCATGCTTCAGGCATGGTGGCTGGTTGTATATCCAAGTATTTTTATCGCAGCGACAGTTCTTGGCTTAAATTTGCTGGGAGATGGACTCAGAGATTTTCTGGATCCGCAAAACAACTGAAAGGAGAGAGGAAATGCAAAATGATATTATTTTACAAGTGAATAATCTCTCCACTATATTTAAAACAGAACGGGGAAAATTTAAAGCTGTAGATGGAGTGGATTTTTTTGTTAAGAGAGGCGAAATATTAGGGATTGTCGGGGAATCCGGCTGCGGAAAAAGTGTGACGGTCCAATCCATAATGAGGCTTTACGATGAAAAGCGGACAGCGATTTATGGAGGAGAAGTGCTTTTCAAAGGGAAAAATTTGTTTTCACTCCCATATAAAGAAATGAGGAAAATAAGAGGAGCGCAGATTTCAATGGTTTTTCAAGATGCGCTCAGTGCACTGAATCCTCTGATGAAAGTGGGAAACCAAATTATGGAAGCGATACAAATCCATACAAATGCGGACAAAAAAACGGCCATGGCTCTTGGAATAGAAATGCTTAGACAGGTAGGAATCCCAACTCCGGAAAAGAGGTTTCATCAGTATCCCTTTGAACTCTCGGGCGGAATGCGTCAGAGAGTCATGATTGCTATAGCGCTTGCCTGCAAGCCTAAGCTTTTAATTGCAGATGAACCAACAACGGCTTTGGATGTTACCATACAGGCACAGATTCTGGAACTGATGAAAAAGCTTAATCAGGAAATGGAGATGGGAATTTTACTGATTACGCATGATTTGGCTGTTGTCTCAGAGACATGCCAGAGAGTACTTGTAATGTATCTGGGGCAGGTGGTGGAGGAAGGTACAACTGAAAAAATATTTAGTTATCCCTGTCACCCATATACGATAAGTTTATTGGAGTCAATTCCCACTATGGAAGGGGATCGCAGTCAGAAGCTAAGTACAATCAAAGGAACTGTGCCACTATTAAGTCAGATTCCCACAGGCTGCCGTTTTGCTCCAAGGTGTCCCAGAGCCAAAGAGAAATGTCGGCAGGAAATGCCTAAATTAGTGCCTGTCAATGAAACACAATGTGTAAGGTGCTGGTATCCAAATGAAAGAAATGAGGATTAACATGGATGAGAAGAGACAGAAAATTCTGGAGGCAAAGCATATAAAAAAGTATTTTCCCATAAGAGATGCTTTGGGAAAACAGACGGGGGTAGTAAAGGCGGTAGATGATGTATCTATTACACTCTACAAGGGGGAGACATATGGTCTGGTAGGGGAGTCTGGCTGCGGAAAATCCACGCTGGGCCGAAGTTTATTACGACTTTTTCCAATTACGCAGGGTCAGATACTTCTGGAAGGAGAAGACATAAGTACGTTATTGCCGCGTGAACTCAGACCTTACAGAGAAAAAATGCAGATGATATTTCAAGATCCATATACTTCTTTAAATCCAAGGAAGAGTATTGGGGATACATTAGAAGAGGTATTGAAAATCCATGGGGAAAATAATAAATCTGCCAGAATGGAAAAGTGCCTGGAAATTTTAAAAATGGTTGGCCTCAGACCGGAACATTATTATCGCTTTCCTCACGAATTTTCCGGAGGACAGAGACAGAGGGTGGGAATAGCCCGGGCTATTTTGGTAAATCCGTCATTTATCGTTTGTGACGAGCCAGTATCGGCATTAGATGTTTCTATTCAGGCACAGATTATAAACCTGTTAGGTGATTTACAGAATGAGAAACAATTGACTTATCTGTTTGTCTCGCATAATATGAGTGTCATAAGATATACTTCTGATAGAGTTGGCGTGATGTATCTGGGACATATTGTGGAGGAAGGAGATACAGATGAATTATTTTCTAATCCGTGTCACCCATACACAAAAGCCCTTCTTTCGGCAGTCCCGAAGATAGGCGTACATGAGAAAAACAGGATAGAGCTGACGGGAGAATTGCCGTCACCGATGAATCCTCCGTCTGGCTGTGTATTTCATACCAGATGTCCTTATGCAACTGGGAGATGCAGAGAGAAAGTACCTTCTTTCCATAGGATTACTTCAAGTCATTTTGCCGCCTGTTGCCTTTATGATTCTTAAAAAAGAAAAACGGATATTAGGCTCATTTGTTGGCCAATTCATAATAAATGTCTGGTTTCAAAGTTCAGTCCTTCGCGGTAAAGCGGAGGACTTATTTGATATTAAGAAGTGGAGCGGAATCAGGGTACTTCCCGGTTTCGCTCCTAAAAGGACTTTTTATTTTCTGCGGTTAGTCAATAGAGAAAACAATTCCCTATGCCTTCCCGGCGGCCTCATCTGATTTTGCTAAGCTTCTCCTAAAAAGAAATTTAAAAACAGTTCTGACAAATGGCTGTATAAAAAACAGCTGTGTGAAGAATGCAAACGGGAAATTAAAGCAAACAAGCTTTAACCAGTTAGCAAGTAGTGTGAAGATAGAAAATCCCTGATAATATGGATAATAAAACCAGGCTGCAAGAAAACTCATTGCAGGACACATTAAACCGACTGTGGCACATATAATGGTGGTTTCAAATATTACCGCGTTGGTTTTTTGAGGATTGAAAACCTTACTGGCAAGCTTGAATGAACAAGGACTTCCCATAATGCATTCTAATCCGAATGCACAGATAAACTCTATTAGAATGACGGCCCAGATAGGCAGCATATTTCCAAACATATAAACACCGCCCTGGGTGTTAATTGCCTGAATAACAGAACCTTTACCTGTTGCATTCATCAGCGCATTTCCATTGATTACATATAAACTGTAAAAGACATATGCGTGGACAGTTATTAGTACGGTTAGGAAAGCAAAGATTTTCCTTTGAAATTGATTTTTTGGCATGTTATCCCTCCTGAAATCTGATACAAAAAAACACAAATAACGCTAATAGCAAAATCTGATCAACCATAAAATCCATAGTTACCGTAATCAGATTTACGTGCATAGCACTACTTGTGTCGTTTATGTATCTGTATTTAATTTACGAATGACATTATACTACAAATTTTTTGGAAAAATCAAGCTTATTTTGCAGACATATTTTTTGAAGATTTACACAGAATAATGGATAGTTCTGAATCGTATGTATTGTAGATTTATGAAAACAGGAGGAGAACAGGAATTGCGGAATATAATTCATTTAAATGAGAACTGGCGATTTATCAGGGAGGATGTCGGGCTTCCTCGGGTGTTACCGATGGAGTGGGAGACGGTAGAGCTTCCTCACACCTGGAATGCGGTTGACGGACAGGATGGAAACGGATTCTATTATCGCGGCAAATGCTGGTATGCCAGAAGTTTCGAGACACCCGGACAGCCGCTTGCAGGCGGCAGAGTATATGTGGAGATCCTGGCGGCGGGGCAACAGGCATCTGTATATGTGAATGGCAGAGAGGCTGTTTATCATGAGGGTGGCTATTCAATTTTTCGTACGGATATCACAGATTTGTGCAAAGCAGACGGAGAAAATCTTCTTGTGGTTGCCTGCAGCAACGAGGAGAAAAGCAGTGTATATCCGCAGTCTGCGGATTTTACATTCTACGGAGGTTTGTACCGCGGGGTGAATTTAATCAGTGTCCCGGATACACATTTCGACCTGGACTATTACGGGGGACCGGGGCTGCAGGTTACTCCGAAGCCGTGTGAGTGCGGGGGAGCCATATTTGAGCTCGCTTCCTGGGTAAAACATGCTGATGAGAACTTTACGGTAATGTACGCTATAAAAGATGCACAAGGAAAGAAAATCGCAAGTGCAGTTCGTCCGGCTGAGGATGCGAACGTGGCAATTTACGTGCCCGATGCGAAGAGGTGGGAGATTGACAGTCCGTATTTGTACACAGTAACCGCAACCCTGCAGAGGCGGAATGAGGTATACGATGAGGTTTCGGTGCGTACTGGTGTGAGAAACTTTTCATGTGATCCCGACAAAGGCTTCATTCTCAATGGTGCAGAAACACCGTTGCGCGGCGTCAGCCGGCACCAGGATCGCCTTTATAAGGGCAACGCGCTTACAAAAGAAGAGCATTACGAGGATGCGCGGCTGATTAAGGAGCTTGGGGCAAATACTATCCGTCTGGCACATTATCAGCATGCGCAGGAGTTCTACGACGCATGCGATGAGCTGGGCTTTGTGGTGTGGGCGGAAATTCCTTTTATCAGTGTGTTTAATGATGACCCCGCGGCACATGAAAACTGTATCAGTCAGATGAAAGAGCTGATTATCCAGAATTATAACCATCCCTCCATCTGCTTCTGGGGAATCTCCAATGAAATTCTCATAGGGGGCATTTCTGAAAAGCTCGTGGAAAATCATAAGGAATTGAACGCGCTCTGCAAAGAGCTGGATCCCGCCAGACTTACAACGATTGCGCACGTATCCATGACGCCGTTGGAGAGTCCGGTTCATGGGATTACAGATATAGAGAGTTACAATCATTACTTTGGATGGTACGGAGGAAGGATAGAGGACAACGGTCCCTGGCTTGACGATTTTCATAAGGCACATCCTGAAATCTGTCTGGGTCTCTCAGAATATGGCTGTGAGGGCATCGTCACTTATCATGGCCCTAATCCGGCATGTAAGGATTACAGCGAGGAATATCAGGCACTTTACCATGAGCATATGGCAAAGGTTCTGTCTGAACGTCCATGGCTGTGGTCGAGTTATGTTTGGAATATGTTTGATTTTGGCTGTGCGTCGCGCGATGAGGGTGGCATTGCCGGAAGAAACAACAAAGGTCTTATGACGATTGACCGGAAAATAAAGAAAGACAGCTATTATATTTACCAGGCGTACTGGAGCAAAAAGCCGATGATCCATTTGTGCGGCAGGCGTTATGCTCAGCGTGCGGGAGCAACTTCTGAAATCCGGGTATATTCCAATCAGCCATCTGTCTCCCTGTATCTAAATGGAGAACTTGTGGAGAGGAAAACGGCTGACAAGGTGTTTGTTTTTACAGTTGCTTTAAAGGAAGGTTTCAATATTATTGTGGCTGTAGCAGGGGAACTAAAGGACAGCATGACGCTGGAAAAAGTGGAAAAAGAGCCGGCTATTTATGTACTTCCCGAAGTAAGCGAGAGGGCAGAAGGTGTTGCAAACTGGTTTAAACTTGCGGGAGATCTGAATCTGGCGGCCCCGATGGAATTTCCCGAGGGCAGATATAGTGTTAAAAATACAATGGAAGAGCTTGCAAATTCCGGGGAGGCGTTTGATATCACGGCGGAGGCAGTGAAGCTTGCTACTAATATGAAGCTCATGAAAGAAGGGGGCATGTGGAGTATGTTCAGAAATATGACGCTGGAGGATATTCTGAAAATGGCAGGTTCCATGGTTCCGGAAGGTTTTACGCAAAGTGTTAATGCGAAGCTGATTAAGATAGAGAAAATGTGACAGGGGTAAGATATAATGGCAAAGCAAAATATTTCTGCTCGGCCTTTTGGCATGAGAGATCAGATTGGATATATGTTTGGTGATTTTGGCAATGATTTCACCTTCATCTTATCCTCGATGTTTATGATGAAATTCTATACGGACGTTATGGATATTTCCGCAGGCGTGGTCGGCATACTGATGATGGCGGCACGTTTTATGGATGCTGTGACGGATGTTACCATGGGGCAGATCGTGGATCGCTCAAAGCCCGCCAGGGATGGAAAATTCCGTCCCTGGATCAGACGGATGTGCGGTCCGGTAGCGATTTCCTCTTTTTTGATTTACCAGTCTGCATTTGCCGACAGACCGTATGGATTTAAATTAGGCTGGATGATTATCACTTATTTATTGTGGGGCTCCATTTTTTATACTTCCATCAACATCCCATATGGTTCCATGGCATCTGCGATTTCTTCTGAACCAAAGGATCGTGCAAAGCTCTCAAACTGGAGAAATATCGGCGCTACACTTGCAAATCTGGTGATCGGCGTCGGTACGCCTCTGGCAGCTTATCTGACTGTTGATGGAAATAAAGTACTTTCCGGTTCCCGAATGACGATGATTGCAGGGGTATTCTCGGCAGGCGCGGTAATTTGTTACCTGCTTTGTTATTATCTGGTGCAGGAACGGGTGCCAATGGAGGCTAATAATCAGAAGCTGGATGTGGGCGGGATGCTAAAGAGCCTGGCGGTCAACCGTGCGCTTCTTGGAATCATTGCAGCGGCAATCCTTCTGCTTTTGGCACAGCTCGGTATGAGCGGAATATCCGGCTACGTATTCCCTAATTATTATGGTTCTGCTGCAGCGCAGTCGATAGCTTCTCTGACAGGCAGCCTTGTCGTTTTGCTGATCTGTGCACCGTTGGCATCACGGCTCTCTGAAAGATTCGGAAAAAAGGAACTTAGTACCGCTGCCTGTCTGGTATCAGCGGTCGTGTATTTGATCTGCCTTTTGATGAGACCGCAAAGCGCGGTGGTATATATCATATTCTTCACAGTGGCGTTTGCCGGAGTGGGATTTTTCAATACGGTGATCTGGGCGATGATTACAGATGTTATCGACGACTCTGAGCTGAAAAATGGTATTCGTGAGGATGGGACTATTTATGCGGTGTATTCTTTTGCCCGGAAAGTCGGGCAGGCACTTTCCTCCGGCATGGTAGGCGGACTTCTCAGCATGATCGGCTACACGCAGGCAACTGCATTTGATCCTGCTGTTACAAACGCTATTTTTACAATGTCCTGCGTGATTCCGATCATCGGATTTACGGCGGTTGCACTTGTGCTGCTGTTCATTTATCCACTGAATAAAAGACGTGTGGAAGAAAATGCGGCAGAGCTTGCGCGAAGCCGTAAGAAAATGATGCAAGAGTGCAAAAATCCCATCGTGAAGCGATTTTAAATGGATTTTTGCAGGTAACAGGGCAGCTTGGCTGAACTGTTACACAGAAAGATGATGAGCACCGTTATCGGTGCTCAAAAGGAAAATGCCTATTTCTGTGCCAGCTCGCAGATAATTTCTGCGCAGCCTTCGATGCCGAATTTTGCTGTATCAAGGCAGAGATCGTAAAAATTTGCCATGCCGAATACAGTATCGGTGTAGTAGGTGCAGTATTTTCTGCGCTTGCGGTCGATTGCCTGCAGTTCGTCGGAGAGCTTTGCCTCCGGGGTGTCCGGCATCAGTGTTTTCATATGCTGAATGCGGTAGTAGGAGGGCGCGTGGACGAACACATGGAGCGTGTGATCGAACTCTTTCAGAATACTGTTGGCATTTCGACCGATAATCACGCAATTGCCCTTTTCACCGATTTCGCGGATAACCTTTTTCTGCGCCTGAAAAAGCTTTTCGCTGAGAGGCTTATTGTAAAAATCAAACAGACTCTGGGCGAACCCGAAATTGTGGGGCACACGCTCGTCGTAGCGCAGAAAATGTTCCAGATCAACATTGGCCTGCGTTGCAGCCTTCATGATGATTTCTTTATCGAAATAACTGTAATGCAGCTTTTCCGCTACCATCTGTCCAATGGTACCGCCGCCTGCGCCAAATTCGCGGCTGATGGTAATGATTTTTTTCATGACGCACTCCTTTTACAATACTTTGTTTAGGAAATCTATGGTTCGTGCCTGTTTTGGATTTTTCAAGATTTCCTCCGGGGTTCCCTGTTCCACAATATAGCCGCCATCCATAAAGACGATGCGGTTTGCCACCTCGCGTGCAAAGCCGATCTCGTGAGTTACGACCGCCATTGTCATGCCGCCAAGCGCCAGCTCACGCATAACCTCCAGAACCTCGCCAACCATTTCCGGATCGAGTGCGGAAGTGGGTTCATCGAACAGCATGATATCAGGATTCATGGCAAGCGCACGGGCGATTGCCACACGCTGCTTCTGACCGCCGGAGAGCTGGTTGGGGTAGGTATCTGCCTTGTCAGCAAGCCCAACGCGCGCCAGCAGCTCCATACCTTTTTTCTGTGCCTGCTCCTGGGTGAGCTTTTTTAATTCCACGGGCGCCAGCGTGATGTTTTTCAACACTGTCATATGAGGAAACAGATTAAAGTGCTGGAATACCATGCCAATGTTTTCGCGTACCTTATTGATATCCGTATGTTTATCCGTCACATCGATTCCGTCCACGATGATCGATCCGGCTGTAACGGTCTCAAGCTGGTTCACGCAGCGCAGAAATGTAGATTTTCCGCTCCCTGAAGGACCAAGCAGCACGACAACCTCGCCTTCCGAGATATCAATGCTTATATCCTTTAAGACCTCCAGTTTTCCAAAGTTTTTCTTCAGATTTTTGACCTGTACCTTTTTTTTACTGCTGTCCACGTTTCAGCCTCCTTTCCACACGCTTCGCCACCTTGCTCAGTGTGATGATGACAACCATATACATAATGCCGACGATTGCCCATACCTGCAGGTTCATAAAGGTATTTCCGGCGACATTTTTGGCGGTGTTTACCAGCTCCGGGAAACCGATAACGGAAAGGATAGAGGTATCCTTCAGTGTGATGATGAATTGGTTGATAATGGAGGGAATCATGGTGCGTATCGCCTGCGGTATGATAATCAGACGCATACTTTTTCCATAGGAGAGTCCGAGACTGCGGCTTGCTTCCATCTGTCCCTTATCGACACTCTCAATTCCGGCACGAATGATCTCCGCCATATAAGCGCCGCAGTTCATAGAGAGCGCGATGATGCCGGCGGTGAGCGCCGAGAGGCGAAAGCCGGAGACGTTCAGCATTTTTGCAGCCTGCGGAACACCGAAATAAACAAAATATGCCAGTACGATCAGCGGGACACCTCGCACGGCATCGACAAACAGGGTACCGATAAAATTCAGAACACGGTTTTTCCCTACATTAAATAAGGCAATAATCAGACCGATTACCATGGCGAAGAGCAGTGAAAGCACGCAGAGCAGCAGCGTGTTTCCCATGGATTTCAGAAGCATTACGCCATATACCTGGATAATACTTATCATGCAAACTTCTCCTTCCAGAAAACTAAAATCCTCTACATAAGAAAAACGCAGAGGGATAGAAAAACCCTCTGCGTTTTTGTCTACTCCTCAGTCTTTAAATACTTATCGAGAATTTCGTCGTATTTTCCGTTCTCCTTGATATTTTTCAGACCTGCGTTGAACATATCGAGAAGCTCCTGGTTTGCCTCATCCATGATGGCGAAACCATACGGTGCAGATTCGCTTTCAGCGCCCTCGCATTCAAGCTGCTTTAACTGAACGCCATCCTGCGTGATGTAAGCAAGGGTAATCGGCGTATCGTCAATGCATGCAGCGCTGTTGCCATTGATGACATCCTGGTACATATCGGTGGATGTTTCCATGGTAGTAACAGTGAAGCCATACTCATCCTTCAGACTATCTGCAAAAGCTTTGCTTGCGGTACCGATTTTTACAACCACGTTTTTGCCGTTCAGATCCTCAAGAGAGGCAATATCACTGTCCGCTGCCACAAAGAAGGACTGCGTAGCGTCATAGTATCCGTCAGAGAAGATCCAGCCTTTTTCTTTTCTTTCATCATTAATGGTCGCACCGGCGATCAGAGCGTCTGCCTGACCTACCTGGACAGCGGCAACACCTGCATCCCAGCCGATAGACTGGAGATCATATTCAAATCCCTGGTCTTCAGCGACAGCAGCGAGAATGTCAACGTCGATACCGACGAATTCTCCTTCTGCGTTGGTGTACTCAAACGGACGGAATGCCGTGTCGGTAGCAATCACCCACACCTTATCGGATGCGGATACTGCGCCAGCCAGTGTGCAAATGGTCAGTACGCCGACTGCTGCGGCAGAAACCAATTTTGCTGTAAAATTCTTTTTCATATTTACTTCCTCCTTTTTTATATAACAAAAAGGCAACGGAACCGTCAGCCGGCGTCGTTGCCCACTTGTACTTGTTTATTATTATAGAAGTTGGCAGATTTCTTGTCAATCAGAAATTGTGCATTGCTTTAATGAATATTTTGCATCGAATCTGTGACAGAAAACCTGCTTGCAAATGCAGGAGGATGTGTTACAATGCATTTATGAAACGGAGGACAAAGAAATGATGAAAAGACCACTAATCGGGCTGATCCCATTATATGATGAAAAAAAGGAAAGCCTCTGGATGCTTCCAGGGTATATGGACGGTATTGCAAAGGCGGGCGGAACGCCGCTGATGCTTCCGTTGACAGAGGATGAGGAGATGCTGACGCAGCTTGCAGGGCTGTGCGACGGCTTTCTGCTGACAGGCGGGCACGACGTATCCCCGGCATTGTACGGAGAAGTGCCTGTGGAAGCGTGTGGTGTCTGCTGCAGTGAGAGGGATGCCATGGAGAAAAAACTGTTTGCGCTTGCACTTTCAAAGGACAAGCCGGTGCTTGGTATCTGCCGCGGTATCCAGTTTCTGAATGCTGTGCTTGGCGGAACGCTTTATCAGGATTTGCCTCTGCAGAAGCCATCTGAGCTGGAGCATCACCAGAAGCCGCCCTATGAACTGCCAGTACATAAGGTGATGCTGGTAGAGGGAACACCTCTTGCAGAGCTTCTGCAGGTGCCGGAGCTGTCAGTTAACAGCTATCATCACCAGGCGATCCGGGAATTGTCTCCACGACTTACCGCGATGGCGTATGCCACGGATGGATTGGTGGAGGCGGTCTATATGAAGGAGAAGCCTTTTGTATGGGGCGTCCAGTGGCACCCCGAATTTTCCTGGAAAACAGAAGAGAGCAGCCGGAAGATTCTGGGCAGATTTGTGGATGCAGCCAGGTAGTCAGATACCCCGCAGCGCGGCATTCGCCAAATGCTCGTGCAAGCGCGGCGACTGGCTTATTGCCCGCGGAAATAAAGGAAGAACCGGAAAGGAAAAATCATGAGAGTAGTATTAGAGAATCTGACAAAGAGATTCCCGGAGCGCGGCAAAAGAGCCCGCGGGGAAGTGACGGCGGTCAGTAATTTAAATTTCGAGATACCGGACGGCAGGCTTATTGGTCTGCTCGGTCCATCGGGCTGCGGAAAAAGTACAGCACTTAATTTGTTATGTGGACTGTTAAAGCCCACCAGCGGCAAAATTTTTTTTGGCGATGAGGATGTCACGAATCTTCCGGCGGAAAACAGAGGAGTGGGTATGGTATTTCAGAACTATGCGCTCTATCCGCATCTGACAGTACGGCAAAACATCATTTTTCCGCTGGAAAATCTCCGGGGACGTGAAAAACTCTCAAGGGAAGAAATGCAGCAAAAAGCGACAGAAGCGGCAAAGCTTGTGCAGATTGATGAGCTGATGGAACGCAGACCAGGCGAGCTTTCCGGCGGACAGCAGCA
>DKTR01000101.1:27484-40494 GCA_002473385.1 Lachnospiraceae bacterium UBA7225
TCCGGCGGACAGCAGCAGCGTGTGGCGATTGCGCGTGCTCTGGTGAAGATGCCGCGCATCCTGCTGATGGATGAGCCGCTGTCAAATCTGGATGCCCGGCTGCGCCTGCAGACGCGTGAAGAAATCCGGCGGATCCAGCGGGAAACGAAGATCACTACTGTTTTTGTGACGCACGATCAGGAGGAGGCAATGAGCATATCGGATATGATCGTGGTAATGAAGCAGGGTGTCGTTCAGCAGATCGGTAAGCCGCAGGAGGTGTATGACAGCCCGGTAAATCTGTTTGTGGCAAAATTTCTCGGCACGCCGCCCATCAATGTCTTTCGCGGAAACATCCGGGAGGGTGTGCTTTATATAGGAAAGGACGCTCTTTTCAATGTGAAGGGAGCCGTCAGCCAGGAGGTATACGTCGGCATCCGCCCGGAGGGCTTTGTGCTGCATCCGCAGGGAGCGCTTACCTGTCATTTGAACGGTATTGAGGTGATGGGGCGCGACATTAGTGTGGTTTCGACAAATGAGGCATGTGAAAATACCGTTATCCGCTCTATTATCAGCGCAAAAAACAGCGTCGATACGAACGATCAGACAGTCCGTTTCAACGTAATGCTTGATAAAGTGTTTGTTTTTAGCAGAGAGTCAGAAGAACGGATTTATTTTGAAACGGAGCAGACGGGAGAGTAATGCTATGGATAAAAATAATATGAAGGGCTGGCTGTATCTGCTGCCGGCGATTCTGTTTCTGGGATGCTTTCTGGTGTATCCTCTGATTGATGTATTTATTTATTCCTTCGAGGAGGGCTATAATTTTGCTTCCCAGACCTACTACGGCATCGGTACCTACAACTATTCCTATATCCTCCACGATCCTTATTTCCTGCAGGCAGTGAGAAACACCTTTATTCTGGTTGCGATTACGGTTCCGCTCTCTACGGCGCTTGCACTGCTGGTTTCTGTCTGCCTGAATTCCATACGGCCGCTGCGTGAACTTTATCAGACCATCTATTTTCTGCCGTATGTGACAAACACACTGGCGGTCGGTCTGGTATTTATGATTCTGTTTAAAAAGACGCCTTACACGGACGGCTTCATCAATTTGCTTCTGCAATTTTTTGGCGCCGGTTCCGTTGATTTTATTGATGGTCCTTACTGGGCCAAAATGCTTGTGCTTTGCCTGTACACGATCTGGGTTGTCATGCCGTTCAAGGTTCTGATCCTGACGGGTGCACTCGCCTCGGTCGATCAGCAGTATTATAATGCAGCAAAGGTGGACGGCACTCCGCGCTGGCGTATCTTTACCAAAATTACCGTTCCGATGATCTCACCGACACTGTTTTATCTGATTATTACTGGCTTTATCGGGGCGTTTAAGGCGTACAGCGACGCAGTAGCGCTGTTTGGCACGGATCTGAACACCGCCGGGATGAACACGATTGTGGGATATGTTTACGATATGCTGTATGGAAATGGCGGCGGTTATCCATCCTATGCGTCAGCCGCAGCAATCATTCTGTTTGTCATTGTGCTGACGATCACCTGCATCAACCTGCTTGTCAGCAAAAAACATGTTCATTATGTGTGAGGTGCGCGCTATGGAAAATCAATTAGAAAAGATAGAAAAAAACGGAAGAGCGCAGGCTGTTGCCGGAAAGTTTTTCACATATGCGCTGCTGACATTCTGGGCGGTGATCGTGCTGTTCCCGTTTTACTGGATGCTGCTGACCTCCGTAAAAAGCTACAGCGCCTACAACTCGGAGTATATCCCGAAGCTGTACACGCTTGCGCCTACTCTGGAGAATTATAAAGAGGCATTTACCGCGGTTCCGCTGGCACGTTATTTTGCCAACACCGCTCTTTTTACGATCATCACGACGGCGCTGATGCTGGCGGTGACGGTGCTGGCGGCATTCGCATTTGCAAGGCTCAGGTTTCGCGGGAGAGACCTGGCGTTTACCATATTTCTCTCGTTGATGATGATTCCGAATGAACTGGTTGTGATTACAAATTACGTGACGATTACGAACCTGGAGCTGCGCAATACCTTTACCGGTCTGATCCTTCCTTCCGTTACCTCGGTTTTTTATATTTATCTGCTGAAGGAGAATTTTGCACAGATTCCCGATCAGCTTTATTATGCGGCGAAGGTGGACGGTACCTCAGATTTCCGCTATCTGCGCAGGGTGATGATTCCTATCTGCAAGCCAACGATTGTTACGATCACGATTCTGAAGGCAATTGAGTGCTGGAATTCTTACGTGTGGCCCCGGCTGATCACGGACGATGAGACATATTTTCTGGTATCAAACGGCATTCAGGAAATTCGTGAGAACGGTTTCGGACGGGAGAATATTCCGGCGATGATGGCGGCGGTTGTAGTAATTTCAGTGCCGCTGATCATTCTTTTTCTGCTGTTCCGCAAAAGGATTATGGAGGGGGTATCCAGAGGAGGGACAAAGGGATGAGAAAAAAAATCAAGAAGCTGCAGCTTCTGGCTGCCGCAGCTGCTGCGGGTGCGCTGCTTACCGGCTGTCATGGGGCGCAGGAGCGCAGGAACTTTGAAATCCCGGAAATGTTCGATACTTCGCAACAGTATGAAATCACTTTCTGGGCGAAAAACGATACCAATAAGACTCAGACACGAATTTATGAGCAGGCGATCAGTGATTTTCAGAAGATTTATCCGAATATCACAGTAAATCTGCGTCTGTATACAGATTACGGTAAGATTTATAATGATGTAATCACCAATATTTCCACAAATACCACACCGAACGTTTGTATCACCTACCCGGATCATATTGCTACATATCTGATGGGAAGCAGCAGCGTTGTGCCGCTGGATGAACTGTTATCGGATAAAAGATATGGGCTTGGCGGCAGTGAGGTGCGTTTTGATACGCCCACACAGGAGGAAATCATCTCACAGTTCCTGGAGGAATGCCGGCTGGATGGTCATTATTATGCGCTGCCCTATATGCGTTCTACGGAGGCGTGCTATGTTAATAAGACATATGTGGAAAAGCTTGGCTATGAGCTGCCTGATATGCTGACCTGGGATTTTATCTGGGAGGTCTCGGAGGCGGCGACAGCGAAAGATGCCGACGGCAATTTTCTTGTCAATGGACAAAATGTCATGCTTCCTTTCATCTATAAATCGACGGATAATATGATGATTCAGATGCTGAAGCAAAAAGGCGCCGGATATTCCACGGAGGACGGGGAAATCCGGATATTCAATGATACGACAAAGGAGCTGCTGTACACCATTGCGGAGCACGTAGAGAGTGGGGCGTTTTCCACCTTTAAAATTTCCGGCTATCCGGCGAACTTTTTAAATGCCGGTCAGTGTATTTTTGCCGTCGACTCCACGGCAGGCGCGACCTGGATGGGCAGCAATGCTCCGCTTTCTGACATCAGCGAGGATAAATTTGTGGAATTTGAGACGGCGGTTATGCCAATTCCGCAGTATGATCCCCAGAATCCGCAGATGATCTCGCAGGGACCGTCCATCTGTATTTTTCAGAAGGATGATACGCAGGAGGTGCTTGCTTCCTGGCTGTTTGCACAGTATCTGCTTACCAACGAGGTGCAGATTGCCTATGCCCGGACTGAGGGCTACGTGCCGGTCACCGCAAAGGCGCAGGAGAGCAGCGAATATCAGGATTACCTGGCGAGGTGCGGCGAGGATAACAGCGCGTATTATGATGTGAAGATCGAAGCGTCCCGGCTGCTGCTGGATAATGTAGAGCATACCTTTGTAACGCCGGTGTTTAATGGTTCAGCGTCCCTACGGGATGCTGCCGGACAGATGATTGAGAATACGGCAAAATCCACGCGCAGAAAGCAGAAGGTGGATGATGCCTATATGGAGGAGCTTTACAGTGATGTGACATCACTGTATCATCTGGGCGAAGGGCAGGATAACCTGCCGGGTGGCAAAAAAGCGGATCTGGGTCCGCTGCCGGTCACTTCTGTGATTCTGCTGACGGCGCTGGCGGCGGTATGGATATTGATTCTGCTGTATATGGCAGCCGGCGCTATAAAAAAGAAAAAAATGTCGGGCAGACATTGATTTCCTGAAAATTTCGGTTATAATAGGGAATGAACAGTAGAATAGATACTGATCCAAAAGGAGGATAATCATGAAAAAGATTGCAGCATTATTGTTAACGTTTTCTCTGGCAGCCATTTCCGCAGTCTGCGTTATGGCAGAGGAAGCAGAGACCGACGTAAAGTCAGAGGGTGTGATGACACACGAGGAATACGTGGCGGCAGAGCTTGATTCCGAGGTCGTGATTGAGACCTATGTGCAGGCAAAGCAGTCCTGGTGGGAGGACAAGGCTACCGTTTACACGCAGGATAAAGACGGCGCTTACTTCTTGTATAACATGGCATGCTCTGAGGAAGACTATGAGAAGCTGAATGTCGGCACCAAGATCAAAGTTACCGGTTACAAATCTGAGTGGTCCGGCGAGGTGGAGATTACGGATGCTACCTTTGAGATTCTGGAGGGCGAGTACGTTGCGCCGGTTACAGACGTGACAGAGCTGCTCGGCACGGACGAGCTGATCGATCACCAGAACGAGTACGTTTCTTTCAAGGGCATGACGGTGGAGGCTTCTAAGGATGCAGAGGGAAATGAGGCTCCGTTCCTTTATAACTGGGATGGCTCCGGACAGGATGGCGACGATCTGTATTTTAACGTTTCTCTGAATGGCGAGACATACACTTTTACAGTAGAATCCTATCTGTGTGACAACACAACGGATGTTTACAAGGCAGTGAAGGAATTGCAGGTTGGCGATACCATTGATATGGAAGGTTTCCTGTACTGGTATGAGGGCGTAAACCCGCACATTACATCCGTGACAGCAGCAGAATAACGGACAGTAAAAAGCTTTTTTCGGAATCACCTCGAAAGGGGTGATTCTTTTTTCTTGGAGGTCCGGGCTTTATGCAGGAATGCGGTGAGAGCCTGCTCATACAGGTAATTCGCGGGTTTCCGGGTATAAATAAACGATAAAGGAAAGAAACTATGAATGAAAAGAAACTGATGGTTCAGTACAGTGTGCTGCAGGGCTGCTATTGGATGCTGTTTGGCACAATTTACAGCTTTTCCACCGTATATCTTTTGGTGCGAGGTTTTAGCAGTGCCTGGATTGGTATCTGTATTGCCGTTGGGAATGTCTGCGGAGTGATTATGCAGCCGATCTTTGCCGGGATAGCAGATCACTCACGGAAATTGACTGTGCAGAGACTGACGGCGCTTCTTTCCGCGCTGCTGTTTCTCACACTTGTAATGCAGTATTTCACACCGGATCTGATATTGCCGGTGGCAATTCTTTTTGTGTTTACAGACGCACTGCTGCAGGTGCTGCAGCCACTGGTGAATTCTGTGAGTTTTTATTATATTAATCGTGGCATTAATGTAGATTTTGGCATTGCCAGGGGCATTGGTTCGCTGGCGTATGCAGTTATCTCAAGCCTTCTTGGCATGCTGATCGCGCAGACCGGAAGCAGGATTATTCTGGCAGTGGGAGGCGTGCTGCTCGCAGTCATGATTTGTCTGCTGCAGCGGATGCCGGTACTGACAGACCGTTGCCCGGCTGCTGGTGCTGGAATGCAGAATGCAGACGATGTACCGGCTGCGGACGGTTTTATCCGGCGCTATCCATACGTATGTATAGCCAGTGCCGGTCTGACGCTGCTGATGCTGAATCATAATATGCAGAACAGCTATCTGATCCAGATTATCACACCGCTTGGCGGTGATTCTGTTTCTCTTGGTAATACGCTTGCGATCGCTGCGGTGATGGAGCTTCCTACAATGTTCCTGTTTTCACGTCTGGTGAAACGGATTTCCAGCAGTCATCTTGTTATGCTCTCCGGTGCATTTTTCTTCGCGAAGGCAGTCGCGTATCTGGTCTGCGGAAATATGCTGCAGATGTATGCGGCGCAGGTGCTGCAGATGGGTGCATTTGCTCTTTACATCCCGGCAACGGTATACTATGTGAATGAGGTGATGGAGCCGCAGGATACTTTCAGAGGACAGGCGTTGATGGCAGGTACGAGCACACTGGGAGGTGTTTTTGGAAGTCTTATCGGCGGTCTGTTAATTGATTATTTAAATGTTCATTTTATGTTAATTTTTGGCACAATTATGGCATTTATTGGAATGGTGACTGTATTTTGGGCGACACCTAAGACAAAAGGCGCACCGGTAAAATGTTGATTTTCTGTTAAGAATTTGTTACAATAGAAACAAGTGGCAGAGATGCCACTGTTCAGGGATCATAGAAATGATAGCAGAGTATAAAACGGGGGAAGAAAAATGGCTATAAGGATAATTACAGATTCAGCAGCGGACTATTCTGCGCAGGAAATTGCGCGCAGGCAGATCACGTGTATTCCGATGTCAGTATCTTTTGGGGAGGAGCAGTTCCGGGATGGCGTGGATCTGACAAAAGAGGAATTCTATGAAAAGCTGCTTGCGAAAAAGGAGTTTCCGAAAACTTCGCAGCCATCACCTACTATGTTTATTAATTGTTTCGAGGAGGCGAAGGCGGCAGAGGATACAGTGATCGCAATTCTGGTCTCAGGTGAACTGAGCGGCACTATCCAGAGTGCAATGCTTGCAAAAGAAATGGTGGAATACGAGGATATTTACATTATCGACAGTCAGAATGCCACACTTGGTATGCGCGTGCTGGTGGATCGTGCGGTATTTTTGCGGGAGCAGGGCTGCGACGCAAAGACGATTATCGAAGAACTGGAGGCTTTAAAGCCACGCATCCGTGTGTATGCGGGACTGGATACGCTGGAATATCTCTATAAGGGAGGAAGGCTTTCCAGGGGACAGGCGACGCTCGGAAGCCTGGTAAATTTAAAGCCGGTAGTGGCAGTCACACAGGAGGGAAAGGTAGAACTCTGCGGAAAACAGATCGGCATGAGGCATGCCTTCCGGCAGATTGCAAATATTCTGGAAGAGGATGCCCCGGATGTGGATTATCCGGTGTATTTTCTATACGCATATGATAAGAAAAACTGTGTAAATTTTATCCAGTATCTCAAGAAAAAGGGAATGGATTTTGGAACGCCGAAACTGCGTGGTATCGGAGCAACCATCGGCAGCCATATTGGTACCGGGGCATTCGGCATTGTATATGTAAAGTAAGAGGAGATGTTTTATGAAAAAAAAGAGAGCAGTTTCGTGTCTGGTGGCGTGTGTTGTGTATGCTTTCTATCTCGGAAGAGTTGTCGGATCCGGAGAAGAAATAACGGTTTCGGTATGGGATGATCTGGGAGAAGAAGCGGATGCCGGGCTGGACGAAGGTTATACAGAGAGCCTTGATACTGAGTCCTATGCGGGGCAGATAGAAAGCGGCATACCGGAGAATCCGAATGACAGTCAGGAATGGACGGAGAATTATTATTATGAGGATACCGATACTGCTGATTATGCGCAGGAGTACGCCGGGGAGCCGTCTCTGCCGGAGGGACATCAGGAATTCTGGGATGAGCGCGAGGCTGCCTTTGAGGTGAACGAAGAGGGGGCAATCAGCAGAAATTCAGATGAAGTGTATACGGTAGAGGATTTTGATATTCCGGACGCGGAGGAGGCACGGGCGGATTTTACGTTTCTGGATGCGTCGGAGCTGCCGGATCAAATGTATCTGCAGGTACCGGAAATCCTGCAGAATCCGGAACTGCCTACGGGTTGTGAGGCGGTATCTCTCACGATGGCTCTGCAGTATGAGGGCTTCGATGTAGATAAGGTTACGATTGCAGGGGATTTCCTGATTTACAATAACGAGAGCGACAATATGGCGGTTGGTTATATTGGCGATCCATTTTCCGAATCGGGAGCGGGCTGCTTTGCACCTGTGATCGCCGCGACGGCATGCGCCTTCTTTACCGATCAGGAGGCTTCCTATAAGGCATACGATATCACGGGTACAGATTTTGAAGATTTCTTTGCCTATATTGCTGCCGGTACGCCGGTCATCGTCTGGACGACTATGTATATGGCTGAACCGGAGTTTACACGCCTGGATACGGAGTATAACGGACATGTTTACCGCTGGTACAGACAGGAGCATTGCGTCGTTCTTTCAGGATATAACCGCATTGAACGGACTGTGCAGATCAATGATCCGCTGGAGGGTATCGTAACAAGAAATCTGGATGAGTTTGCATCGATTTTTAATCAGACCGGGAAAAATGCGGTCGTTTTGAAGAAAATGGGAGAGTAAACGGTCACGTTTGGAAACGTGGCGGCCGCTACGGAAGCCGGACTTTCTTAGCATAGAATCCGGCAATTGTGTCTATGGTAAAAATCGTAAAAAATTATGTTATAAATCTTAAAAATATGTGAATTCTGCACAGGGTTCGTTGACGCATTCCCGCCTTTGGAGTATACTAAAGGTATCAAAAGGAATAGGGCGGGTGATTATGAATATCTTATTTTTTTTAAAGCCAAAAAGCGAAGTGGCATATTTGTACGAAGATTATTCGCTCCGTCAGGCGTTGGAAAAAATGGAGCATTATCGTTACAGCGCGGTACCGGTTATCAACCGGAGCGGTCATTACATAGGAACACTGACGGAGGGAGATTTACTGTGGTACATTAAAAAGATGCGTCTGGGGGATCTTTACGAGGCGGAGGATATTCCGCTGCGGGAGGTAAAACGCCGGTGGGACAATCAGCCGGTCAATGTACAGTGCAATATCGAGGATTTGATGCTTACCTCTATGAACCAGAACTTCGTTCCGGTGATTGACGACAACCATACCTTTATTGGAATTGTTACCAGAAGACAGATCATGCAGCATATCTGCAAAAGTTATGTGAAAGCAACAGAAAGCAGCGCCGGATAAAGGGCGCTGTTTTACTATATTCACTCTGTTCACAGCGGCATTCACAAATCTATTGGGAATTCGCTTTTTTTACAAAGGCTTTTACAAAGGATTGACAAAAAAAAGTATAATTGATAAAATTAAATAAATGTGCATCTGCACAGTTTTTGCAAAGGAGTGAAAAGAGTGAAACAGAGAGTTTTATCTATGCTGGTAGACAATACCTCAGGTGTTCTCAGCCGTGTAGCGGGATTGTTCAGCCGGAGAGGTTATAATATCGACAGTCTGACCGTGGGCGAGACAGCGGATCCGCGTTATTCGCGTATGACAGTAGTCGTCAGCGGCGACGAGCAGATTCTTGACCAGATCGCTAAGCAGCTTGCAAAGCTGATCGATGTGGTCGACATCAAAACACTAAAGGCAGGCGAGAGTGTAAACCGCGAGCTTATTATGGTTAAGGTGCGTGCGGAGGCGAAGGACCGTCAGGGAATTAATGCTATCTGCGATATTTTCCGCGCGAAGGTAGTAGATGTAGCAAAGGATTCTATGATTATCGAGCTGACAGGTGACCAGAGCAAGCTGAAGGCCTTTATGGAGTTGATGAATGATTATGAAATTCTGGAGCTGGCAAGAACGGGTATCACCGGACTGTCCAGAGGCGCGGAGGATGTGCGTTATCTATAAAACGGTATCTGCCTGGCAGATGCGTTCATACATAAGCTGCCGGCTGTCCGTCATATAGATTTTTTGAAGTAAGCTAGAGGTATTTTTACCTTTAACAAATATATTTATGGAGGAGAAGAAAAAATGGAAGCGAAGATTTATTATCAGGAGGACTGTAACCTGTCATTGCTGGAAGGCAAGACGATTGCAATTATTGGTTATGGAAGCCAGGGACATGCGCATGCACTGAATGCAAAAGAGTCCGGCTGTCATGTAATTATTGGTCTGTATGAGGGAAGCCGTTCCTGGAAAAAGGCAGAGGAGCAGGGCTTTGAGGTGTATACTGCAGCGGAGGCTGCCAAAAAGGCAGACATTATCATGATTTTGATTAATGATGAGAAGCAGGCTGCAATGTATAAAAAAGACATCGAGCCGAATCTGGAAGAGGGCAATATGCTGATGTTCGCTCATGGTTTCAACATTCATTTTGGATGCATCGTGCCGCCTGCAAACGTAGACGTTACCATGATCGCTCCGAAGGGACCGGGTCACACTGTAAGAAGCGAATATCAGGCTGGCAAGGGTGTTCCGTGTCTGGTAGCGGTACATCAGGATGCAACTGGAAAAGCGCTTGATAAGGCTCTGGCATATGCACTGGCAATCGGTGGTGCGCGCGCAGGAGTTCTTGAGACCACCTTCCGTACCGAGACTGAGACAGACCTGTTCGGTGAGCAGGCAGTGCTTTGCGGCGGTGTATGCGCGCTGATGCAGGCAGGCTTTGAGACACTGGTAGAGGCTGGCTATGATCCGAGAAATGCATATTTCGAGTGTATCCATGAGATGAAGCTGATTGTTGATCTGATCTATCAGTCTGGATTCTCCGGAATGAGATATTCTATCTCTAATACAGCAGAATACGGCGATTACATCACTGGTCCGAAGATTATTACTGAAGAGACAAAGAAGACTATGAAGAAGATTCTTTCCGATATCCAGGATGGAACCTTCGCAAAAGACTTCCTGCTGGATATGTCTTCCGCGGGCGGGCAGGTGCATTTCAAGGCAATGCGCAAGCTGGCGTCAGAGCATCCGTCAGAGATAGTTGGCGAAGAAATCCGCAAGCTGTATAGCTGGAACGGTGAGGACAAGCTTATCAACAACTAACGCGACGGCGCAAGCCGTGTATGAGCGAAGAAAAATACCCGGGGAGAGTTTACTCTCGGCCGGGTATTTTTTGCTGCCATGTATCCGAAAGGAGCTGCCAGTGGCAGGTCCTGTAGGTTGCCATGTATCCGAAAGGAGCTGCCAGTGGCAGCTCCTGTAGGTTGCCATGTATCCGAAAGGAGCTGCCGGTGGCAGCTCCTGTAGGTGAGCGGGTAAAGTCTTAAATTCTTCAGTGATCAAGGGTTGGAATATCTCCGGTACTTCTGGCATCCAGATTGTTTATGTATTTTTTGGTTTCCCGGGCGATAACCGGTGATAACAGCAGTACTGCCACGAGGTTCGGCACTGTCATCAATGCATTTAAAATATCGGCGACGATCCATACTTGATCCAGTGCAGCCATCGGGGCAAGGGCAGCAACCGCTATATAAAGCATGCGGTAGAATACCAGGGCTTTTGAGCCAAAACAGTATTCGATACAGCGCTCGCCATAGTATGCCCAGCCAAGCACGGTGGAGAAAGCAAACAGGACGATGCCGAATACCAGAATGACCGGACCCAGGTACGGAATCTGGCAGAAGGCAAGGGTGGTAAGTACGCCGCCGTTATCCACGGCAGAGACGCTGATCCCGGGATTTTTCATGATGCTGCTTACCAGTACCAGACCAGTTATGGCACATAGCACTACGGTATCCCAGAAGGTGCCTGTAGAGGAAACGAGCGCCTGACGGACCGGATTGTGTGTCTGCGCGGCGGCAGCGGCAATAGGGGCGGAGCCCATACCGGATTCACTGGAGAACAGACCGCGTGCGACACCATAGCGGAGTGAGAGCATGATACCGCTGCCAACCAGACCGCCTGCGGCAGCACCCGGCTGAAAGGCAAGCCGGAAGATTGTCTGCAGAGCCGGAAGAAGATAGTCCCAGTTGATTCCTAATATAGTCACACATCCAATGACATAGAAGAATGCCATGAACGGAACCAGCTTTTCACATACCTTTGCGATGGATTTGATGCCGCCGAAGATTACGAGTGCTGTCAGAATTGCGACAACGATGCTGATGATCCGGGAGGGGAGACCTATGGCTGTCCTGCAGACAGCAGCGATGGCATTTACTTGTGTGGCGCATCCAATTCCGAAAGAGGCAAAGGTACCGAAGAATGCGAAGAGCAGACCGAGCCAGCGCATGTTCAAGCCGAACTCCAGCGCGTACATTGCGCCGCCCTGCATACGTCCGTCCTTTGTCTTTACACGGTATTTTACGGCGATGAATGACTCAGCGTATTTGGTGGCGATGCCGAACACACCGGTGATCCAGCACCAGAGTACCGCGCCGGGACCGCCGAGTGCGATGGCAGTGCCGACACCGATGATGTTGCCGGTGCCGATGGTGGAAGCGAGGGCGGTAGTGAGCGCGCCGAACTGGCTGACTTCCCCCTCCGCGCCGGTATCTTTTGTGACCGACAGTCTGATTGCTGTGCCGATTTTTTTCTGGACAAATCCGGTGCGGAAGGTGATGAAAATATGTGTTCCCAGCAGCAGGATGATCATCGGCCAGCCCCATATTTTGTCGTCGATAAAATTAATCATGTTTACGAAAGCTTCCATTAATCTATTTTTCCATTTCCCCTGATTAAAATAATTATATGATGTTAGGATCAAAAGTATTTGGCTCTATCGGTGTACCATATTTTTACTGACATACAAAAAAAATTGTGGTATAATAGCAGGCGTGAAATGTTTTTAAGAAAGGCAGGAAGAAATCATGGGAATGACGATGACACAGAAAATTCTGGCGGCTGCTGCCCACCTTCCCTCTGTGAGTGCGGGTCAGTTGATCGAGGCAGATCTGGATCTGGTGCTGGGGAATGATATCACCTCTCCGGTAGCGATTCACGAGATGGATAAATTTACAAAGGAAGGAGTTTTTGATAAGGATAAGATTGCACTTGTTATGGATCATTTTATCCCGAACAAGGACATCAAATCGGCGGAGCACTGCAAATGTGTGCGCCAGTTTGCTGCAAAGCATGATATCACAAACTACTTTGATGTCGGACAGATGGGAATTGAGCATGCACTGCTCCCGGAGAGCGGTCTGACCGTGGCGGGAGATGTGATTATCGGCGCAGACTCGCATACCTGTACTTATGGTGCGCTTGGTGCATTTTCCACAGGTGTCGGAAGCACAGATATGGCGGCCGGCATGGCGACCGGCAAGGCATGGTTTAAGGTGCCGTCTGCAATCAAATTTAATCTGGTTGGCAAGCCCTCAAAATGGGTGAGCGGAAAAGATGTTATTTTACATATTATCGGTATGATCGGTGTG
>DKTR01000101.1:40721-41355 GCA_002473385.1 Lachnospiraceae bacterium UBA7225
TATTATCGGTATGATCGGTGTGGATGGTGCCCTGTACCGCTCTATGGAGTTCACCGGGGAGGGTGTGAAGAATCTCTCAATGGATGATCGTTTTACTATAGCCAATATGGCGATCGAGGCAGGCGGCAAGAATGGCATTTTCCCGGTAGATGATCTGGCGATTGCTTATATGCAAGAGCATTCGAAACGTCCATTTAAAATTTATGAGGCGGATGAGGATGCTGTGTATGATGAGGAATATACAATTGATCTTAGTGCTTTAAAGCCGACGGTTGCTTTTCCGCATCTGCCGGAGAATACAAAAACAATCGATGAGATAAAAGAAGAGGTTGTTATTGACCAGGCGGTGATCGGCTCCTGTACGAATGGACGGATTGATGATCTGCGCTGTGCAGCAGAAATACTGAAAGGACGCAAGGTGAAAAAAGGTGTGCGCTGCATCGTTATTCCGGCAACACAAAAGGTATATCTGCAGGCGATGGAGGAAGGTCTGCTGAAAACATTTATCGAGGCTGGCGCTGTTGTCAGCACACCGACCTGCGGTCCGTGCCTGGGTGGCTATATGGGCATTCTGGCAGAAGGAGAGCGCTGTATCTCCACTACAAACCGCAACTTTGTCGGAAGAATGGGACAT
>DKTR01000101.1:41623-41951 GCA_002473385.1 Lachnospiraceae bacterium UBA7225
AACTTTGTCGGAAGAATGGGACATGTAAAATCAGAAGTATATCTGGCAAGTCCGGCAGTGGCTGCAGCGAGTGCTGTTACCGGTAAAATTTCCGCGCCGGATGAACTGGGATTATAAGGAGGTAAGAATCATGAAGGCACATGGAAAAGCATTTAAATATGGCGACAATGTAGATACGGATGTCATAATTCCTGCAAGATATCTGAACTCCTCAGACCCGGCGGAGCTGGCGACGCACTGCATGGAGGATATTGACAAAGAGTTTATCCATAAGGTGCAGAGGGGCGATATTATTGTTGCAGAGAAGAATTTTGGCTGCGGCTCATCC
>DKTR01000101.1:42228-56213 GCA_002473385.1 Lachnospiraceae bacterium UBA7225
AAGAATTTTGGCTGCGGCTCATCCAGAGAGCATGCGCCGATTGCAATCAAGGCAGCAGGCGTGAGCTGTGTAATTGCAGAAACCTTTGCACGGATTTTTTATCGGAATGCGATCAATATCGGGCTTGCGATCATTGAATGTCCGGAGGCATCCAAAGGAATTGAGGCGGGAGATGAGGTGGAAGTGGATTTTGACAGCGGCATCATCTACAACCGCACAAAGGGAACGCAGTTTAAAGGACAGGCGTTTCCGGAATTTATGCAGAAAATTATTGAGGCGGAAGGTCTGATCAATTATATCAACGGAAAGTAATGAAAAAGTCCGTTCCTTCCTTTACTATTAAAGAGAGGATATCGCTTTGTCATCTTTTTTGATGACTTCGCGATACCCTCTTTTTTTAATTTATTTGCGTTTCTTTTTATAAACGATGGCTCCGATGATGACCACAAGTGCAACTATGAGTACAACAATGATAGCTGTAATCGGTGTGCTGTCACCGGTCTGCGGGTTGATCTTGATGGCATTATTATTGTTTGTCGTGTTTGCGGAAAGCACATCTCCCACAGTGATCGTGATGGATTTGCTGTCGGCAATGTCAGTTACCTGCCAGCCGTTGTCGTAGACCTGCTTCTGAAAGGTAACGGTCAGAGTGTAGCGTCCCGACTGAGTGATGGAGAAAGCTCCGCTGAAGTTATCGCGGAAGGCACCCGGGGTGTTTTCAACCATCCAGGAGGATGGAACATAACGGACGTCCCCGTCAATCGGGCTGGTATTTCCCATTCCTGCACCATATGCCGTAAAGGTGAGTGCAGTGTTCAGATTGTAATTTTCGCCATCTGTCAGACCGGAGATACTGTTGTTGGAGGGATCTCCGATGATGTTCAGCGGTCTGGTTTCGGAGTAATCACATTTGTCACGCTGGCAGTAGCGGATCTCTTCACCATGTTCGGAATCAGTAGAAGCGGTAACTACCTTCCAGTTGTCACGCAGATCATGTCCGAGCGCTTTGCCTTCGGTTGCGCCGCAGCGCTCACAGGTTTTTGGTTTTGTGCACGTAGCAGGTTTCCAGTCGTGATCAAGCGCTTCACCTTCGATAGCGCCGCAGCGCGTGCAGGTCTTCGGGGCAGTACAGGTTGCTTCTTTGAAATTATGTCCGAGTGCCGGAGTATTTACCGCGCCGCAGACCGTACAGGTCTGACCGGTCGTGCAGGTTGCTTCTGCGCCCCAGGTATGATTCTCTTTTGTAATTTCCAGTGTAAACGGATAGGTGACAGTCGTCTGGTTACCGTTTGCGTCGGTGGTAGTAACATACAGCTCATAGTTTTTTGCACCAGTCGTATAATCCTGTGCTGTAGTCGGAGCATACGACAAGGAAGCGCCGGTGTAGGCATCTGCAAAGGAAACTGTGACAGCGGACAGGTTCATGGCAGAATTGCATGGAAGAACCAGTGCTGCCTTGTTTTCGCTTTCAGCAGGATCTGCCTTCAGCTGGACAATATTGTTATTTGTGTCGCTGTAAGAGTTTGTACCGTCCGTGATCGCAAAGGTAATGTCCAGATCCTCAGCCGGAGCCTCTGTTGTGTTTGTCTCGGACTCTGAAGCAGCGGTTTCCGGTACCTGTGGCTCTGAATCAGTAGTTTCCGGTGCCTGTGACTCTGAATCGGCAGTTTCCGGTGCCTGTGGCTCTGAATCGGTAGTTTCCGGTACCTGTGACTCTGAATCGGTAGTTTCCGGTGTCTGTGATCCGGACTGTCCTGGATCATCCGCTGCATCAAGTGCATTTTCCAACGGTTCTGTTTGTGGTTCGGATTCTGTTATCTCGATGGGGAGAACTTCCCCGCCGTTGATTACAACATTATCATCTGCGTTGATCAGTGAGTCGTCCGTACCATTAATATAGTCGGGCTCAGATTCTGTCCCGCTGTCCCAGATGATTTCTGTTTCCTCATCCCAGCTTTCAGGAGCGAGGTCAGTTTCCGCTGCATCTGTTTCTATACCATCTGTAAAGAGTGTTTCCGGTTCAGATGTTTCTGTATACTCAGCCGGAAGTGTTTCCGGTTCGGCTGCCTCTGTATAATCGGAATCCTGTGCCTCTGATTCCGTACTTTCGGTGACAGGTTCTTCTGGCTGCGGCGCAGTGATCGTCACACTGAGCGAAGGTGTGCGGACACCGTCTGCCAGCTTGATTTCATCGTAAGAAGCGCTGCCTTTCTCCAGATATTCGTCAAAGTCCGGAATGAAGGTATAAATTCCTTCCGGGCTGCTTTCTGTGTATAACTCTCCGGTATCGGATTTTAATTTCCATATCATCTGAGAGAGTGTGACTTCCGTAGCTGCATCAGAGCCTTCGGATTCCAGATAACCGATAACCTTCAGATTCTCCGGCAGCCCCAGGTCCTCGGGGAATGTCCCTGGCTCGGCAGTAAGATTGCCGTATTTTTCCTGGATACTGGTATCCACAAATTTCCCTTCTGCATCTGTTTCAAGTTCCGGGAAACCCGTGATCACAAAAACAGATGTATCTTCATTTGCCGAAGGTGCTGCCTCTGAGGTGTATTCTCCATCTAAGCCCTCAGCGGATACGGCAATGCCGGGTGCCCAGGAGAAAGCCAACGCGAGTGACATCAACAGGGCAGTGCCTTTAGCTGGCATAAGATAATTTTTTTTCATATTATATTGCTCCCCCTTTCAAAAGGAAATCTCTGAATGAGATTAATTGTTACATTTATGTTAACACATCATGACAAAATAGTCTATGGAAAAATTGTGAACTTTTTCGTAAGGCTGATGAATATGGTCTGGAATGATCATAAATAGTAAAATTTAGGGCTTGAAAAAAGCGGTCGCTTCTGTTATACTGGTAAAGTCCAGGCAAGATATAGCAACCGGGTTTCGGAGTGTGGCGTAGCTTGGTAGCGCGCTCGGCTGGGGGCCGAGAGGTCGCAAGTTCAAATCTTGTCACTCCGATTAGATGCATTGAAAGATGTTATCTTAAATTTATAACTGCAAAGACAAAAGCGATGAAGAGGAATAGTACGGGTATATTTGATTTCAGAAAGCTGCCGGGTGATGCGAGACAGCAGAGAAGGTATCCGGAACTCGCCTCAGAGCGGCTGCCCCAAATTCTGCAGGGAAGGTTCTGAAATAATAGAAAAATGTTATGTACGCTATAAGGGCGAAGATTTAACAGATGTTTCTATTATATATAAAGGACAGCAGAAGAGTAGACGTAGACGGAATTCCCACCGTTATCCGGGAACGATATAAGATTCTTTTGGAATCCGTATCTGATGAGAGTGTGAAGAAATTCATGAAATAGAGTGGTACCGCGCAGGACAAAAAGTTGTCTTTCGTCTCTAGTGACAGCAGAAGCATGTCAGGAGATGAAAGATTTTTTATTTTACAGGAAGGTTGTTTCCTGTAAGACAAAAACGCTCAGCGAGGATGCACAGCCCGCATTTTGTTTGTTTTTGCAAAAAAACGTTAAAAAGAAAGGGAGAGAACATTATGGAGCAGTTTAGAAAGTACAAACGGCAGTATTTCATGCCGCCTACAGAGTGCATGGAGTGGGCAAAAAAGGATCATGTGGAAAAGGCACCGATCTGGTGCAGCGTTGACCTTCGCGATGGCAATCAGGCGTTGATTGTGCCGATGACGCTTCAGCAGAAGATCAGCTTCTTTAAACTTTTGGTCAGAGTGGGTTTTAAAGAAATTGAAGTGGGCTTTCCGGCGGCATCGGAAACGGAGTATCAGTTTTTGCGCGCGCTGATTGAGCAGGATCTGATTCCGGAGGATGTGACGATCCAGGTGCTTACGCAGGCGCGTGAGCATATCATAAAAAAGACCTTTGAGGCACTTAAAGGTGCCAGAAAAGCGGTGGTGCACGTATATAATTCTACCTCCCTTGCACAGCGGGAGCAGGTATTCCGCAAATCAAAGGAAGAGATTCTGCAGATCGCCGTGGAAGGAGCTTCACTTCTGAAAAAGCTTGCTGCTGAGACGGAAGGGAATTTTGCTTTTGAATATAGCCCGGAGAGCTTTACCGGAACAGAGATGGAGTATGCTCTGGAAGTCTGCAACGCGGTTCTCGACGTATGGCAGCCGACGGCAGACAACAAGGTGATCATTAATCTGCCGAGCACTGTGCAGCATTCCATGCCGCACGTTTATGCGAGCCAGATTGAGTACATGAGCAAGAATATGAAATACCGCGAAAATGTTATTCTCTCCCTGCATCCGCACAATGACCGCGGAAGCGGCGTAAGTGATGCCGAGATGGGAATTCTGGCGGGTGCGGACCGCATAGAGGGCACACTTTTTGGCAACGGAGAGCGCACCGGAAACGTGGATATTGTTACGCTTGCCATGAATATGTATTCCCAGGGCGTTGATCCGGAACTTGATTTTACCAATATGCCGGAGATTTGCGAGGAATATGAAAAATATACTGGTATGAATATTGATATGAGAAGCCCGTACAGCGGCGCACTGGTGTTTGCAGCTTTCTCAGGCTCACATCAGGACGCAATTGCAAAGGGCATGAAATACCGTGAGGAGAATGTCTGCGGCCACTGGACGGTGCCGTATCTCCCGATTGATCCGACGGATATCGGCAGACATTACGAGGCAGACGTTATCCGGATCAATAGTCAGTCCGGGAAGGGCGGCGTAGGTTACATTCTGGAACAGTATTATGGTCTGAATCTGCCGGCAAAGATGCGGGAGGCGATGGGCTATGCAACCAAGGCAGTCTCCGACGAGCAGCATAAGGAACTGCTTCCGGATGAGATTTTTGAGCTGTTTAAGACGAGATATGAGGATATCACTGCGCCGTTTAATATTACTGAGGTACACTTCAAACAGCATAATGGTATCATTGCGGAGGTGACAGTGGATTATGAGGGCGAGACCAAGGTAGCAGTCGCTTCCGGAAATGGTCGTCTGAATGCGGTAAGCAATGCGCTGAAGAAGCAGTTCCGCCTGCAGTATGATCTGGTGGTTTATCAGGAGCATGCATTGGAAGCAAGCTCCAGCTCACGTGCAATTGCTTACGTTGGTATAAAAGATAAGGATGGAAAGCTGCACTGGGGCGCTGGTCTGGATCAGGATATTATCCGTGCGTCTATCAATGCGCTGCTCACGGCGATCAATAACATGACAGCTGGTATTCTGTAGGACTGCGCTGCATGTGTGCAGAAGACAAAATATTTCAAAAATATTAAGAAATGTGAAATGCGAAACCTTTGAAATTAAGAGGTTTCGCATTTTTTGTCGAAAAGTATTGCAAAATATCGAAATAAATGTTACAAAAATGTAAAATATTGCTTGACAATGTAATAAAATTTAAATATAATGACAGTACATGGGAGTATAAAAGAGCAAGAAAGGAAAAGCAGCATATGGAAGTGTCAAAAGCGCTTCTGGAGATGATGTATAAGAGAGTCAGGCGTTTTGGAAGACGGATGTATCAGAGACATTCTGCTGTTATAATCACGGCATGCATGCTGATGGTAGCATTTCTGTTCGCAATAGGGGTGAGCGGGGGAAGCAGAAATCTGATCAGACAGGGAGAAAGCCGCCGGGTGTCTGCAAGTGCCGGTATGGGAGAAGTGCTGGCTGCTGAGACATCACAGACGGAAGAACTGCAGGCGGGATTGAAAGGTGTGGTCCGTGGTGCAGTTACTATGGAGGAATACTATAAGGCAGCAGAGGAAATCGATATGGCAGGCGCCAATGAGGAAATTCTGGTCGGTGCGTCGAAAACCAGCCGGCAGAGAGTGATCCGACAGGCACTTGAGGAAGGAGCAAAATCTTCACAGAATGTGGTTGCCTGTGCAACGCAGCTTGTGCGGGACAGCCAGATGCCGGAGAGTGAGTACTACACACTGCTCCGTATTGTAGAAGCGGAGGCGACGGGAGAGGACATCACGGGCAAAATGCTGATTGCTAATGTGATCTTAAACCGTGTCGCGGATGAGCGCTTCCCGGATACGATTGAAGAAGTAGTATGGCAGCGGATTGGCGGCAGTGCACAGTTTCAGCCGACAATCGACGGCAGAATTGATTCTGTGGAAATCACGGACGAAACCATCGAGGCGGTGGACAGGGTGCTTGCCGGGGAAGATTATTCACAGGGCGCACTCTATTTTATGGCGCGCGTGGCTTCAGATGACAGTAGTGTCGGGTGGTTTGACGAGACGCTGATCCCGTTGTTTGAGCATGGAGGACATGAATATTATACATTATCGAAAGATGCAAGGGTCTCCTAGAAATGGGAGTAAACCGGAGGGAAGCTGGCAAAAGTCCGGCTTTCCTCCGGTTTTTTAAGTTGCCATACATATGAGAAAAAGGACCGGTGAACCTTTTTTGAGTTGATTTTTCCGGAAAATATGGTACACTGAACGCATGGACTATTTCAATGGTAAAGGAGCAAAGACAATGAATAGGAAATATGACGTAGTAACGCTTGGAGAAATGCTGATAGATTTTATTGAACATGGAAAAAGTGAACAGGGTAATCCTCTGTTTGAGGCAAATCCGGGGGGAGCGCCCTGCAATGTGCTTGCTATGCTGACAAAGCTCGGCAAAAAAACGGCTTTTATTGGAAAAGTGGGAAAGGATCAGTTTGGATACCAGCTTAAAAATGCGGTGGAAGCAGCCGGTATTGATACCACTAATCTGGTGATGGATACAGAGGTTCACACGACACTGGCATTTGTACATACCTTTGCGGATGGGGATCGCGACTTTTCTTTCTACCGCAATCCGGGCGCTGATATGATGCTGAAAAAGGATGAGGTGATGGAATCTCTGATCGAAGATGCAAAGCTGTTCCATTTCGGCACGCTTTCTTCCACACATGAGGGTGTGCGCGAGGCGACGCGTTATGCAATTTCTGTGGCAGAAAAAAATGGACTTCTGATCAGCTTTGACCCGAATCTGCGTCCGCCGCTGTGGAAGTCTCTGGACGATGCGAGGGTGGAGATCGATTACGGAATGCATCACTGCGATATGCTGAAAATATCTGATAATGAGATTGAGTTTATGACTGGCTGCAGTGATTATGAGCAGGCGGCAAAAATGCTGAAAGAGAAATACCAGATACCGCTGATCATGGTGACGCTTGGAAAAGAAGGAAGTCTGGCATATTATAAAGACCATACGGTAAAATGTGCGCCGTTTCTGCAGGAAAGGACGATTGAGACAACAGGGGCGGGAGATACCTTCTGTGCGAGCGCGATAAATTATGTGCTAGAGCATGGCATAGAAAATCTGACAGACGAAAATCTGAAAGAGATGCTGACATTTGCAAATGCGGCTGCTTCGCTGATCACGACCAGAAAGGGAGCGCTCAGTGTAATGCCGGAAAAAGAGGAAGTGGAGGAGTTTATTAATGAATATCATGTATAAGAGTACAAGAGGGCAGGCGGACGCAGTGCCGTCATCGCAGGCAATTTTAAAAGGGCTTGCAGAGGACGGCGGGCTGTATGTCCCGGAGCAGATTCCGGAGCTGGATGTCACACTTGCGCAGCTCAAAGACATGAGTTATCAGGAGACGGCATACGAGGTAATGAAGCTGTTTCTGACAGACTTTACGGATGAGGAACTGAAAAGCTGCATCCGCAGGGCATATGATGAAAAGTTTGATACGCAGGAAATCGCTCCGCTGAGAGAGGCGGATGGTGTCTGGTATCTGGAGCTGTTTCACGGTGCCACTATTGCATTCAAAGATATGGCGCTCTCTATCCTGCCGCATCTTCTGACGACATCGGCAAAGAAAAATAAGGTAGAGAATGAGATCGTGATCCTCACGGCGACCTCGGGTGATACCGGAAAGGCGGCCCTGGCAGGGTTTGCAGATGTTCCGGGTACCCGTATCATTGTCTTTTATCCGAAGGACGGTGTCAGCCCCATCCAGGAGAAGCAGATGGTGACGCAGAAAGGAAAGAATACCTACGTTGCCGGTATTCGCGGAAACTTTGATGACGCACAGAGCGGCGTGAAAAAGATGTTTGGAGACAGGAAACTGGCTGATGAAATGAATCGTGCAGGTTTCCAGTTTTCCTCTGCAAATTCCATCAATATCGGACGCCTTGTGCCGCAGGTGGTCTATTATGTCTACGCTTATGCGCGTCTCTGTGCAAAGGGGGCACTGCAGGACGGGGAAATGATGAATGTGGTTGTTCCGACCGGAAATTTTGGCAACATCCTTGCAGCATACTATGCAAAGCAGATGGGGATACCGATTGCAAAGCTGATTTGTGCTTCGAATGACAATAAGGTGCTGTATGATTTCTTCGCAACTGGGGAATACAACCGGAACCGCCCATTTATTCTAACGAGTTCTCCCTCAATGGATATTCTGGTTTCCAGTAATCTGGAGCGTCTGATTTACAGGATCGCCGGAGAAGATGCTGCGGCGGACCGTGCAATGATGCAGTCACTGGCGGCTGATGGCAGATATGAGATTACAGCAGAAATGAAGGAGTGTCTGGCGGATTTTGCCGGCGGCTATGCGTCTGAGGAAGAGGTGGCAGCGGAAATCCGCAGGCTTTACGAAAAAACAGGATATGTTCTGGATACGCACACAGCGGTCGCTTCCTGTGTGTATCGCAAGTACCGACAGGAGCAGTCGGATGAGCGCGTGACTGTAATTGCTTCTACTGCAAGCCCGTACAAATTTACCAGAAGCGTGATGAATGCCATTGATGAAAAGTATGACGGAATGTCAGACTTTGCTATGGTGGACGAGCTTTCCCGCATTTCCGGTACGGCTGTGCCGCGCGCGATTGAGGAAATCCGTACAGCACCGGTGCTTCACGATGCGGTGGTGGAAAAAGATGGGATGAAGGAGTTTGTTAAGAAAATTCTTTCAATATAAAGGGGGAAGCTGACATGGATTCTATGTTTTCACTGATGGATCTTGTAATTGCTGTTTGCGGTGTTTATATTTTGTATGTCTGGTATCTGATGAAATTTAAGGGAGAGATTAAGGAAAATATTCTTCTTCCGAAAGATGTCAAGGTGAATCGCTGTAAGGATAAAGCGGCATATATTGCGGAAATGGCGCCGAAAGTGCTGGCTTATGGCTGCATAGTGGTAGTTTGTGGCATCATCGGAATTGCAGAAGATCTGTTCCATTTTTTCGGAAACGCGTATCTGATTATGCTGGCAGCATTTTTGCTGGCGACAGTCTTGTTTGTGATGCAGGCGCGCAAGGCGCTGAAGAAATACTGGCCATAAATTGAAATACGCCGGAGGGTGCAAAATTCCCCCAGAAGAAAAGATTCTTCCGGGGGAGTATAAAACCTTCCGGTGTATTAGCGTTCGCTTATCGGGAGATAAGGACGCTGCTCCTGTACTGCCTTATAGGCAGGACGAATAATTTTTCCATTGTTTACCAGTTCTTCAATACGGTGTGCGCTCCAGCCGACCATACGTCCGACTGCAAAAATCGGAGTAAACAGTTCTGTGGGCAGATCAAGCATGCTGTAAACGAAGCCGCTGTAAAAGTCTACATTCGGGCTGACACCCTTGTAGATACGGCGCTCCCTGGCAATTACCTCCGGCGCGAGGCGGGCGACAGCGGAGTAGAGTTCATATTCCTTTTCGCGTCCTTTTTCCATGGACAACTTTTCCACAAACGCTTTTAAAATGTTTGCACGTGGATCGGAGAGAGAGTATACGGCATGTCCCATGCCGTAGATCAGACCGGCATGGTCGAATGCCTCCCTGTTCAGCAGAGCGGAGAGATAAGCGGTGATTTCGTCCTCATCCGTCCAGTCCTTTATCACCTGTTTCATATCTTCAAACATGCGTACAACCTTGATGTTTGCACCGCCGTGACGCGGTCCCTTCAGAGAACCAAGAGAGGCAGCCATTGCAGAATAGGTATCTGTGCCGGAGGATGTAACCACATGGTTTGTAAAGGTGGAGTTATTTCCACCGCCATGTTCCATGTGCAGGATCAGTGCGAGATCCAGAATACGAGCCTCCAGTTTCGTATATTTGCTGTCCGGACGCAGCAGATGAAGGATACTTTCCGCAGTGGAGAGATTCTGCTGCGGCACATGAATAAACAGGCTGTTGCCATCGTGATAGTGGCTGTATGCCTGGTAACCATAGACTGAGAGAATCGGGACAAGGCTGATAAGCTGCAGACATTGCCGCAGAACATTCGGCACAGAAATATCGTCCGCGCGATCGTCATAAGCATAGAGTGTAAGAATGCTTCTGGCAAGTGTGTTCATCATGTCCGGGCTCGGCGCCTTTAGGATAATATCACGCACAAAACTGGTTGGCAGAGAACGGTAGCCGCCCAGACGTTCTGAGAATTCCGCAAGCTGCTGTTTGTCAGGAAGTTGTCCGAAGAGCAGTAGATAGGTGACTTCTTCAAAACCAAAACGGTCATCCTTCAGGAAACCTTTTACAATATCTTCTACATTAACGCCACGGTAAAAAAGCTGTCCCTCACAGGGGACTTTTTTTCCGTCAATCATTTTGAAGGCCGTAATCTCAGAAATTTCAGTCAGTCCTGCAAGTACACCCTGCCCGTTGATATCACGCAGTCCGCGCTTGACATCGTAGGTCGTGTAGAGTTCCGGGTTGATGGCACTTGAGGATTCGCAGAGCTTCGCATACGTAAGGATATCTGGGGTGATTTCAGAAAAATTCGTCATAGGGTATATCCTCCAATCTGTGATTTTATTTTATCATAATGAACTAATTATAGCACAATATGGAAATAAAAACTAATGAATAAAATATTAACAAAATGTAAAGATAAAAGAAAGCTGTTGTTTACATTGTTTACTGTTTAGACCAGCTTCAAACATTACTACTTGACTTTTTCACAGGGAGATGCGATAATTAAGTCGGTAATTGAAAAGTGAATATTCCTGGAATGTTCGACAACTCCTGCCGTTTTGAACCTACATTTACTTTAAACGGGATTCCTACATTGCCGGTTTGGATGTCAGGCCCCCATAGGTCAGGGGAAGGCAGAAGAACGGTTGCGGTTACCCACCTAGCATTGCTAGGAGTCAAGAGGCAGGAGCCGGCATTCTGGGTTTGAAAGAGAGCCGTAAGGCTCTCTTTTGTTACCTCACGGGAAGATTTTTAAACCTTCCCATGAGTAATTTTTACCTGTGCCTGCGGAAAATAAGGACAGAGAAGGAGAAAATTATGGGAATAAAAATCAGCAGATTTGGAACATTAAGTGACGGAAGAGAGGCAAGGCTTGTCACACTTGCGAATAAGAGCGGTATGACAATGGAAGTGACGGATTACGGTGCAACGCTGGTATCCGCTGTCACAGCGGATAAAAATGGAAAATATGCGGATGTCGTGCTTGGCTATGCGGATGTTACCGATTATGCCAGAAATGGCGGTTATCTCGGAGCTACGATCGGAAGATGTGGAAACCGTATTGGAAAAGCGGCATTTACGATAAACGGGAAAGAATATCAGATTGACAAAAACGAAAACGGCAACAGCCTTCACAGCGGTTTTCGGGGTTACGATAAGATTATCTGGGATATGCAGGTGGATGAGGAAAATCTTACGGTTATATTTTCACATCACAGCCCGGATATGGAACAGGGATTTCCAGGCAATTTTGACGTGACAGTTGCATATACTCTGACAGAGGACAATGCAATTAAAATTACATATGATGGAAAGGCGGACAAGGACACAATCGCCAATATGATGAATCACAGCTATTTTAATCTGGAGGGGCACGACAGTGGAAGTATTCTTGAACATATTCTCTGGATCGATGCCGATGGCATGACGGCGGTGGACGCGGAATCTATTCCGACAGGCGAGATTCTTCCGGTAGAGGGGACACCATTTGATTTCCGTCAGGAGAAGCCGATTGGCAGAGATATTGAGCAGGAAAACGAACAATTGAAGATGGGCGGCGGTTACGATCACAACTTCGCGCTCAATACAGACGGCTCCATGAAGAAGATTGCACAGGTAAAAGCGCCGGTGAGCGGGCGTGTGATGGAGGTATTCACCGACTGTGTGGGTGTGCAGCTTTACACCGGAAACTTTATAGAAAATACGCAGATCGGCAAGGACGGAAAGGCGTATGACAGGCGTTTTGGTTTTTGTCTGGAAACACAGTTCTATCCGGACGCAATAAATCATGAGAATTTTGCGTCTCCGGTTCTGAAGGCCGGCGAGACCTATCACACAGAAACAATTTATAAATTCTCATAGTAATTTTAAGATGCAAAAGAAGGGGACAGACCAGAGCCTGCGGGCAGTGGCTGTTCCCTTTATGATTGCCGGTTAAAATAGTTCTGGAAGGCAGGGGATTTATGAAGAAAATTGTAGCGCTGTGCGGATGTATCGCTGTTGTGCTTCTGCTTGGCTTTGCAGACGGTACTATGCAGAAAAAAAAGGTGGCAGTGGGCGGCAGGCAGATGCAGGAAGGCAAAATAGCTTCTGATTCAGACAATAACGGAAGCGTACGTCCGGCGGCAGCTGCACCGGACACATCAGATAGTAAAAAATCTGCGGAAGTTTCATCCAATGAAATGCAGAATCTGGATGGAGAGGATGACGGGCGTGATATACGCGTCCTGATTAAAACGGCCGGGTTTGCCGGCGAATATCACAAGGAGATTACCATTTCTTCGGATGCCGGCTTTTCTATATCGGGGGAGAGTGGCACCCGGCAGGCGGTCGAAGGAGAAAAAGAGGTTTTTACTGTGCAGTCCGGGGCGTTTGGCGGAGATAACGTCCTGTATCTGGAATCTGGAAACGGACAGTTTGAGGTTTATGGATTGCAGCGCGCGCGTTCGTCGGAAACCTACGAAGGGATGCTGGAAATCCATCGTGCAGAAAAGGGGCTGCTGCTGATCAATGTGCTTCCGCTGGAACGTTACCTGTGCGGGGTTGTGCCGAGCGAAATGCCCTCTTCCTATCCGGCGGAGGCTTTGAAGGCGCAGGCGGTCTGTGCCCGCACCTATGCCCGAAAACGGATGCAGGAAGAAAGTGCGTCTGCTTTTTATGCTGACGTAGACGATAGTGTGTCCTACCAGGTGTACAATAATCAGGATCATTCCGAAGCGACTGATGCTGCTGTGGCTGCGACAGCAGGCATGGTGCTCGCCGATGAAGACGGGTTGATTGATGCACTGTATTATTCAACCTCATGCGGATTGGATCTGCATATGGATCTGTCGGCGGAGACGGTATTTGCAGCATTTCTTCAGACAGATCAGGTGAAGGCTTACGAGGCCCAGGAGCCCTGGTACCGCTGGCAGACAAATCTCTCACTGGACAGTTTTTCCGGAGTTTCTGCGCTTACGGTGCAGGAACGGCAGCAGAGCGGAGCAGCAGAGCAGCTCAGTGTTACTTATGAAAATGGTGAAAGCGATGTCGTGGAGGGAGAATATGATATCCGCCAATTCCTTGCCGGGGCAGCCGGGACCGTTACTCTGCAGGATGGTGAAATGCTTACGGAGATGGAGCTGCTGCCAAGCGCGTTTTTTATCCTTCAGCCACAATATGAGGAAGGCGTCCTTGCCGGCTATCATATCCTGGGCGGTGGATATGGCCACGGCAACGGCATGAGTCAAAATGGCGCAAAACACATGGCCGGGGAGGGACTCAGTTATCAGGAGATACTGCATAATTACTATGGAAATGCGGAATTAATCTGTGCAGAATAACGGGAGAAGGTAGACAGCGAAAAAGAAAAGTGATATGATTTATCTGTCAGAAAGAACGGCATACGGCTGCCGGAAATGCGCAGATACGACAGCCGGATGCGCAGGGAAAGGGATACTATGGATCGCTTTTGGGAGAGCTATAAATTATTCCGCCGTTTTATGCGGAAACTGAAAAAAGATAGGGTAGATGCGTTTGCAGCGCAGTCCGCCCTATTTATTATCATGGGCTTTTTTCCGTTTTTCATGCTGCTTCTGACACTGATCCAGTATACGCCGCTGACAGCAGATATGGTGATG
>DKTR01000101.1:56523-67606 GCA_002473385.1 Lachnospiraceae bacterium UBA7225
GCTGACAGCAGATATGGTGATGAATCTGCTGGTTGAGTTTCTTCCGACGAGTTTTTACGATCTGATTGCAGGTATTGTCGCGGAGCTTTTTAACAGCTCAACAGCGCTTCTTTCCGGGACAGTGATCGCAGCTCTGTGGGCGGCGGCGAGAAGCGTAGTTGCAATCACCAACGGGCTGAATTCCGTACGTGGCGTGGAGGAAAACCGGAATTATATTTATATGCGCCTGCGCTCCGGTGTGTATATTCTTTTTCTGATTGTTGCCATTGTACTTGCCTGTATATTGCTTCTGTTCGGCAACCAGATCCAGAATACGGCGTTCCAGTATTTTCCAGTGCTGCGCACCTTTACCGGAATGATTATTCTTGTGCGTGCTGCGATCTCCGTGCTGATTTTGTCACTGGTCTTTCTTGCGCTGTACTGTTCACTTCCGAACTGCAAAATTAAAATTATCCGTCAGATTCCTGGAGCTGTTTTTGCGGCATCCGCATGGGCGATTTATTCCTACGGTTTTTCTCTTTACTTCGATTACGCCAGCCGTTCCACCAGTATTTATGGAAGTCTGACAACGGTTGTGATGATCATGCTGTGGCTGTATTTTTGCATGTGGCTGCTGTTTGCCGGGGCAGAGGTGAACTGTTATCTGGAATATCCGGATGCATTTACAGAAGAAGAAAGCACTTGACAGAAAAAGGATTTGTGATAAACTAAAAGGCAGATAAAGGCAATGAAGGTGTCAGTAGAGCATTATTTTCCGACAGAGAGAGGATGTCAGCGGCTGGAAGCATCCCCGGGTTCCTGTAATGTGTCGAATTTCCCACCGGAGCTGCATTTCTGAACGCATCGCGGATCACAAGCTGCGGGGCATATGCCAGTAGGAGATGACGTCTGAGCACGTTACGCTCATGCGAGTGTCTGCCAATGGCAGAAAACAGGGTGGTACCACGGATTATAAGCTTCGTCCCTATGCGGGACGGAGCTTTTTTGCGCGTAAGCATAGAGCCGTGCGAAGACAAAAGTGCGTGGCTCTGCGTATGCGTGCATACGTGCAGAGACAAGAACTTTTGTCTTCATAGGGCGAAAGCCCGCGACTGAGGAAATGCGAAGCATTTGCGAAGTGGCACGGCGTCCATGGCAAAAGCGCGTGGTGCGTGGCTCTGCGTATGCGTGCATACCTGGTATGGCTGTTATACCACCAATCCCAATATGGAAGGAGAAGATTTATGAAAGAAAGATTGCAGGCAATCAGAGAAGAAGCCATGAAACAGATCCGGCAGTCTGACGCACTGGAAAAGCTGAACGATGTGCGTGTAGCATTTCTGGGCAAGAAAGGGGAACTGACAGCGGTTCTGAAGAGCATGAAGGACGTTGCCCCTGAGGAGCGTCCGATGGTCGGACAGATGGTAAATGAGACAAGGGCTGCTATTGAGGAATTTCTGGAAGATACGAAGAAGAAGCTGGAGTCCGCTGCCAGAGAAGCACAGCTGAAGGCGGAGGTAATCGACGTTACGCTTCCGGCAAAGAAAAACAACGTTGGACACCGCCATCCGAATACGATCGCGCTGGAGGAAGTGGAGCGTATTTTCATTGGTATGGGATATGAGGTGATTGAGGGACCGGAGGTGGAGTATGATCTCTACAACTTTGAGAAGCTGAATATTCCGGCAAATCATCCAGCGAAGGATGAACAGGATACCTTCTATATCAATAAAGATATTGTGCTCCGTACACAGACCTCTCCGGTGCAGGCACGCACAATGGAAAAAGGAAAGCTGCCGATCCGCATGATCTCTCCGGGACGTGTGTTCCGCTCTGACGAGGTGGATGCGACACATTCTCCGTCTTTCCATCAGATCGAGGGGCTTGTTATCGACAAAAATATTACTTTTGCCGATCTGAAGGGTACATTGGAGGAATTTGCCAGAGAGCTGTTCGGGCCGGAGACCAGAACGAAATTCCGTCCGCATCATTTCCCATTTACAGAACCAAGCGCAGAGGTGGATGTAAGCTGCTTTAAGTGCGGCGGAAAGGGCTGCCGTTTCTGCAAGGGCTCCGGCTGGATTGAGATTCTTGGCTGCGGCATGGTTCATCCGCATGTGCTGGAAATGTGCGGAATTGATCCGGAAGAATACACAGGCTTTGCGTTTGGTGTCGGTCTGGAGCGTATTGCATTGTTAAAATATGAAATTGATGATATGCGTTTGTTATATGAAAACGACATTCGCTTCTTAAAACAGTTTTAGGGGAGGGATTGGCATGAATACTTCATTATCATGGATTAAAGCATATGTTCCGGAACTGGAGTGTACGGCGCAGGAATATACAGATGCAATGACCTTGTCCGGCACAAAGGTAGAGGGGTTTGAGAAACTCGACCGGGATCTGGATAAAATTGTGATCGGACAGATTCTATCCATTGAAAGGCATCCGGATGCAGATAAACTGATCATCTGCCAGGTTGATGTTAAAACGGAGACCGTGCAGATCGTTACCGGTGCCCCGAATGTGAAGGTGGGCGACAAGGTTCCGGTTGTTCTGGATGGCGGCCGCGTTGCCGGCAATCATGACGGAAAAATGACAGAAGGCGGGATTGAAATTAAAAAGGGTAAGCTGCGCGGTGTGGAATCCTGCGGCATGATGTGTTCCATCGAGGAACTCGGATCTACCAGAGAAATGTATCCGGAGGCACCGGAGTATGGCATTTATATTTTTCCGGAGGATGCACAGGTCGGGGAAAGTGCGGTGAAAGCGCTCGGTCTGGATGATGTAATTTTTGAATATGAGATCACCTCAAACCGTGTGGACTGCTACAGCGTGCTTGGTATTGCGCGTGAAGCAGCAGCCACCTTCCGTAAGCCGTTTGTGCCGCCGGTAGTGAAAGTGACCGGAAACGATGAGGACGCAGGCGATTATGTAAAAGTGACGGTGAAGGATACCGATCTGTGTCCGCGGTATTGTGCAAGAGTAGTTAAAAACATTAAAATTGCTCCGTCGCCGATGTGGCTGCAGCGCCGTCTGGCGGTGAACGGAATCCGTCCGATCAACAATGTAGTTGATATTACAAACTACGTGATGGAAGAGTACGGACAGCCGATGCACGCTTATGATTATGACACACTTGCCGGACATGAGATTGTGGTGCGCCGCGCAGAAAAGGGCGAAAAGTTTGTTACACTGGACGGACAGGAACGCACGATGGACGATTCTGTGCTGATGATCTGTGACGGCGAAAAGGCAGTCGGTATTGCCGGAATTATGGGCGGGGAAAATTCCATGATTACGGATGATGTAAAAACGATGATGTTTGAGGCGGCCTGCTTTGACGGCACCAATATCCGTCTTTCTGCGAAGAAAATTGGTCTGCGCACGGATGCTTCCGGAAAATTTGAGAAGGGACTTGACCCGAATAATGCGCAGGCGGCGATCGACCGTGCCTGCCAGCTGATGGAAGAGCTTGGGGCCGGTGAGGTAGTCGGCGGCATGGTGGATGTGTATCCTAAGAAGAGAGGTACTGTGCGCGTGCCGTTTGAACCGGAGCGGATCAATGCGCTTCTGGGAACCGATATTCCGGCAGAAGAAATGCTGGGCTATTTTAAGAGTGTTGATCTGGAATATGATGAAGAGACCGGGGAGGTTATCGTTCCGAGCTGGCGCCAGGATGTGCTGCGCACGGCAGACCTTGCGGAGGAAGTGGCCAGATTCTACGGCTATGACAATATCCCGGTAACACTGCCAAAAGGCGAGGCAACGACCGGGAAGCTGCCGTTCTATCTGCGTGTGGAGCAGGTGGCACGTGATATCGCGGAGTACTGCGGATTTTCCCAGGGCTACTGTTATTCTTTTGAGAGCCCGAAGGTATTCGACAAGCTTCTGCTTCCGGCAGACGATAAGCTCCGGCAGGCAGTGACAATTTCCAATCCGCTTGGTGAGGATTTCAGTATTATGAGAACGCTGTCATTGAACGGGATGCTGACTTCACTGGCATTTAATTATAACCACAGAAATAAAAACGTGCGTCTCTATGAGCTGGGCAATATATATCTTCCGAAGCAGCTTCCGCTGACGGAGCTTCCGGAGGAACGGATGCAGCTTACACTCGGTATGTACGGGGATGGCGATTTCTATACGATGAAGGGTGTTGTGGAGGAATTCTTTGAGAAGGCAGGGCTGCATGATACGGTGACTTACGATCCGGAATCTGGCAGACCGTACCTGCATCCGGGACGCCAGGCAGATATCTTCTATAGAGGAACGAGGCTTGGCTATATCGGAGAACTTCACCCGGCAGTGGCGGATAATTATGGTATCGGAGAACGCACCTATCTGGCGGTGCTGGATATGCCGTCAGTAGATAGCTATGCCACCTTCGACCGCAAATTTGAGGGTATTGCAAGATTCCCGGCAGTTACCCGTGATATCAGCATGGTAGTGCCGAAGAATGTGCTGGCAGGTGACATTGAGGCAATGATTGCACAGCGCGGCGGGAAATATCTGGAGAGTTACAGCCTGTTTGATATTTATGAAGGCGCGCAGATTGAGGCAGGCTATAAATCAATGGCATACTCTATTGTGTTCCGGGCGAAAGACCGGACGCTTGAGGAAGCGGATGTTGCAGCGGCGATGAAAAAGATTCTGCATGGTCTGAAGTCGCTGGGGATTGTGCTGAGACAGTAAGGGGATATTACGTGAAAATGTATATTATGCGCCATGGGGAGACGTCCTGGAATAAGGAGCGCCGCCTGCAGGGCAGAAGCAACATTGCGTTAAATGAGAGAGGACGCGCGCTTGCACGTGAGTCAGCAAAAGGCATGAAGGATATTCCTTTTGATCTGGCATTTACCAGTCCGCTGGATCGCGCCCGGGAGACGGCACGGCTCGTGCTGGAGGGCAGAGATGTTCCGATTATAGAGGATGAAAGGATTATTGAGATTAGTTTTGGCGCATATGAGGGTACGCGCTGGATGGAGGACGGAGCAGAAGGCAACGTCGAAATTTACAATTTTTTCAACCATCCGGAGCGATATACGCCTGCAGAGGGCGGCGAAACGCTGGAGGAACTGGCAGCGCGGACAGCAGATTTTATGCAGGATATCTGCAGCAGACCGGAGCTGGCAGATAAAACAATCCTGGTTTCTGTCCATGGAGCGGCGGCGCGCGGTCTTTTAAACAGCATGCGTACCTATGAAATGAGTGATTTCTGGGGAAGCGGCGTTGCCCCGAACTGCGGTGTGGCAATCGTGGAATGTACGCAGGGCGGCGCTCCGGTGCTGCTGCGGGAAAAAGTAGTCTATGGGAGTATTATATGAAAACATCAGATTTTTATTTTGATCTGCCGCAGGAACTGATCGCTCAGGATCCGCTTGAGGACCGCTCGTCCTCCCGTCTGCTGGTTCTGAATCGGAAAACGGGGCAGATGGAACATCATATTTTTAAGGAAATTGTCAATTATCTGAATCCGGGTGATTGCCTGGTGATCAATGATACGAAGGTTATCCCGGCGCGTTTGTTTGGCAGCAAAGTCGGAACGGATGCAAAGATTGAGATTCTGCTGCTGAAACGGCGCGAAGGAGATGTCTGGGAGACGCTGGTGAAGCCAGGCAAAAAGGCAAAGCCGGGTACATGGATTTCCTTTGGAGAAGGGATTCTTATGGGTGAGGTACTGGAGGTTGCCGAGGATGGCAACCGCCTGATCCGCTTTACGTATGAAGGTATTTTCGAGGAGATTCTTGACCGGCTTGGACAGATGCCGCTGCCGCCGTACATTACCCATCAGCTGCAGGATAAAAACCGTTACCAGACAGTCTATGCAAAGCATGATGGCTCTGCAGCGGCGCCGACAGCCGGGCTGCACTTTACGCCGGAGCTTCTGCAGGAAATCCGCGACAGAGGTGTAAATATCGCACATGTGACACTGCACGTGGGACTTGGTACCTTCCGGCCGGTGAAGGTGGAGGATGTCACGCAGCATCACATGCATTCCGAGTTTTATATGGTAGAGGAAGAGCAGGCGGAGCTGATTAACCGCACGAAGGCAGCGGGAAAAAGAGTAGTCTGTGTAGGGACAACCAGCTGCCGCACCATTGAATCCGCTGCGGATGAAAATGGTGTGCTTCATGCCGGAAGCGGATGGACGGATATTTTCATCTATCCGGGGTATCGCTTCAAAATCCTCGATGCTTTGATTACAAATTTCCACCTTCCGGAATCTACTCTGCTGATGCTTGTGTCAGCGCTTGCCGGAAAAGAAAACATCGAGAAGGCATATGCTGAGGCGGTGAGAGAGCGGTACAGGTTCTTTAGCTTTGGGGATGCCATGCTTGTGATATAAGCAGAAATTGGAAAGAAAAATCGCTGTATTCCATGTATTTATTGGGGTGCAGCGATTTTTGTCCTTGTAATGGAATATCGTTATTCCAATCACTGTTGATTTTACTCTGGGGCAAGGGTATACTTTATCTAAAGAGTATGAAGGTGCGGCAATGAGTGATACAGTGACTGTAAAGACAGCAGCAATGCGGTGAGATTACAGAACACAGGGTACGGCAATATAGAAACCAGTAAAGGATGATAGAAATGGATAAACGGAATTTTGCTTCCATGATTGTAAAATATTGGTATTTAGTAGAATTTCTGGGTCAATCCGACTTTCCCGTACAGACCAGGGAAGGTCGGGAAGGCTGTTTAAAAGCGGCCAGGGGGGAAGGACGTAATAAACAGATTACGGTGTATCACGTGCTATCTGATCAAGTTGATTTGCTCACTGAAAATCACAAATTGTTATCTACAGGACCGTATACGGCGCTGCAGAATGATGCACGTGTTTATTCTTCTTACGGAGTATTATCGGATGAGATTCATGTTTGTCTGGGAAAGATGGAACGATATCTTTTTGCTGAACGCTTACAGCAAGTCTTTCATCAGAATTTGGAATTGCCGGAGAAAAATCAAAAAACGGTATGTCTGATAGGTTTGAAGTGTGATGAACAAGGCAACTATATTCCGGAGAGTATTCAAGTGTCACCTTTAGTCTGGGGGATTCATCAGCTTCTGGATCATTCTGATAAACTGACAAAAGAAAATATGTCGGACTTTTTATCTATGGATGCTTATGAGTCCGATATGCATCTTTTTGATATACAGCTTGTGAATGAAACGAAGGAAGGGATAGCAGGTCAACGGCTCACCGTTGCTTTGCTGAATTCTCTTAGGAAACAGGTAGAAAGTGAATATTTAGTAAATATTATCCAACCGGAACAGAGGATAAATTGGGATGCTGTCATGATTTATCGCCGGTATCGGACGGAAGAGAGCAAGGCGCGGGATACAGAGGTTTTGCACTATAGTGACTTGGCAAATAGTTTTTTTGCGGATGACCTGCATATGGTTGAAAAAGCGATTGACGGAGGAGAGTTTGGCGAGAAAGCGTTAGAACAAGCGTTATTAAATTATATTACAGGAGTATTTGCGGAAGAAAACCCACAACTGCATTGGCTGGATTTTCGGGATCGAATTGATGTACGCACTGCATGGAAAAAAGGAAAAGAGAAAGAGCGTGCCGATTTCTTTCACGACTATTTGGATGTTGCAAAAGCGCCGCTAGGAAAATGGCCGTCCAGATTTATGCCATGTTTGATGCAGCAGATGGCAATCAATTTGTGCTGGAAGCCATCCTTATATAACCAGCTTATTTTTTCTGTTAATGGTCCTCCTGGTACAGGGAAGACTACTCTGCTAAAAGAGATTATAGCTGGTAATGTCGTGGAACGGGCTAACTTGCTTGCACAGTATCAAGACCCGGACGATGCCTTTATACAGAGATGCTTTCAAGATGGAGATAAAGCGCGCAAGGGGTATTCTCAATACTGCTGGGGGTATTATGATTTTGCTGATGAACGGCTGAAAGATTATGGAATGCTGGTAGCCTCCTGCAATAACGCTGCGGTGGAGAATATTACAAAGGAATTACCGGATGGAACAGCTTTACTGAAAGGATTGGAGCCAGGAAAAGACGAGAAGGCATTAATTCAGCAAGGACTTTTAGAAGTGCAAAATTTATTCAAAATAGATGGGGCGGAGCAAGAAATTTATTTCGTGTGGAATCAACAAGAGGGAGGATATAAATATCAAACATATCCGGATATCTATTTTACAAAGCTGGCCAACGATTTGGCGCAAAGAGAAGAGGGAGTGTGGGATAGATGGGGGCTGATTTCCGCACCTTTTGGAAAGATGAGTAATTTGAAAGATTATACTTATTCCGTATTGAAACCATATATTAGAAGTTTTGGTTCTAATGATAGCATTCAGCAACGAAAAGTGGATTATATAAGTGCTGCTCGGCGCTTTAGAAAACAGTACGAGAAAGTTAGGCAAATTGAACAAGAGCTTCAGCAGATCAGCGGATACAGAAAACGCTATATGAGACAGAAAGTAGCTTTAGACAACCAAGCCCAGCAAATCAGAGCAGCAAAGGCTCAGCAAGAGCGGGAAGCCACACAGATACTGAGTGAATGGTGGAATCTGGAGCAGCAGTTGAAACTGGCTGGGGAAACCTTGGAGGAATGTAAAGCAGAATTGGCCGGTTTGCAACAGAGGAAATCTTTGCAGGATAGAAATCAAGTGAACATTGAAAATCAAATTCAGAAGCTTCGCCAGCAAATTATGGAATTAGAAAACAGTCGCCGTTTCCGGGACATTATTTTGGAAATATTTCATCGTCCTACCATGCTGGCTCGTACTATTCAGGAACAGTATCAAGCCCTGGATAGGGCAGAGCAGAGTCTTCAGGATGAGACAATGAAGATGGAACAGCTGCAGCAAGAGTTAGAACAGCAAAACCGGAAGTGTGATGTACAAAGCAATGCAGTAAGCGGTCTTAAAAATCAGCAAAACCAGATTCTTGAAAAAAGACGAGCGTGCACTGATCAGATAGACCAGTTACGTTTGAAGCTGGAAGAATGCTTGACAAAGATTGCAGAGATCCGACAATCCTATTTACTGTTTTTGAAGGAGGTCTCTGAACGGTGCGATGATCAGGCGATGACCGTGTTGGATGAAGAATTTTTTCGCAAGTATGATAGCGAAGAAGACAAAGAATCCACAGAAGCGCAGGCAGCTAATCCATGGTATACAGCAGCTTATAATCGAGAGCGGGAGAAACTGTTCTATGAGGCGTTAAAGCTTCACAAAGCTTTTTTATTAGGATCAAAGGCCTGCTTGTGGAATTTCAAAAATCTGTTGTTACTGTGGAAAGATCCCAGAGATGATGATAAAAAAGTAGTGACGTTTTCACAGCGCGACAAGGAAGCAGCGTTTAGCTCTTTGTTGAACACGGTGTTTTTGCTGACCCCTGTACTTTCTACAACGTTTGCATCGGCTGGAAATATGTTATCTGCTATCCGGCGACCGGGAGAAATCGGTTGTCTGATCATTGACGAGGCAGGACAAGCTGCACCGCAGATGGCGCTGGGATCTCTTTTCCGTTGCCGTCGAGCTATTGTGGTTGGTGATCCCAAACAGGTGGAACCGGTTGTTACGGATGAATTGGATTTGATTAAACAGGTGATTCAAAATGATTATACTGGCTATTATCAATCTAAAACTCATTCAGTCCAAGGCTTTGCTGACCGGCTGAACTTCGTAGGAACGACTTATGTCGAGGGAGAACAGAAAACCTGGGTAGGATGTCCTTTGACTGTGCATCGACGTTGTATCAGCCCTATGTTTGAACTGTCCAATGCATTATCTTACAACAATATGATGAAGCAGCAGACTGCTTTGCCGGAACCTGAGAAAGAGACCGGATTTTGTCGGGGAAGTTCCGGCTGGATTAATGTCAGTGGAACAGAAAATGGCAAAGCAGGGAAGGATCATTTTGTGGAAACGCAGGGAAGAAAAGCGTGGGAACTTATCCGGGAGGCTTTTCAACGAACCGAAGAAATGCCAAGTCTTTTTGTTATTACTCCGTTTACCACTGTGAGGGATGGGATGAAAAGGATGATTCGTTCCCAGCCGGAGTATCGGAAAGACAAACGTTTAGTAGATTGGGCAGAGCAGTGTATTGGAACTGTGCATACCTTTCAGGGAAAAGAAGCAGATCAGGTCATTTTTCTGCTTGGGTGCGATAAGAATGCTTTGAGTGCTGTCCGGTGGGTAAATACTAATATTGTGAATGTGGCAGTCACCAGAGCCAGGTATCGTTTGTATGTAATAGGTGATTATACTGTCTGGCAACATTCTGCTCTGTTCCAAAAGGTAAAAGGGATTCTGGACAGTTATGCTCTGCGTGCCTTACAGAAGGCGATGGGCACACCTGGGAAGCTGCATGATAAAAAGAAAATAGACCGGCTGTTGCAGGAGGTGCCAGGCGCCGATTCCCTGACAATGGACGGGGAATTGGATGACAGCCTGGTGGCACCACTTTTTCAAGAACTGGACGGTCTATGGAAAAATAATTCCCTTACCCCGGCTCAGATGGAGGCGTTTGGTCTTTCTGCCTCTGATATGAAAAGCTTGTCGCCGATGATTCAGCAAAGGCTTACCAGCAGCATTTTGTTGCATGAACTGTTTGCCACGATGAGAGAAAGGTATAATCTGGAGGAGATGGACGCATCTTGCGTGGGTATTTTGTTTTGCAAGACAATGGAATCTATGCTGAAACAACGGCTCTTTGGAAAATTGAAAGCTCTATTTCCTGATGAAAAGATATACAGGGAAAAACTCTGCGATATCAAAGAGCAAAAAGTAACTACAGGTACCTTCACTTACATTTTAAATAAAGCGGAACTGCGATTTCGGTTAGCTTCCTGCAGGGTTTTTCTGTTTGAGGAGATTTGTGATGAGCAGTGGTGGAACACATATGCCGGGGAATTAGAGAAATTCCGCCAGCTGCGTAATATCTGCTGCCATTCCGAACCGCTGGACTGGCAGCAGGAAAAAGAATTGATACGTATTCTTTTTGAGCGTCGGGAGTTTATAAAAACGCTGGTTGGCGATGCCCTATAATGATATTTGAGTACGTGGCGTGTATTTTGGGCAATAATTTTTGCTACTTTGTTAAGAAAATATCATTTTTTTGGCGTTT
>DKTR01000101.1:67900-68175 GCA_002473385.1 Lachnospiraceae bacterium UBA7225
GCGTTTCAAAAAAATTTAGGTTGATTTTATCGATTTATTATGTATAATATGTTTGAGGAAGTAGGAAAGCTCCCAAATACTATGAAAGAAAAGAGGTTAAATGTAAGATGGCAGAGATTAATTTAAGTAAGTATGGCATTACTGGAACCACTGAAATCGTGCACAATCCTTCTTATGAAATGTTGTTCGAAGAAGAGACCAAGCCTGAACTGGAGGGCTTTGAAAAAGGTCAGGTGAGTGAACTTGGTGCGGTCAACGTTATGACCGGTATCTAT
>DKTR01000041.1:0-32980 GCA_002473385.1 Lachnospiraceae bacterium UBA7225
CACTCTTGAATCATGTTCTTACGGACTTTGCAGTAAATGCAAAGTCCTGACCTGAACAGTAACACGAAAATTTCTGGTGGGTTAACGGCACTCCGGAGGGGAATCACGGACTTATTTTGTATGAATTAAATTTTTACAAAAAAGGGCGAAATTTCTCTTTTATTTTTGGTTAAATTGGTGTATGATTGTAACAAGACAAATGTATTGGGGTGAAGGACATGATTTCAAATCAAATTTTGCAAAATACGGTAGAGGGAATCAAGCAGATCAGCAGAGTGGACGTTGGTATTATCGACACAGAGGGTAATGTATTAGCCTCTACGTTTGATGAGGTTGGGCAATATGTGGACTCGGCAATGCTGTTTGTAAATTCCCCGGCGGACAGCCAGGAGCTGCAGGGCTATCAGTTCTTTAAGGTGTACGATGATGCGCAGCTTGAATATATCCTGCTTGCAAGCGGAAGCAGCGACGACACTTATATGGTAGGAAAAATGGCGGCGTTTCAGGTGCAGAACCTGTTGATCGCCTATAAAGAGCGTTTTGATAAGGACAATTTTATCAAAAATCTGCTGTTAGACAATCTGCTCTTGATCGATATTTACAATCGTGCAAAAAAGCTTCACATTGATACTGAAGCGCGCAGGGTAGTTTTTATTCTGGAAACAGATCATGAGAAGGACAATGCATCCCTGGAAGGGGTGCGTATGAGCCTTGGAAATAAAGCGAAGGATTTCATCACGGCAGTCGATGAAAAGAGCATTATTGTCGTAAAAGAGCTGGCACCTACAGATGACTATGAGGAGATGGAAAAGGTTGCTGCGCTGATCATCAACAGTCTGGAGGGAGTAAAGCGGGAGCATGCCCATATCGCGTATGGCACGATCGTAGGAGAAATCCAGGAGGTGTCCCGGTCTTACAAGGAGGCGCGTATGGCGCTGGATGTCGGAAAAATATTTTTTGACGAGCGGGATATTATCGCGTACAGTTCACTCGGAATCGGGCGTCTGATCTATCAGCTTCCGATGCCGCTGTGTAAGATGTTTATCAGGGAAATCTTTGACGGAAAATCGCCGGATGACTTTGACGAAGAGACCCTGACTACTATAAATAAGTTTTTTGAGAATAGTCTGAACGTTTCCGAGACTTCCAGACAGCTTTATATCCATCGTAACACGCTTGTTTACCGTCTGGATAAGCTGCAGAAGAGCACCGGACTTGATTTGCGTGTGTTTGAGGATGCCATCACCTTTAAGATTGCACTGATGGTCGTAAAATACATGAAGTATATGGAGACGATGGAGTATTAGTTTGCAGTATGAAGGCGGCAGCTGCCGCATAAAATAACAGGGAGAAATTGTGTGGGGGATTTGAGGTGCTCAAATTCCCTTTTTTTGGAGAATATGATGGAAAATGAGAATCTTGACGAAGAAATGAAACGGCAGGAAAAGAGACGGGACAGAGACGGTATCTTTATTCATGGGATGCTCTGCGGTGTTCTGCTCACATTGACTTGTATTGCTCTTTCACTGGGCTGGTTTCGCTGGAAGCTTATGAGACGGCTTCAGACGCAGACGGAGACCATCACACAGGAGGATGAGACACATCTGGAGCTGGATACTGGTGCAATCAGCAGCAGGATTCTGGAAATACAGGAAATTATTAATCAATATTTTATGGGAGAACTGGATAGTGATCTGGTGGAGGACGAAATTTACAGCGGACTTTTGGAAGGACTGGATGATCCATATGCTGCATATTATTCTGCGGAGGCTCTGAAAAGTCTGGAGGAATCGACGAGCGGGGAATATTCCGGGATCGGTGCGCTGCTTACGCAGGATCCTGATACAGGAGAGATTACCGTTGTTACCTGCTTTACAGACACGCCTGCGGCGGAGGCAGGTCTGCTTCCGGACGATACAGTCCTTGCAATTGATGGTCAGGATACCGATGGCATGGATCTGACAGAACTGGTTTCCCGCATCAAGACAGAGGAGAAGGATGCGGTTACTCTGAGCATTCTCAGAGAGGACGAAGAGCTGGAGCTGCAGGTGGTGCGGCGGGCGATCCAGATTCCGACAGTTTCCGCAGAAATGCTGGAAAACCAGATTGGCTATTTGCAGATATCAGAATTTGATGAAGTGACAGTGGAACAGTTTACGGCAGCAATGGCAGATCTGGAAGAACAGGGGATGGAAAAGCTGGTTATTGACCTGCGTGATAATCCGGGTGGTGTGCTGCAGTCTGTCTGCGACATCCTGGACCAGCTGCTCCCGGAGGGGCTGATCGTTTACACGGAGGATAAGTACGGGCAGCGCACAGAATATTATTCCGATGGAGAAAACTCCTTTAACAAGCCGCTGGCAGTACTGATCAATGGAAACAGCGCAAGTGCATCGGAAATTTTTGCAGGAGCGGTGAAGGATTACGGAACCGGTACTCTGGTCGGTACGACGACGTTTGGAAAGGGTATCGTTCAGAGAATTTTTGCGTTATCTGACGGTACTGGTATGAAGCTGACGGTGGCGAAATATTTTACACCAGGCGGAGCCGATATTCATGAAAAAGGCATTGAGCCGGATGTGCAGATTGAGCTATCCGAGGACATAGAAAATAAGCTGATCATTGAAAAAGAAGACGATAATCAGCTTCAGGAGGCAATCCGCATTTTAGAAGAGACGTCCGGCCGTGACTAAATGTCATCCGGCGGACGTAGTGCCTTCAAAAGGGAAAGCGGATATTTCAGGTATTTTTCTGCGGAAGATGGCCGGATGGAAATTCCGGGCAGAGCTGATGGAATTCCGCAATCTCTTCTGGTGAGAGTGGTTCCAGAAAGGCTCTGAAAAATTCTGCATCATCCAGATAGATGAAACGGCGGAGCCGTTTCAGGATTTCTTCTGGCTGCATTATAAAGTGTCCGATCTCCATAAGTGAAAGCCCTCCTTTCTCTATACCTCTATCTTAGTCGAAATGGGTCTAAAAGTAAATAGGAAGTGTCTGAAAAAAAGAAATTGAAATATTGAGGGAAATGTGATACCGTATACCAGTAAGGTGTGGGGAAAATGGATTTTAGGAGATAAAATATAGGATGAGAAGAAAACAGCTTTGGAAGAAGATATCGTACATCGCTGTTTCCGGAGTGCTTGCAGTTTCGGTACCGGCTGCAGTAATGCAGGTGCCGGTGTCTGCCGGGGAGCAGGCAGTGCAGGAGACGGAAAAACAACAGCGGGAGGAAAAAACGGGGGCAGCCCAAACGAGTGCATCACAGACGAATGCATCTCCGACAGAGACACCGCAGACAGATCCTCCGCAGACCAATACCCCACAAACGGAACCGCCGCAGACAGATCCGCCGCAGACAAACCCGCCGGAGCCGCCGCAGACGAACCCGCCGGAGCCGCCGCAGACGAACCCGCCGGAGCCGGAGACACCGTCCACGGAAGTGCCGTCAGAGCCGGAAACGAAGGCGCCGGTCACGGAGCCGGAGACGGAGCCCTCTTCAGAAACAGAAACCGGCGGTAAAGCAGATAATACGGAAACAGAAAGCAATACAGAAACAGAAACGCAGTCAGGCACAGAGACGGAATCCGGATCCGATGCAGAGTCGGAAACACAGTCTGACACTGAAACTGAAACGGAATCAGAATCCGAGACAGAATCTGAGACAGAGAGCGAGGATCATTCACAGCTGAATGCCGACTGGAAGACGAATATCATTGCCAGCAATGCATCTTATCTTGGACAACTTTCCAGTATGTATGGCATCAGCTTTGCAGACGATTTTGGCAGTCTCTGCAGTGAGGCAGAGGCGGCATTTGCACAGACATTATCTGATCCGGAAAATTTTCATGCAGCCAACTGGAAGGATGTTTTTGCAGTATTTGTCTATGAATTGAAGCAGAGAACCGGTTCCGCCAGTATATCATCGGATTCCAGGGCGCTTCTGATGGAGATCTTTACGGAGATGAACAAGCCCGTAAAAAGTTTGGACGGACCTGATATTTCGGAGGTATTCACGGAGGAATATCCGATTGAGGAAGCGCTCGCAGCAGTGGATGCGCAGGAAGAGCTGCTGCTTGCCGGCTGGAATACAGGCATAGGCGGGCTGGAAGTATATATGCGTGCTGCTATTCAGGAACATGCCAGTCAGCAGAGAGAAGCGCTGCGCGAAGAGCGGAAGGCGCAGATGGACCGGGCGCGTTATGAGAAGTGGCTGCGCCTGCGACAGGAGAGTGAATTACAGTCAGACGGGCAGACGGACGGAATCTATTCCACTGCTGAGCTTGTTCCGGCGACGATAGATGATTATGTGCAAAGAAACGGAATTGATAGTGCCGGAAGGGCAGAAATAGAATCCTACGCTTCGGCGCAGTGCCTGCAGCTCTGTGCGATCGCCAGTGCGGCACCGCAGATTGTGCGGGCGTCGGTCGGCAGCGATATTTCCGAGGCGCGTGTCCGGATTGTAACGGCAGCATACAGCCTGGTCGGAAAGGTCGGCTATTTCTGGGGCGGTAAATCCTTCGTATTCGGCTGGGATGACCGTTGGGGTTCTCCTGCGAAGGTGACGGCGGATGGCAGTACCTCGACCGGCATGACAAGGAGCTATGGGCTGGATTGCAGCGGCTTTACACTGTACTGCTATTACAACGGTCTGGGTGGTTCTGATGCAGGCATAGGCGGACATACGACGAGCCAGTGGAACGCTTCCGTGATGGTTGATCAGATCAATGCGAGACCGGGAGATCTGGTGTTTTACGGGGGACCGGAGCGCGGCGATATGAATCATGTCGGACTGGTAGTTGGAAAGTCGGCGGATGGCGGACTGATTGTCGCACATTGTTCTTCCAGTCAGAATGGCGTGGTTGTTGGTGAGGCATGGAGTTCCGGTTTCCGGTATGTGCGGACGGTACCTGGTCTTCAATAGTGTTTTATCGAAATAATAAATTATATTGATGCTTTTAAATCATGATTCTGGAACGGGTTTTTTATTGACAAACAAAAAGCCTGCTGTTATCATTTTTTCAGAACAAGGGCGTTCTTACAATAGGGTAAAGAATGCCTTTTTCTTTTTAGAAAAAAGGAGAGGATTTAAGGATGGGATATACGAAGGAAGATGTGATCAGACTGGTACAGGAGGAGGATGTGGAATTTATCCGCCTGCAGTTTACCGATATTTTCGGGACAATGAAAAATATAGCAATTACCGCGAGCCAGCTTGAAAGGGCGCTGGACAATAAGTGCATGTTTGATGGCTCGTCAATCGAGGGCTTTGCGCGCATAGAGGAATCTGATATGTACCTGCATCCCGATCTGGATACCTTTGTGATTTTTCCGTGGCGGCCGCAGCAGGGCAAGGTGGCAAGGTTAATCTGTGACATTTACCGTCCGGACGGTACGGCGTTTGAGGGAGACCCGCGTTATGTGCTTAAGTGCGTGCTGGAAGAGGCGAAGGAGATGGGCTATCAGTTTGACGTGGGACCGGAGTGCGAGTTTTTCCTGTATCACACAGATGATAACGGGCAGCCGACAACGATTACACATGAGAAAGCGGGATACTTTGATCTGGGTCCGGTCGATCTTGGAGAAAATGCAAGGCGTGACATGGTGCTGACCCTGGAATCGATGGGCTTTGAAATCGAGTCCTCTCATCATGAGGTGGCACCGGCACAGCATGAGATTGATTTTAAATATGACGATGCGCTGAAGACGGCGGATAATATTATGACCTTTAAGCTGACGGTAAAGACGATTGCAAAGCGTCACGGGCTGCATGCGACCTTTATGCCGAAGCCGAAGGCAGGCATTAATGGGTCTGGAATGCACATTAATATGTCGCTTTCCAGAGACGGAAAAAATATTTTTGCTGATCCCGGTGATAAAGTGGGTCTGAGCAGAGAGGCATATTATTTTATCGGCGGTCTGATGAAGCATATTCATTGTATGACGGCGATTACGAATCCGATTGTAAATTCCTATAAGCGTCTGGTGCCGGGCTTTGAGGCGCCGGTTTATGTGGCATGGTCGGCGCACAACCGCTCGCCGCTCATCCGCATTCCGGGAATCCGCACGGAGGGAACCCGTATTGAGCTGCGCTGCCCGGATCCGTCCAGCAATCCGTATCTGGTACTGGCGGTCTGTCTTGCTGCAGGACTGGATGGCATCCGCAATCAGATCATGCCGCCTGCGCAGGTAGAGCGGAATATTTTTGAAATGACGGACGCAGAGCGGCAGGCGCTTGGAATTACGACTCTGCCGGACAATCTGCTTGCCGCTGTCGAGGCAATGGAGAGAGATGATTTTATCTGCAAGGTGCTTGGAAAGCATATTGCAGGCAGCTACTGCCGCGCAAAGCGCAGCGAATGGGCGCAGTACAGCAGGAATGTTACAGAATGGGAGCTGGAACAATATCTCTACCGGATTTAAAAACTGTTTTTATTCACAAAATAAGAACGGGAGGTGGAGAACTTGGTAAGTATCATTGTGGTGTTTCCAAAGGCAGAGGATGCAAAAAATATCCGCAACGTTCTTGTCCGCAGCGGATACCATGTGGCTGCTGTCTGTACAAGTGGGGGGCAGGCCCTGCAGGTCGCCGACCGTATCGGGGATGGTATTGTTGTGTGCGGTTACAAATTTACAGATATGCTGCACAGTCAGCTTCTGGAGGATCTCCCGGATAGCTTTGAAATGCTGCTGATTGCTTCGAGGAGTGTATTGGAACTGTGTGACAGCAGGAGTATTGTCTGCCTGGAGCTTCCACTGAAGATTCATGATCTTGTAAACACGCTGGAAATGATGATGGGTAACCTTCTGCGGCGGAGAAAGCGCAAAAAGCAGCAGCCAAAGATCCGCTCGGAGGAAGAAAACAGGCTGATTGCAGATGCCAAAAAGCTTTTGATGGAACGCAACAGTATGACGGAGGAGGAGGCACACCGTTATATGCAGAAATGTAGTATGGACAGCGGTACCAATATCGTGGAAACCGCCCAGATGGTGTTCGCACTGATAAAGTATTAAGAGTTACCCGACAAATTGTATGGCTGGACAGTTATTATATATTCAGGAGGATGGATGCATGAAATTTACGAAAATGCATGGAATCGGAAATGATTATGTTTATGTAAACTGCTTTAAGGAAACAGTGGAGGATCCGGCAAAGACGGCGATTTTCGTCAGTGACCGTCATTTCGGAATCGGGTCCGACGGGCTGATTCTGATTAAGCCATCGCGCGTTGCAGATGGAAAAATGGAGATGTACAATGCGGATGGTTCGCAGGGGGCGATGTGCGGCAATGGCATCCGCTGCGTGGCGAAGTATATGTATGATTATGGAATCACGGACAAAACCAGCATCAGTGTGGAGACGAAAAGCGGCATCAAATATCTTGACCTCACGGTGGAAAAGGGAAAGGTGTCCACGGTAAAGGTAAATATGGGCTCTCCGGTTCTGCAGGCGGCGGATATCCCGGTGCAATCGGATAAAGAGACTGTGATCAATGAGCCGGTGGAGGTGGACGGCAGGAAATGGCGGATCACCTGCGTTTCCATGGGCAATCCGCATGCAGTCACCTACATTGATGATGTGAAGCATCTGGATATTGCAAAAACCGGTCCGCAATTTGAACATCATCCTATGTTTCCGGATCGGGTGAACACCGAATTTGTGCATGTGATTGACCGCCATACAGTGGAGATGCGCGTGTGGGAGCGCGGCTCCGGCGAGACGCTTGCCTGCGGTACGGGGGCGTGCGCAACGGCAGTCGCCTCTATTTTAAACGGTTATACAGAGGATGAGGTGACGGTAAAGCTTCTGGGCGGCGATCTGAGAATTTTTTGGGACAGAAAAGAAAACAACGTATATATGACCGGAAGTGCGACTACCGTATTTGACGGTGAGATTACACTGTAAAGGAGACGAGGTTATGGCAAAGGTAAATGATAATTATTTAAAGCTGCCTGGCAGCTATCTGTTTTCTACAATCGGTAAAAAGGTGGCAGCTTTTTCAGCAGCGAATCCGGACAAAAAGATTATCCGGCTTGGCATTGGCGATGTGACCCAGCCTCTGGCTCCGGCAATTATTACAGCATTGCATGGCGCTGTGGATGAGATGGCGAAGGCAGAGACCTTCCGGGGTTATGCTCCGGATCTGGGCTATGAATTTCTGCGCAGCGCGATTGCAAAAAATGACTATACTGACAGGGGCTGTGATATTTCTGCGGACGAGATTTTTGTGTCGGACGGCGCGAAGTGTGATTCGGCGAATATCCAGGAGATTTTCAGTCTGGACAATAAGATTGCGGTCTGCGATCCGGTGTATCCGGTGTACGTGGATTCCAACGTGATGGCAGGAAGAACAGGAACCTGGAATCCGCAGACGGAAACATGGAGTGACGTGATCTATATGCCGTGCACGGCAGAAAATAATTTTGCCCCGGAGCTTCCCTCTGAAGAGCCGGATCTGATCTATCTGTGCTTCCCGAACAACCCGACCGGTTCCACGATCACAAAAGAAGAGCTGCAAATCTGGGTGGACTATGCGAATAAGGTGGGTGCCATTATTATTTATGATGCGGCTTATGAGGCATATATCTCGGAGGAAGATGTGCCGCATTCTATTTATGAGTGTGAGGGTGCGCGTACCTGTGCGATCGAGCTGCGCAGCTTCTCGAAAAATGCCGGCTTCACCGGTGTGCGCCTTGGCTTCACGGTCGTGCCGAAGGAGCTGAAGGCGGGCGATACCCTTTTGCATCCGCTCTGGGCGAGGCGCCACGGGACCAAATACAATGGCGCGCCTTATATTGTGCAGCGGGCTGGCGAGGCGGTGTACTCTCCGGAGGGAAAGGCGCAGCTCAAAGAGCAGGTGGCATATTATATGAAGAATGCTTCCGTGATCTACGATGGACTGAGTGAGATGGGCTATACGGTATCCGGCGGTATCAACGCGCCGTATATCTGGCTGAAAACGCCGGATAATATGAGCTCCTGGGAATTTTTCGACTATCTGCTGGAAAAGGCAAACGTAGTCGGCACCCCCGGCTCCGGTTTCGGACCAAGCGGGGAGGGGTATTTCCGGCTCACGGCCTTTGGCAGCTATGAAAACACTGTGGCGGCAATCGAGCGTATCAGGCAGATGTAAAAAATCAGCCGGGGAAACGGTACTGCGTTTGCAATTCAGATGCAAAAGGCGGTCGGTTTCCCCGGCTGATAGTATTCAATATTTAGCGAAGGCAGCGGAGCAAACTCTGTGGCCAAATATTCCAGGCTATATAGTTGTAGCTGCCTTTTTCGTCCCGGAATTGCAGGAAGATGTCGGTTTCATGATCCTTGTTGGAATTCGCTGAGGCGGGAATCTCCCAGACGGTCAGTGTGCTGTCGTTACCGTAATGAAGCACAGCGAACGGCTCTTCGGAAGGGAGTTCTTTTTGTATACGTCCTTTATCAGCGTTTGTTATGAGCTGATAGATATCGTAGGCGCGCTGTGCGTCAAGCGCTTTGGTCTGCCCATTTGCCGTAATCTGCAGGCAATCGTTGCGGTAGGCATAGGCAGTGCTGTCGGAAAGGCGGCCGATGTAATTCCAGTACGTTCTCTGATACCTGCCTGCCAGACTGACAGAAAGGACAAAAGCGGCGATGACTGCCGCACATACCGCAAGCCCGATCCATAAAGCGGCATTTCCTCTGCTGCGCGTACCGCGCCTCACATTCGAATACAAATTATTTGTCATTACGCTGCCTCCTTTTCCCATAGGATATCTTATGATTCAGGGATAAAGCTTCCCAATACGTATGTTTTCTAATATGCAAATTATATCAGACTTTTCACGAGGCGTAAAGGCGAGAGGCTCTGGATATCTTTTGCATATTTTTGGCTTGTAGCATTCGCCATCTCGTTGTATACTATGATACAAAGCTTGAACGGCAAGACGGACTATTGGGAAAGGACAGGGAAGGAATGTACAGAGATCATACAAGGGTAGTGAAGATCGGGGAGTGCGCCATTGGCGGTGGCAATCCGGTACGGATACAGTCGATGACGAACACGAAAACAGAGGACGTGCAGGCGACGGTGGCGCAGATCAAACGTCTGGAAGCGGCGGGCTGCGAGATTATCCGCTGCACGGTGCCGACGCCGGAGGCGGCGAAGGCGGTGGCAGAGATCAAAAAGCAGATTTCCATTCCGCTGGTTGCCGATATCCATTTTGACTATAGGATGGCAATTGCGGCAATCGAAAACGGTGCCGATAAAATCCGCATTAATCCGGGCAATATCGGCGGCGCAGACCGTGTGCGCGCAGTAGTGGATGCAGCGAGAGAGCGCCGGGTGCCGATCCGCGTGGGTGTGAACAGCGGTTCGCTCGAAAAAGAGCTGGTGGCAAAATACCACGGCGTGACGGCGGAAGGACTGGTAGAAAGTGCGCTGGACAAGGTTCATATGATCGAGGAGCAGGGCTACGATAACCTTGTAATCAGTATTAAATCTTCAGATGTGATGATGTGCGTGCGTGCACATGAGCTGATTGCTGAAAAAACAAATTATCCGCTGCATGTGGGCATTACGGAGGCGGGCACGCTGCTGTCCGGCAACATCAAATCCGCTATCGGGCTTGGGCTGATCCTGTCGCAGGGCATCGGCGACACCATCCGTGTTTCCCTGACGGGTGATCCGGTGGAAGAAATTAAATCCGCGAAGCTGATTCTGCGTACACTGGGTCTGCGCAGGGGCGGCATTGAGGTAGTATCCTGTCCTACCTGCGGGCGCACCAGCATTGATCTTATTGGGCTGGCGAACCAGGTGGAAAACATGGTGGCAGATATCCCGCTGGATATTAAAGTGGCGGTGATGGGCTGCGTCGTGAACGGACCGGGAGAGGCAAGAGAGGCAGATATCGGTATTGCCGGAGGTAAGGGCGAAGGTCTGCTGATTAAAAAGGGCGAAGTAATGAAGAAGCTGCCGGAGAACGAGCTTCTGGGAGCACTGCGCGAAGAGCTTCTGAATTGGGAGAAATAAAGGATGGAGAGAGCTTTCACGGAAGTATTTCCGGGATTGAAGGTAAAAGAAGAGATAAATGATCTGCTGGCGAAGGTAACGGTTGCGAAAGTGACCGTTACTTCTGCGAAAGACATTCTGCGCGTGTTTATAGTCAGTGAGGTCTGGATACATAAAAAATTTATCTATGAGATCGAGCAGGCAATCCGTGAGCAGTGCTTTGACGGTAACGGGATTACAGTAAAGATTATTGAGAAATTCCATTTGTCCGGGCAGTACACGGCTCAGAATCTGTTTCCGGTATACAAAGACAGCATTCTGCTGGAGCTGCGCAATTACAGTATGTTTGAGTATAATCTCCTGCGTCATGCTGAATGCGATTTTCCGGCACCCGACAGTATGCATATGACAATTGAAAAATCTGTCATTGCGCACGGAAAGGCGGAGGAACTGATACGCATTCTGGAAAAGGTGTTCTGTGAGCGCTGCGGACTTTCCTTGAAAATCACTCTGGAGGAAAAAGAGGCGAAGGAAAGCCGGGCGCGCCAGAACAGTGACATTATGATCGAGCAGGAGGTGCAGGCGATTGCCGACCGCGTGCGCAAAAATAAGCAGGCGGCGGAGGCGGATGAGCTCATGATCGGTGACGAACCGGAAGTGCAGCCACGCATACAGATGCCTGCTGCAGGAGGAAATCAGCCGAAAAAGTCTGCGGGAGGGCAGTCTGCACGGAGCATGCAGGGAGGCGCGCCGCAGAACGGAAACGGCGGCAGAGAGGGCAGCCGCGACGGAAGCAAAGGCGGGTTTGTGCGCAAGAGTGAGTACCGCAGACCTCTGCGCCAGTCGGACAATCCGGATGTTTTATACGGAAGAGATTTTGAGGATGAGCCGATCGCGATCAGCAGTATTGAACACGAGATGGGAGAGGTTGTGATCCGTGGGCAGATCCGCGGACTGGAGATGCGTGAACTGCGCAATGAAAAATTTCTTATGATCCTGGAGGTGACCGATTTTACCGATACCATTGTGGTGAAGCTGTTTTTACAGGCGGAGCAGGCAAAGACGCTCGGTGAGACGGTGAAAAAGGGTGCATTTGTCAAAGTAAAGGGTGTCACCAACATCGACCGGTTTGACAGCCAGCTCGGCATCGGCTCGGTTACGGGTATTAAGAAAGCATCGGACTTCCGCGTAGGGCGTATGGATACTTATCCGCAGAAACGGGTGGAACTGCACTCTCATACAAAGATGAGCGATATGGACGGTGTCTCCGAGGTGAAGGATATCGTAAAGCAGGCGTACAAATGGGGGCACCCGGCAATTGCCATCACAGATCATGGAGCGGTGCAGGCGTTTCCGGACGCCAATCATGTTATCGAGGATATCGACCGTGCCTACCGGGATGCCTACAAGGCAGACCACCCGGAGGTGACTAAGGATGAATTAAAGAAGATTGCGCATCCTTTTAAGGTGCTTTATGGCGTGGAGGGTTATCTGGTTGACGATCTGCGTAAGCTGGTCACCAATTCGAAAAATCAGGAGACCGGGTGTACCTGCGTAGTATTCGACCTGGAGACAACAGGCTTTAGCCCGACGCAGAACCGCATTATCGAGATCGGGGCAGTGAAGGTGGAAAACGGCGAGATTACGGACCGCTTTTCGACTTTTGTGAACCCGCAGGTGCCGATTCCGTTCCGCATTGAGCAGCTTACCAGCATCAACGACAATATGGTGATGGATGCGCCGCCTATTGAAGAGGTGCTGCCGGAATTTCTGGACTTCATCGGTGATGCAGTGCTGGCGGCGCACAACGCCTCCTTTGATGTCAGCTTTATTGAGGAAAACATGAGAAGATTGGGGCTGTGGCGTGATTTTACCTATGTGGATACAGTGGCGCTTGCCCGTGTGCTGCTGCCGCAGCTCAATCGTTTTAAGCTGGATACAGTGGCAAAGGCGCTGCATGTTCCGCTTCAGAATCATCACCGTGCGGTGGATGACGCGGAGTGTACGGCAGGTATTTATCTGAAATTTGTGGAAATGCTGAAAATGCAGGGCGCGGACACCTTTGATGCAGTCAACGAACTGGGAAGCGCTTCACTGGATCAGATCAGAAAGCTGCCGACCTATCATGTGATTATTCTGGCAATGAATGAAATCGGGCGGGTGAATCTATACCGGCTGGTTTCGTTTTCGCATTTGCAGTATTATAACCGGCGGCCGCGCATCCCGAAGAGCGCCTTAAACCAGTACCGGGAGGGGCTGATTGTCGGCTCCGCCTGTGAGGCGGGCGAACTTTTCCGGGCGGTGCTGGAGGGAAAAAGTGAGCCGGAGCTCGCAAAGATTGTTGATTTTTATGATTATCTGGAAATTCAGCCGATCGGAAACAACGCCTTTTTGCTGCGCGAGGACAATGATATCAATTCCGAAGAGGATCTGCGGGAGCTGAACCGGAAGATTGTCCGCCTCGGCGAGCAGTTTAACAAGCCGGTAGTGGCGACCTGCGACGTACATTTTTTAAATCCGGAGGATGAGGTCTATCGCCGTATCATTATGGCGGGCAAGGGCTTTAAGGATGCCGATGAGCAGGCGCCTCTGTTTTTGCGCACGACGGAGGAAATGCTGAAGGAATTTGCCTATCTTGGCAGTGAGAAGGCGGAGGAGGTGGTTATCACCAACACCAACAGGATTGCCGATATGTGCGAGAAAATTTCTCCGGTGCGCCCGGATAAATGTCCGCCGGTCATTGCCGATTCGGACAAAACGCTGCGCACCATCTGCTACAACCGTGCGCACCAGATTTACGGGGAGGAACTGCCGCCGATTGTTACTGAGCGGCTGGAGCGTGAGCTGAATTCTATTATCTCCAACGGGTTTGCCGTAATGTATATTATCGCCCAGAAGCTGGTATGGAAATCGAATGCGGACGGCTATCTGGTGGGGTCGCGTGGCTCTGTCGGTTCGTCCTTCGTTGCGACGATGGCGGGAATCACAGAGGTAAATCCCTTAAGTCCGCACTATTACTGTGAGGATTGTCATTATTACGACTTTGATTCCGATGACGTGAAAGCGTATTCCGGGCGCGCCGGGTGTGATATGCCGGATAAGAACTGCCCGGTATGCGGGGCGCCGCTGCGCAAGGAAGGCTTTGACATCCCCTTTGAGACCTTCCTGGGATTTAAGGGAAATAAGGAGCCGGATATTGATCTTAATTTCTCCGGTGATTATCAGGGAAATGCCCACCGTTATACGGAAGTAATTTTCGGAGAGGGACACACCTTCCGCGCAGGGACGGTTGGCACGCTGGCGGATAAGACCGCCTTCGGCTATGTGAAAAAATATTATGAGGAGCATGGGCAGCGCAAGCGGGTCTGTGAGATCAACCGCATCGTGGAGGGGTGTGTGGGTGTGCGCCGCACCACCGGACAGCATCCGGGCGGGATTATCGTGCTTCCGCACGGCGAGGAAATTTATTCCTTTACTCCCATCCAGCATCCGGCAAACGACATGGAGACGGATATCGTCACGACACATTTTGATTACCACTCCATCGATCATAACCTCTTAAAGCTGGATATTCTCGGACACGATGATCCGACGATGATTCGTATGCTGGAGGATTTAACCGGGCTGAACGCGCAGGATATTCCGCTGGATGACAAGAGTGTCATGTCGCTTTTCCAGAGCACGGAGGCGCTTGGTGTCACGCCGGATGAGATTCTGGGCTGCCCGCTCGGCTCTCTCGGTATCCCGGAATTCGGGACAGAGTTTGTTATCCAGATGCTCCAGGACACGAAGCCGCAAAGCTTTTCCGATCTGGTCCGCATTTCAGGGCTGTCGCACGGAACAGACGTGTGGCTGGGCAACGCGCAGACGCTTATCCAGGAGGGGAAAGCGACCATTTCTACCGCTATCTGTACGCGTGATGACATCATGACGTACCTCATCCACATGGGGATGGACAGTGAGCAGTCATTTACTATTATGGAAGGTGTGCGAAAGGGCAAGGGTCTGAAGCCGGAATGGGAAAAGGAAATGGTGGAGCACAACGTGCCGGACTGGTATATCTGGTCCTGCAAAAAGATTAAGTACATGTTCCCAAAGGCGCACGCGGCGGCCTACGTTATGATGGCGTACCGCATTGCTTACTGTAAGGTGTACTATCCGCTTGCCTACTATGCGGCATATTTTAGTATCCGCGCGTCGGCATTCAACTATGAGCTGATGTGTCTCGGGCATGAGCGGCTGCTGGCGCATATGAAGGAATACAAGAAAAACTACGATTCGCTGACAAAAAAAGAGCAGGACACTTATAAGGACATGAAGAGTGTACAGGAGATGTATGCGCGCGGCTTTGAGTTTATTCCCATTGACATTAATGTGGCGGACGCGAGCCGTTTCCAGGTTATCGACGGAAAGCTGATGCCGTCGCTCTGCAGTATTGACGGTCTGGGCGACAAGGCGGCGGAGGCGGTCGTGGAGGCGGTAAAGGACGGACCCTTCCTGTCAAAGGATGATTTCTGGCAGCGCACAAAGGTGCCCAAGAGCGTGATTGATGTGATGTCCGATCTGGGGCTGCTCGGAGATTTGCCGGAGACAAATCAGCTATCTCTATTTGATTTTTAGAGGAACAGGTGGTAGAATATGTTAGAGAAATTTTATCCGGATGCGTATGTGGATTCCACGTACACGATTGATTTTGCCATGTGGTACGAGCGCGGCTATCGCGGAGTGCTGTTTGACATTGACAATACGCTGGTGCCCCATGGCGCCCCGGCGGATGCGCGTGCTGTGGCATTTTTTGAAAGGCTGCGCGAAATCGGACTGAAATATTGTCTGATCTCTAATAACCAGCTTCCGCGTGTGCAGCCATTTGCGCAGGCCGTGCAGGCATATTATATTGAAAACGCCCACAAGCCCTCGGTGAAAGGGTATCAGCGGGCGATGGAGCGCATGGGGACAGATGTACACAATACACTGTTTGTGGGCGATCAGCTCTTTACCGATGTTTATGGAGCGCGCCGTGCCGGCATGAAAAGCATTCTGGTGAAGCCGATTCATCCGAAGGAGGAAATCCAGATCGTGCTCAAACGCTATCTGGAGCGGATTGTCCTGTATTTTTATACAAAGAAAATGAGGAATGAGGAATGAACCATATTATTCTGATCGGCTTTATGGGAGCCGGCAAGACCAGTGTCGGCAGGAAGCTTGCCGGAGATCTGCAGCTTACCTTTGTCGACACAGACGAGCGTATTGAGGCGCAGCAGAAGAAGAAAATCAGCGATATCTTTGCGCAGGACGGCGAAGCTTTTTTCCGGGATCTGGAGACAGACATGCTGCGGCAGCTTAAAAAAGAAGCGCAGCGTCTGGTGATCTCTGTGGGCGGCGGGCTGCCGGTACGCCCCGGAAACCGGGAGCTTTTGCGGGAGCTTGGCACAGTTGTTTATCTGAAGGCGGAGGCGGATACACTGGTGGGGCGTCTCAGAGGCAGTACCACGCGTCCGAAGCTGGCCGGCGGCGACCTGCGGGAGAGGATCGTAACGCTTATGCGGGAGCGTGAGGCATGCTATCTGGAAGCAGCGCAGCTTCTGATTACAACGGATCAGAAAAGTATCAGAAATATTATAAAGGAGATAGAAAGCAATGTTTTGTGAAAAAGTGTATGAAGTAATGAAGGAAAAAGATATTGATGCCGTTATCGTATCGGATGGCGCAAATATGCGTTATCTGAGCGGTTTCCGCGGCGCGACGGGTTACCTGTATATTTCCGGGAACCGCCGTGTGCTGGCGACAGATTCACGCTACACAACGATGGCGAAGGAGGAGGCACCGGATTTTGAAGTAGTAGATCCGGGCACTGCGCGCAACTACGGAGAAGTTTTAAATGCGCTGATGGAGCAGGACGGTGCAGAGAGGATCGGCTTTGAAGATCAGTATCTGCTTTACAGCTCCTACAGTAAGCTGCAGGAGGCATGCAAGGGCAGGCTGACGACGCCGCTCGGCGACAGCCTCGATCTGCTGCGCTGCGTCAAGACAGAGCAGGAGCTGGAGTATCTGGCAAAGGCGGAGGAAATCGGCGATATGGCATTCTCACATATGCTGGAGGTGCTGAAGCCGGGGCTTACTGAGCTGGAGGCAGCTGCGGAACTGGAATATTTCATGAAGACACACGGCGCAGAGAATTTAAGCTTTGAGACAATCATCGCTTCCGGTCTGAATTCTGCAATGCCGCATGCGATGCCGTCTCACAAAAAGATTGAAAAGGGCGATTTTGTGACGATGGACTTTGGATGTGTGTACAATGGCTACTGCTCAGACATGACACGGACAGTGGTAGTCGGCAGGGCGGATGAAAAACAAAAAGAAATCTATGGCATCGTGCTGGAGGCGCAGCTTGCCGGTCTTGAGGCATGCAGAAGCGGTGTGCGCGGCTGTGACGTTGACAAGGTTTCCAGGGACATCATTGCAAAAGCGGGCTACGGCGATTATTTCGGGCACGGACTCGGACACAGCGTCGGCCTTTATATCCACGAAGAGCCGCGTCTTTCCAGAACCTGCGAGACGGTGCTCCTGCCGAATATGATCCAGACAGTAGAGCCGGGCATCTATGTGCCGGGTTTCGGCGGGGTGCGTATTGAAGATATGGTTGTGGTGACGGAAGGAAAATGCCGCAATCTGGCGCATTCACCGAAAGAATTGATTGAATTATAAAAAACTGTTGAAATGCAGACAGTTTTATTATACAATATTTTTAATTATGGGAATGTGTATATTCCCTACCTGTTAATCGAAGGAGGAAAATTTGCATGATATCAGCAGGAGATTTTAGAAATGGCGTAACACTGGAAATTGAGGGAAATGTATACCAGATTGTAGAATTCCAGCATGTAAAACCGGGAAAAGGCGCTGCCTTTGTCAGAACAAAACTGAAAAATATCATCAATGGCGGTGTTGTTGAAAAAACCTTCCGTCCGACAGAAAAATTCCCGCAGGCGCGTATTGAGCGTGTGGATATGCAGTATCTGTATTCTGATGGAGACCTGTTCAATTTTATGAACGTGGAGACTTATGATCAGATCGCTCTTGGCAAGGAAGATATTGGCGATGCCTTAAAATTTGTAAAAGAAAATGAAATGGTAAAAGTATGCTCCTACAATGGCAATGTATTTGCGGTAGAGCCGCCGCTGTTTGTAGAGCTGGAGATCACAGACACAGAGCCGGGCTTTAAGGGTGATACCGCACAGGGAGCAACGAAACCGGCAGTGGTAGAGACAGGCGCAACGGTTTATGTACCGCTGTTTGTAAATCAGGGGGATAAGATTAAGATCGATACCCGCAGCGGGGAATATCTGTCCAGAGTATAGTGCACAAATGCAAAATGTTATGTGTTTCGTGCATCATATTGGAGCTATGTCAGTATAAAAAAGGGCGATAGGTTGCACAAAAGGTGATCTATCGCCATATTCATTAAAAAGGAGATTTATTATGGGAAAATATTTTGGAACCGACGGCTTCCGCGGCGAGGCAAATGTGAATCTTACAGTAGAGCATGCTTATAAGGTGGGACGTTTCCTCGGCTGGTATTTTGGCAGAGAGCACAAGGCGAATATTGTTATTGGAAAAGACACCAGAAGAAGCAGCTATATGTTTGAGTATTCTCTGGTGGCGGGTCTTACTGCTTCCGGCGCGGACGCTTACCTGCTCCATGTTACCACGACACCGAGCGTATCCTACGTGGTCCGCACCGAAGAATTTGACTGCGGCATCATGATTTCTGCCAGCCATAATCCCTTTTACGACAATGGTATCAAGCTGATTAACCGCAGCGGTCATAAGATGGATGCCGGTGTGGAGGATCTGATCGAACAGTATATTGACGGTGAGCTGGAGGAAATCCCATTCGCGACGAAAGAGAAGATCGGACGCACCATTGATTATGTGGCAGGCAGAAACCGTTACATTGGCTATCTGATCTCCCTGGCAACGCGCTCCTTCAAAAAATACCGCATCGGTCTGGACTGCGCAAACGGCAGTTCCTCCGCAATTGCGAAGAGTGTGTTTGACGCGCTTGGAGCCAAGACCTATGTAATCCATAATGAACCGGACGGCATCAATATCAATACGGACTGCGGTTCCACGCATATTGAGGCGCTGCAGGAACTGGTGCGCGCGAAAAAGCTGGATGTCGGCTTTGCCTACGACGGTGACGCGGATCGTTGTATCGCGGTCGATGAAAACGGCAGCGTGGTGGACGGCGATCTGATCATGTACGTTTGCGGAAAATATCTGAAGGAGAATGGCAGACTGAAAAATAACACTATCGTGACGACTGTTATGTCAAACTTCGGGCTTTACAAAGCGCTTGACCGCGAGGGTATTGAGTATGAAAAGACGAAGGTCGGCGACAAATATGTTTACGAGAATATGATGAAAAACGGACACTGCCTGGGCGGCGAACAGTCGGGTCATATTATCTTCAGTAAGCACGCTACTACCGGTGACGGCATTCTCACTTCTCTGATGATTATGGAGGCAATGACAGAGAAGAAAATGAGTCTCGGCGCAATGGCGGGAGAGGTGACGATTTATCCGCAGCTGTTGAAAAATGTGCGCGTGTTTGATAAACAGGAGGCGCGTGAAAATGAAGCAGTAGTTGCAGTGATTGCTTCTGTGGAGAAGGCGCTTGGTGACGAGGGGCGCATACTGGTGCGCGAAAGCGGAACGGAGCCGGTGCTGCGTGTCATGGTAGAGGCGGCTGATCTGGCAGCATGTGAAAAATATGTAAACCAGGTGATCGATGTGCTGACAAGGCAGGGGCTGGTAGTGGAGTAATCTTGTATGGAACAGCATAAATGGAAAAAATTAGTGCGGTACTACAAACCGTATCTCGGATTGTTTCTGTCCGACATGGTGTTTGCAATTCTGGGGGCTGGCGTTTCACTCGTCATCCCCCTGATTGTGCGTTATATTACCGGCTCCGTCGTATTTCTTCCAACGGAGGAGGTGCTTGCGGTCATCCTGAAGCTGGCGGCGCTGATGCTGGCGCTTGTGCTGCTGGAGTTTTTCTGCAATTTTTACATCAGTTACTACGGGCACATCATGGGTGCTTCCATTGAGCGCGATATGCGCAATGAGATTTTCCGGCATTACCAGAAACTTTCCTTCACTTTCTACGATAATCAGAAGGTCGGGCAGCTTTTGTCGCGCATCACCAGTGATCTTTTTGACATCAGCGAGCTGCTGCATCACGGACCGGAGGACATTGTAATTTCTGTGATGAAATTTGCCGGCTCGTTCATTATACTTCTGAATATTAATACAACGCTGGCGCTGGTGATGTTTGCCTTTGTGCCGGTGATGGCGCTGTATGCTTTCTATCTGAACAGGAAAATGAAGCGGGCGTTTAAGGAAAACCGTGCCCGTATTGCCGATATTAACAGCCAGATCGAGGACAGCCTCTCCGGTATACGCATCGTTAAATCGTTTGCAAACGAGGATGTGGAGATGGAAAAATTTGGCAGGGGCAATCAGCGCTTTGTGGACAGCAAACGTATCAGCTATCGTTATATGGGGGCTTATCACTCCGGACTTGGGGCGCTGACGACTCTGGTCACGGTCGGTGTGATTGTGGCAGGGGCAGTGATGATCTCGGATGGCTCGATCGACAGTACCGATCTGATTACATTTCTTTTGTATGTCAGCAATTGTACGGAGCCGATCAAGAAGCTGATCAATTTCACCGAGCAGTTTCAGAATGGCTATACCGGATATGAGCGCTTTCTGGAGATCCTGGCAGTGGAGCCGGATATCGCGGATGCGCCGGATGCGGTAGAGCTTACCGGCGTGAAGGGTGAGATTGTGTTTGAGGACGTCACCTTCCGTTATGAGGAAGATCTGGAAACGGTGCTTAACCACATTAATCTGAAGGTGGGTGCCGGGGAATATATTGCAATCGCCGGAAGCTCCGGCGGCGGAAAAACGACACTCTGCAGTCTGATTCCGCGCTTTTACGATGTGGACAGCGGCCGCATCCTGCTGGACGGTACGGATATCCGCAAAATCCGGCTGAAGAGTCTGCGCGATAACATTGGCATTGTGCAGCAGGACGTTTATCTGTTTGCGGAAAATGTGATGGAAAATATCCGTTACGGCAGGCCGGACGCTACCGATGAGGAGGTAATCGCGGCGGCAAAAATGGCAAACGCCCATGCGTTTATCATGGAATTGCCGGACGGTTACGGGACGGATATCGGACAGCGGGGCGTGAAGCTCTCGGGCGGGCAGAAACAGCGTCTTTCGATTGCACGTGTATTTTTGAAAAATCCGCCCATACTTATTTTTGATGAGGCGACGTCCGCGCTTGACAATGAGAGCGAAAAGATTATCCAGGAATCTCTGGAAAAGCTGGCGAAGGGGCGCACCACTTTTGTGATCGCGCACCGGCTTACAACAATCCGCAATGCCGGAAAAATTCTGGTAATGACCGAGAAGGGCATTGAGGAGCAGGGAACGCATGAAGAACTGCTGAAAAAAGGTGGGATCTACAGCCGGCTGTACCGGATGTCGGAAGAAAAAACCATTTGATAGAGCAAAGGAAAAGAATATAGAATGGACATTACATTTAAAAAAGTGGAGCTAAAGGACCGGGAGCTCATTAACCGCTATCTTGCGCTGCAGAAAACAAGAAGCTGTGAGATGACGTTCGCGAATATCTACCTCTGGTCCAGATTTTACAAGGTGGACTATGCAATTGTGGAGGATATGCTGATTTTCCGCGGCTCGGAGGACATTGTGTTTTTCGATTATCCCGTGGGAAAGGACGAGGGTGTGAAGCCCGCCATGGATGCGCTGATGGAATACTGCCGGGAGCGCGGACAGAAATTTATCCTGGGACTGGTAACGCCGGAGAAGTTTTCGCGTCTGGAGGAGCTTTACCCGGGCATGTTTGAGATTGTTTATGACCGCAATGCGGCGGATTATGTTTACGAGACGGAAAAGCTTGCAAATCTTTCCGGAAAAAAGTATCATGGAAAGAAAAACCACATCAATAAGTTTGAGCGGCTGTATCCGCAATGGAAATATGAGCCGATCGATGATACGAATGTGGAGGAATGCTTCCAGATGGCACTTACCTGGCGGCGCTTAAACGGCTGCGAGGAGGACGAGGAAAAGTCGGCGGAGATGTGCGTTACCTTAAACTCTCTGCGGTTATTTAAGGAACTTGATCTTTGCGGCGGGCTGCTGCGCGTAAACGGCGAGGTGGTGGCGTTTTCCATCGGAGAGCCGGTGTGCGATGATACTATGGTTGTGCATATCGAAAAGGCATTTTCCGGGGTGGAAGGAGCATATCCTATGATAAACCGTGAATTTGTGCGTCACGAAGCAGCGGGTTATATGTATGTAAACCGGGAAGAGGATCTGGGCGAGGAGGGGCTTCGCCAGGCGAAGCTTTCCTATCATCCGGTATTCTTGGTAGAGAAGGGAACCGTTACCATAAAAGAGAGGTAAAGACTATGATTTCTGAAAAAATGATGCAGATAACGGAAAACAGCTCGGCGATCCGTGCGATGTTTGAGGAAGGAAAACAGATGGCGGCGCAGTTCGGTGCGGAGAATGTCTATGATTTCAGTCTGGGTAATCCGAATGTTCCGGCACCTGCAGAGGTGAAGGCGGCGATTGAAGAAATCATCCGTGGTGAGGACCCACTGATGGTGCATGGCTACATGAGCAACTCCGGCTATGAGGATGTGCGCGCGGCGATTGCGGCTTGCCTGAATAAACGCTTTGCGACCGGCTTTTCGGAAGAAAACATTCTGATGACAGTAGGTGCGGCGGGCGGATTAAATGTGATTTTAAAAACGCTGCTGAATCCGGGAGATGAAGTACTGACCTTTGCGCCGTATTTTGGGGAATATCGCGCTTACGTTTCAAATTACGATGGAGTTTTAAAGGCAGTGGAGCCGGATACTGCCACTTTCCAGCCGAATCTGGAAAAACTTGCGCAGATGATTACACCAAAGACAAAGGCAGTGATCGTCAATACACCCAATAATCCGACCGGTGTGGTTTATCCGGAAGATACGATTGTGCGGATGGCAAAGATTCTGCGTGATAAGGAGGAGAAATTTGGCATCAGTATTTATCTGATTTCTGATGAACCGTACCGGGAACTTGTATACGATGATGCGTTTGTGCCGTACCTCACGAAATATTATCATAATACCATTGTCGGGTACTCGTTCAGCAAATCGCTTTCCCTGCCGGGTGAGCGCATCGGCTATCTGGTAATCCCGGATGAAGCCGATGACAGTGAAACGATTATCAAAGCGGCAAGTGTGGCAAACCGTATTCTCGGATATGTGAATGCGCCGTCGCTGTTTCAGCGTGTGATTGCAAAGTGCCTGGATGCAAAGGTGGATGTCGCCTATTACAACCGCAACCGCGAGACGCTTTATGAAGGGCTGACAAAAGCGGGATTTTCCTGCATCAGACCGGAGGGAGCTTTCTACCTGTTTATGAAATCACCCATTGCAGATGAGAGCGTATTCTGTGAAACGGCAAAGAAATATCATCTGCTGCTGGTACCGGGTTCTTCGTTTGCGTGTCCGGGCTTCGTGCGGCTGGCATACTGTGTCACTTATGAGACGATTGTGAATGCGCTGCCCCATTTTGCAGAGCTGGCCAGGGAATACAATTTATAAGTTAAGAGGAGCATTATGAAAAAATGGGAAGAAAACGTCCGCAGGGTAATTCCCTACACACCGGGGGAGCAGCCGGATTTTGCGGATATGATCAAACTGAATACGAATGAAAATCCGTATCCGCCTGCGCCGGGCGTGCAAGAACGGATGAAAGAAATGTCTGCGGAGGAACTGCGCCTGTATCCGGCTCCGGCGGCGGATTCACTGGTGGAGGAGCTTGCCGGGTATTACGGCCTTAAAAAGGAGCAGGTGTTTGTCGGTGTTGGCTCTGACGATGTGCTGGCGATGGCGTTCCTCACCTTTTTTAACAGCAAAAAACCGGTGCTGTTCCCGGATATTACCTATTCCTTCTATGATGTGTGGGCGGGGCTGTTTGGTATCCTCTATGTCTGTCAGCCGCTGAATGAGCGGTTTGAGATTGTGAAGGAGGATTATTATAAAGAAAACGGCGGAGTGGTGTTCCCGAATCCCAATGCTCCGACCGGCGTGGAGCTGCCGCTTTCGGATATTGAGGATATTCTGCGCCATAATGAAGACGTGGTTGTGATTGTTGATGAGGCATACATAGATTTTGGGGCGAAGTCTGCGCTGGAGCTGACAGAAAAATATGATAATCTGCTGGTGGTACAGACCTTTTCAAAGTCACGCGCACTTGCCGGGCTGCGTATCGGCTATGCCTTTGGCAGTCAGACTTTGATTAAATATCTGAATGATGCAAAATATTCCTTCAATTCTTACACTATGAATCGTCCGAGCCTGGCACTCGGTGTGGAAGCACTGAGGGACGACGCATATTTTAAGGAAACAACGGCAAAAATTATTGCAACAAGAGAGCGTACAAAAAAGGAGCTGGCAGCGCTGGGCTTTTTGTCTGGAGATTCGAAGGCAAACTTCCTGTTTGTGACGCACCCGGATTATCCGGCAAAAGAGCTGTTTGAGGCTCTGCGAAAAAGGCATATTTTTGTGCGGTATTTTGCAAAGCCGCGCATTGACAATTACCTGCGCATCACCATTGGAACCGATGCGCAGATGGATGAGCTGATCGCGTTTTTGAAGGAGTATATAAGGAGAGATATATGAATAGTTTATTATCCTGGATGACAGCTACTTTTGGCGGGATCCTTACCAAAGAGGCGCTGGCGTTTGTAATTTCAATGGTACCGATTCTGGAGCTGCGGGGCGGTCTGATATTTGCCTCCGCGGCGGGTATTGATATGTGGAAAGCAATTCCGATCTGTGTGATCGGAAACCTGATTCCGGTGCCGTTTATATTACTTTTGATTACGCCGGTTTTCAACTGGCTGAAAAAGATGAAAACCTTCCGTCCGATGGTGGAAAAGCTGGAAAACAAGGCGATGAGCAAAAAGGGAAAGATTGAAAAATACAAATTCTGGGGGCTTGTACTGTTCGTAGGCATTCCGCTTCCGGGAACCGGGGCATGGACCGGGTCGCTGATTGCTGCGCTGCTGGATATGGATTTTAAGAGGGCATTCCCGGCAGTCGTTATTGGTATCTGCATGGCGACGGTTATCATGACGACGCTGTCCTATGTGATTCCCGGGATGTTTTTTTAAGCAGCTTATGGCGGGGCCTTTTGGAGAAATAAGATGGAGAAAGAAACGACAGCTTACAGCAGCTTTGCAGAGGTTTATGATCTGTTTATGAGTGAGATTCCCTACGAGGCGTGGCATGCAAGAGTGACGGAGATATTAAGAGAAGCAGGCATCTGCGACGGGCTTGTGCTGGAGCTTGGCTGCGGAACTGGTACCTTTACCGGACTGCTTGCAGCCGACGGCTACGATATGATCGGTGTAGATAATTCTATAGAGATGCTGGAGATTGCTGCGCAGAAAAAAGAGAGCTCCGGCGCGGATATTCTGTATCTGTGCCAGGATATGCGTGCGTTTGAATTGTATGGAACGGTGCGCGCGGTAGTGAGTGTCTGCGATTCCATGAATTATATCACGGAGGAAGAGGAACTGAAAACCGTCTTTTCATTGGTGAATAATTATCTTGATCCCGGAGGCATACTTCTGTTTGACCTGAAGACGGCTTATTATTTCCGGGAGGTGATGGGCGATTGTGTCCTTGCAGATAACCGCGAGGAGGCAAGCTACATCTGGGAAAACTATTATTATGAGGATGAGCAGTTCAACGAGTACGACCTGACGCTTTTTTTGCGGGAGGAGAATGGCCTTTACCGGAAACAGGAGGAGTCGCATCTTCAGCGCGCATACGGAGTGGATACCATCCGGCGGCTTCTTAAGGAGGCGGGACTGGAATTTGTGCGGGCAATCGACGCCGACACGGGTGATGCGGTGCGCGCGGACAGTGAACGGATTTATATTGTTGCAAGGGAGTGTACAAAGTGAAGGATTATATTGTAAGAGCAACGGCGGCGGACAGCCAGATACGGGCATTCGCCGCGACGACAAGAAATCTGGTGGAGGAGGCGCGCAGCGCACATAACACAAGCCCGGTGGCAACCGCGGCGCTGGGACGCCTCTTAACTGCCGGAGCGATGATGGGCAGTATGATGAAGGGCGATGAGGATTTGCTGACACTGCAGATCAAAGCGGGCGGTCCCTTGAACGGTCTGCTGGTGACGGCGGATTCCCACGGGAATGTGAAGGGATATGTCGGCAATCCGGATGTTATCATTCCGGCAAACAGCAAGGGCAAGCTGGATGTGGCTGGAGCGGTCGGTCCCGGATTTCTGACAGTCATTAAGGATATGGGGCTGAAGGAGCCGTATTCCGGGCAGACTATGCTGCAGACCTGCGAGATTGCTGAGGACTTGACTTATTATTTTGCAACCTCGGAGCAGATACCCTCTGCAGTCGGACTCGGCGTGCTGATGAACAGGGAAAACACTGTGCGCCAGGCGGGCGGATTTATTCTCCAGCTGATGCCGTTTGCCGCTGAAGAGGTGATCGCTGCTCTGGAGAGAAAGATTGCAGAGGTGACGAGTGTTACTGCCATGCTGGAGGCAGGCAGCAGTCCGGAGCAGATTTTAGAGCAGCTTCTTGGGGATCTGGGTCTGGAAATCACCGACACTATGCCGGCACAGTTTCATTGCAACTGCTCAAAGGAACGCGTGGCAAAGGCAGTCATCAGTGTCGGAAAAAAAGAGCTGCAGTCGATGATCGATGAGGGGAAACCCATCGAGGTGAATTGTCATTTCTGCAACACAAATTATGAGTTTTCCGTAGAGGAACTGAAAGAATTATATAAACGCGCCAGCCGGGCGTAGCAAAGGAACGGGGGTACTTCCATGAGACATGGATTTGTGAAGGTGGCGGCGGTGACGCCGGAACTGAGGGTGGCGGACTGCGTATACAATACAGAGCAGATATGCGCGAAGGCGAAAGAGGCGGCGGATGCCGGAGCCAAAATCATTGTGTTTCCGGAGCTTGCCATCACGGGTTATACCTGCAGTGATCTTTTCTGGCAGGAACGGCTGCTGACTTCGGCAAAGGAGGGGCTGCACCGGATCTTGTCCGCCTCGCGGGAGCTGGATGCGCTGCTGTTTGTCGGAATGCCATGGGAAAAGGGGCAGAAGCTTTACAATGTGGCTGCAGCTATTTGCCGGGGAAAGCTGCTCGGTCTTGTGCCGAAGCATTTTCTGCCAAATTATGCAGAGTTTTATGAGGCGCGCCATTTTACGCCGGGAGAGGGAAATGTTTCCTGGACGGAATTTGCGGGTGATCCGGTAGCATTCGGACAGAATCTGCTGTTTGTCTGCCATGAGATGGATGGGCTGGCGGTTGCCGCGGAAATCTGCGAGGATCTGTGGGCTCCCGACCCGCCGAGCACACGGCATGCCCTTGCGGGAGCTACGGTGCTTGTAAATCTGTCGGCGAGTGATGAAAATACCGGCAAGAGTATCTACCGGGAGGCACTGGTTGCAAATCAGTCGGCGCGGCTGATCTGCGGTTATCTCTACGCAAGCGCGGGAGACGGGGAATCCACCACCGACCTTGTTTTTGGCGGACATAATCTTATTGCTGAGAACGGAACCGTGCTGGCGCAGTCACCGCGGTTTACAAACGGGATCATTTATAGTGAAATTGATATTCACAGACTGCGCAGTGAGCGTCGGCGTATGACCACCTTTGTCTGTGCCAAGAATCCGGCATACGAAAAAATCCTTTTTCATCTGGAAACGGAGGAAACTTCTCTGACACGTCATTTCACGCCGATGCCCTTTGTCCCTGCGGACCGCAAGGACCGTGACCGCCGGTGTGAAGAGATACTGACAATCCAGGCGCTCGGTCTGAAAAAGAGACTGCTGCATACCGGATGCAGGTCTCTGGTAATTGGCATTTCCGGCGGACTGGATTCCACTCTGGCGCTTCTGGTGGCGGCGAAGGCAGCGGATATGACTGATATGCCGCGCAGCGCGATCCTTTCCGTTACGATGCCGTGCTTTGGCACGACCGACAGGACCTACCGCAATGCCTGCCAATTGACGAAAAAGCTTGGGGCGACTTTGCGGGAAATCAATATCCGCGGTGCTGTGCAGGCTCATTTTGAGGATATCGGACATGATCCCGATCTGCATGATGTCACATACGAAAACAGCCAGGCGCGCGAGCGCACGCAGATTCTTATGGACCTCGCCAATAAGAGCGGCGGTCTGGTAATAGGAACCGGGGATCTGTCTGAACTGGCCCTTGGCTGGGCGACCTACAATGGCGATCATATGTCCATGTACGCGGTCAATGCCTCCATCCCGAAGACGCTTGTGCGTCATCTGGTGCGCTACTATGCGGACACCTGCGGGGATGAGGCGCTTGCCGGGGTTCTGCTGGATGTGCTTGATACGCCGGTCAGCCCGGAGCTTTTGCCGCCGAAGGATGGTGTGATTTCCCAGCGGACGGAGGATCTGGTCGGACCATACGAGCTTCATGATTTCTTTTTGTATCATATGCTGCGCTGCGGCGAAGAACCTTCCAAGGTTTACCGTCTGGCCATAAGGGCGTTTGCAGGTGTTTATAACGAAGAAACCATTTTAAAATGGCTGAAAACCTTTTATCGGAGGTTCTTTGCCCAGCAGTTCAAGCGCTCCTGCCTGCCGGATGGCCCAAAGGTGGGAAGTGTGGCAGTATCCCCGCGCGGCGATCTTCGTATGCCGAGCGATGCCTGCGTGCGGATCTGGATGCAGGAGCTTGAGCAGCTGCAGACGGAGAAAGCGTAAATACGGCACGGAAGAGGGTGCAGGTTCAGATGCTGCGGCCAATCATTGCACAGATGCACGCAGACAGTCACATAGTGGTTACTGTGCGGCAATTTTCAGCGCTTCATCGATCGCCTGCAGCAGCATCTGCGAGGTGTACTGGCTGGAAGCCTCGTAGTAGATGTTGCTGGTGGATTGTGTATCGCAGACCTGCACGGCGATTTTATCCAGCGCGGGCTGCATCAGCGGAAACATGGCGGCGGAGGCTTCGCTTAAATTCACAAGCCGGATACTGTTGATGTGGCCGGCATCGACGATTACCTGCAGATCCATCACATTGTTGTTTAATGTTACAGGCGTGGAGTATACGCCCGGTACATAGGCGGCGGCCCTGGTACTCTGGGACGGTGTGCTGTTTTGCGGACGGAACATCAAAAACAGTAATACCAGCAGAGTAATGCCGAGTGCAGCAAAAATAGCAGTGTAAATTAATTCTCTTTTTTTCATAATAATGATTTTGGTTTTGGAACTCATATGCGATCCTCGGGATATGTATTTTGTACATTCTATGCGGGAGCGCAGGCAGACTGAACAGGGAATCAAAAATTTTTCAAACAGGAGGTATCCCATGAGTTATGTAATTTCAACTGATACAACATGTGATTTTCCAGAGGAATATTATCAGCAGCATGATCTGAGGGTAATGGCGCTTTCCTATATTCTGGACGGCGAGACGTATTTCCGCGGAGGAAAGGAATTATCGTCAAAGGATTTTTATGCCAGGATGCGTGCGGGCTCTATGCCAACCACTTCGCAGGTAAACCCGGAGAGTGCACGTGCCTCTTTTGAGACGACAATAAAAGAGGGGAAGGATATTCTCCATATTGCTTTTTCAAGCGGATTGAGCGGAAGCGCTAACAGTGTGCGGATCGCGGCTGAGGAACTAATGGAGGAATACCCGGAGAGAAAAATTATCGTGGTGGATTCCCTGTGTGCATCGCTTGGAGAGGGATTGCTGGTTCACAAGGCGATTGAGAAGAAGGAAGCCGGAATGGGGCTGGAAGAGCTGGCAGCGTGGTGTGAGGATAATAAGCTGCACATTATCCACAGCTTTACCGTGGATGACCTGTTTCACCTGTACCGTGGCGGGCGTGTGTCGAAGGCGGCGGCAGTGGTCGGAACGATGATCAGCCTTAAGCCGGTTTTGCATGTGAATAATGAAGGAAAGCTGATTCCTCTCTCAAAAGTGCGCAAGAGAAAACGGTCGCTGGAAGCACTGGTGGATGCCATGGAAGAAAGCCAGGGCAGCTTTGCCGGAAAGAATGATATCGTGTTTATCAGCCATGGAGACTGCCTGGAGGAAGCGGAATATGTGAAAAAGCTGGTGCAGGAGCGCTTTGGCATCACAAAATTCCTTATCAATCCGGTCGGTCCGGTAATCGGAGCGCATTCCGGACCGGGAACGATGGCGCTGTTCTTTATGGGCGATTCCAGAGAATAACCATATGAATAAAGAAAAACTTCTTTGGGGAAGCTAACGTAGACAAACCCGCAAAGGAGTTTTTTTTATGAATGAAATGATTTCTGAGGATCTATATGAGAATATGGCATATTTTCATGAGAAGCTCCAGGTGGCGAAAAACTTTGATATGATCTACCGGATGCTGTCGGTGGGAGGCAGAGATGCCTGTATTTATTTCATCGAGGGCTATATTAAAGATGATATCATGGAAAAGCTGCTGGAGTTTTTTCATTCACTTACGCCGGAGGATCTGCCGCAGACCAGCCATGAGCTGTCGCACAGTTATATTCCTTACGTAGAAGTTGATATGGTGGGGGAGAAGGAGCAGATTGTCACAAGTATTCTTTCCGGTGTGGTATGTCTGCTGATCGATGGCTACGACAAATGTTTTGCGATTGACTGCCGCTCTTATCCGATGCGCAGCGTGGAGGAGCCGGATAAGGACAAGACCCTGCGCGGCTCGAAGGACGGTTTCGTAGAGACTGTGGTATTTAACACAGCGCTGATCCGCCGCAGGATACGCAGCCCGGAGCTGTCCATGGAGATGCTGAGCGCCGGGAAAAGCTCACGCTCTAATATTGTACTCTGTTATATGCAGGGACGTGCAGACGAAGCGCTGGTGGAGAAGCTGCGCCGGAAAATACAGGAATTGCAGGTGGATGCTCTTCCAATGAGTCAGGAAAGCCTTGCGGAGGCAATTTATAAAAGAAAATGGTTTAACCCGTTTCCAAAGTTCAAGTATACGCAGCGCCCGGACACTGCTTCTGCCAGTCTGCTGGAGGGAAAGATCGCGATTCTCGTTGACAATGCGCCAACGGCAATCCTGCTTCCCGTCACGATTTTTGATATCATGGAGGATGCGGATGATTTTTATTTTCCCCCGCTCACGGGAAGCTATCTGCGGTTTTCGCGTTTTGTAATTGCGTTTCTGTCACTGCTGCTGACCCCTGTCTGGCTGCTGTTTATGCAGAACCCGCAGTGGATACCGCCGTGGCTTGACTTTATCAGGGTGACGGATGAGGTGTACGTGCCGGTCATTCTGCAGCTTCTGATTCTGGAATTTGCTATTGATGGATTGAAGCTGGCCGCGGTGAACACTCCGCAGACGCTCTCAACGCCGCTTTCTGTGATCGCCGGTATTGTGGTGGGGGAGTTTGCAGTAAAATCCGGGTGGTTCAACAGTGAAACGATGCTGTATATGGCGTTTGTTGCTATTGCCAATTACACACAGTCGAATTTTGAACTTGGTTATGCACTGAAATTCATGCGTATTCTGCTGCTGGTGCTGGTCGGACTTTTCGGAGGCTGGGGACTTGCTGCCGGGCTTCTGGTCTGCCTGCTTTGCATCGGCTGCAACCGCACTGTTTCCGGTACCAGTTATCTGTATCCGCTGATTCCGTTTAATGGCAGGCAGCTTGTACGCAGACTTTTCAAAAAAAGAACTGTATAATATAAAAAAAATAAGGGATATTAGTATTGTGAGACGATGCCGGGGGAAAAAGATGAGGCGTTTCACGCCAGTGTGAAATAACAGCCCTTTGGAACCTGCAAAACATGAGAAAAGGAGACTTGACTATGAAGCATGTAAAACAAGGAATGACGGGACTTCTGCTGGCACTTTGTCTGTCTGTAATTCTGGCGGGATGCGGAAACCGCAGCAACAGAACAGAAAATACCACAAGTACAACGGAAAACCGTACCAGTGAGAGCAACAAAACGAGCAAGACAACGGAAGCCACTAACGCGGCAAAGGACAATCAGGCTGCGACCAGTGAAAACGGTAACGTCAACAGTGCGACAGATGGTACAGGATCAAATAACACCGCCAATGATGGCAATCAGGATGGTCTGAGTGAGATCGGCGAGGGTATCGGCGAAGTCGGTGACGGTATAATCAATGGCGCAGAAGACATTGTGGACGATGTGACAGGCAACCGGGATGATAACTATAACAACAATGAAACAAATCATACCAATACAGCCAATCCGTAAGTCCGTAAGGCAAAGTATGCTGCTGTAAAAAGAACTGACAGCAGCAGATGCACCCTTCTATGGAGGGTGCGTTTACATATTCTGTGATTCCCATGAAAAATATTCCAAAAAAGTTTAAAAAATTTGCACAAAAAACTACCACAATGAAAATTTTTGTGGTACAATTTTAACATAGTACAAAAAAGAGAGGTGTAATTGTTATGGCAAAAGAAATGATTGCAATGCTTCTTGCTGGCGGACAGGGATCCCGTTTGTATGCATTAACACAGAAGCTTGCAAAACCAGCAGTTCCATTTGGCGGAAAATATCGTATTATCGACTTCCCGCTGTCAAACTGCGTGAATTCGGGGATTGATACCGTTGGTATTCTGACACAGTATCAGCCTCTGGTTTTAAATGAGTACATAGGAAATGGACAGCCGTGGGATCTGGACCGTCTTTACGGCGGCGTTCACGTACTTCCTCCGTATCAGCAGGCTTCTGGTTCTGACTGGTACAAGGGTACAGCAAACGCGATTTATCAGAATATTTCTTTTATTGAGCGGTACGACCCGGAATATGTGATTATTCTTTCAGGTGACCAGATCTGCAAGCAGGATTACAGCGATTT
>DKTR01000041.1:33264-54032 GCA_002473385.1 Lachnospiraceae bacterium UBA7225
GACCAGATCTGCAAGCAGGATTACAGCGATTTCTTAAAATTCCACAAGGAAAAGGGCGCGGAGTTCAGTGTAGCAGTTATGGAGGTTCCGTGGGAAGAGGCACCGCGTTTTGGTCTGATGGTTGCAGATGAAAATGACAGGATCACAGAGTTCCAGGAAAAACCGAAGAACCCGAAATCCAACCTGGCTTCTATGGGTATCTATATCTTCAACTGGGATATTCTGAAAAAGTATCTGACAGAGGATGAGGCGGATCCGAATTCCGAAAACGACTTTGGAAATAACATTATTCCGAATCTCCTGCGTGATAACCGCAAGATGTATGCTTATCATTTCAGCGGCTACTGGAAGGATGTCGGAACGATTTCCTCTCTCTGGGAAGCGAACATGGAGGTGCTCGATCCGGAGCACAGCGGTATCAACCTGTTCGATGACAACTGGAAGATCTACAGCCGCAATAGTGGTATGACAGGTCATAAGATCAGCAGTGACGCAGTGGTGGAAAATTCCATGATCACAGACGGCTGCCGTGTGAAAGGCAATGTAAAGCATTCTATTTTGTTTGCAGGTGTGCAGGTGGAAAAGGGCGCAGTGGTAGAGGATGCAGTTGTTATGGGCGGTACCGTGATTAAATCCGGTGCGGTTGTAAAACACTGTATCATTGCAGAAAACGTAACAATCGGAGAAAATGCGGTTGTCGGAGCAATGCCGGAGGGCGATTCTGCCGGAGTTGCAACAGTTGGCGCAGGCATTAAGATCGGCAATAATGCAAAGATCGGTCCGAACGCTATGGTAAATAAAAACGTAGAGGATGGTGAAGAACAATGTTAAATTCAAATAAGAGAGCATTGGGTGTTATTTTCCCAAACAGTTATGACGCGCTGGTTCCCGAACTTGTGAATGTGCGTCTGATGGCTTCCATCCCCTTCGCAAGCCGTTACCGCTTGATTGACTTTGTGCTTTCGAGCATGTCAAATTGTGATATTGACAATATTTCCATCATGGTAAACAACAATTATCACTCTCTGATGGATCATCTCGGCTCCGGCCGTGAGTGGGATCTGGTGCGCAAAAATGGCGGTCTGCATATCTTTCCGCCGTTTGCAGAGAAGGAATCCAAGCCGTTCATCGGACGTGTCGGCGCGCTGGCAAGCATTCTGGATTTTCTGCGACAGCAGAAGGAGAAATATGTGGTGATGTCCGATGCGCATATTGCAGTAAACTTTGATTTCAATGCGATGATTGATGCGCATATTGCAAGCGGTGCGGACGTTACGGTTGCATACAATGAACAGGAACTGCCGGAGTACATTAAGAAATCCAACGATAAAGGATTTTATTACACCCTCTCTATAGACAACGGCAGAGTAACTAAGATGTATATCAATTCAAGAGAGACGGGCATCCAGAATTTTGGTATGAATATTTATGTGGTTGACCGTGAGCTGCTCATCGATTTGGTAAATACAGCATTTGTGCGTGGACAGGAGTTTTTTGAGAGAGATATTCTGGCTCCGCAGCTTGCAAGGTTAAATGTGCAGGCTTACAAATATGAGGGCTATCTTGCGCGCATCAGCGGCATGAAGAGCTATTTTGATGAAAATATGAAGCTTCTGGACGATTACAATCTCGACGGTCTGTTCAGCGGTGCGCCGATCTATACCAAGATCCGCGACGATAACCCGACCAGATACATCAACGGCGCAAAGGCTTCCAATGTCATGGTAGCTGACGGCTGCGTTATTGAGGGCGAAATCGAGAACAGTATTCTGTTCCGTGGCGTGAAAGTAGCAAAGGGTGCAAAGGTAAAGAACTGTATTCTGATGCAGGATACCGTGATCGAAGCAGGCGTTAATATTGAATATCTCATCACGGATAAGAGTGTTACCATTACCGCAGGCAAAGAAATGAAGGGAACCGATACTTTCCCGTTCTATATTGCAAAGCATCATACGGTATAAGGGTATTACAGAGCGTCTGCCGGGAAAGCATCACCGCACAGTACGTTTTGCAGCTGTATATTGTCGCAGAACATAAAATTACCGCCGGAGTGTCAGGCTCCGGCGGATTTTTTGTTGCCATGCATATGAGAAAAAGGTCCGGTGGACCTTTGATCATCTCTTAGCCGGAATGTAAATGTATGGACAGCAGGAGGGCTGTACGGAAGTGCAAAGGCAGTGCCGGCGTTATGGACTGGATTATATTCTGATTGACGGGGCAGAGTGGGAAGACTGCCTTGCACAATTACAGTTCGAAAGATAGCCTGTCGTAAGCAGCATATAACTGGACAAAAATGCAGGAATTTAGTAAAATAATACACAAGAGACTGAAAAGAAGGAGGAGAAGCTATGTCTGAGAAAATAAATGTTAATCAGACAGAATATACGGTCATTAAGCTGCTGGGGCATGGAAAAGGCGGTTATTCTTATCTGGCAGAGAAGGATGGAAAACAATATGTGCTGAAACAGATTCATCATGAACCGTGCGATTACTATTCTTTTGACAATAAAATTGAAGCGGAAAGAAATGATTATCAGAGGCTACTGGCGGCGGGGATCCGGATCCCGGAAATGCTGGACATTGACATTGCGAATGAAAGAATCGTAAAAGAGTATATTGACGGTCCTGTCATTTATGAGCTTGTCAGAGACGGTGCCATGAAGGATTCCTATATCAGTCAGATGCAGGAGATGGCGAAGAAGGCACAGCTGGCAGGGCTGAATATCGATTATTTTCCGACAAATTTTATTGTGCAGAATGGGCTGCTCTATTATATTGATTATGAGTGCAACAACTATATGGAAGAATGGAGCTTTGAAAACTGGGGAAGGAAATACTGGTCCCGGACGCCGGAATTTTTGGATTATGTAAAGAATCAGACATGAAAGCAGGAAAAATAACCGGTGCAACATGCCCTCACGCTGACGGAACGATGGGCATCAGTATGGAAAGGAAAGTGGGGAAAGAGTATGCGTTTTCGTCCATGTATTGATATTCATAACGGAAAGGTAAAGCAGATTGTCGGCGGCTCTCTTTGCGATGAGGGAGACCAGGCAAGGGAGAATTTTGTGTCAGAGGCAGATGCCGCTTTTTACGCGGAGTTCTACAAAAAGGATGACTTAAGGGGCGGACATATTATTCTGCTGAATCCGGAGACATCACCGTACTATGAGGCAACCAGGAAGCAGGCGCTGCAGGCGCTGGACGCGTGGCGGGGAGGTCTGCAGGTGGGCGGCGGTATCCGTGACGATAACGCTGCCTTCTGGCTGGAGCACGGGGCGTCGCATGTGATCGTGACCAGTTTTGTATTTAAAGATGGCAGGCTGCATTATGAAAATCTGGAGAAAATCGTACGCGCAGCGGGAAAGGAGCATCTTGTACTGGATCTGAGCTGCCGTAAAAAAGACGGAAACTATATGATTGTGACGGATCGCTGGCAGAAATTCACAGACGTGGTGCTTACAGAGCAGGTACTGGATGAGCTGTCCGGATATTGCGATGAATTTCTTATTCATGCAGTCGATGCGGAGGGAAAGGCAGATGGAATTGAAGCGGAACTTGCAAGTCTGCTTGGAAACTGGGCGAAAATCCCGGTGACGTATGCAGGCGGTGTCGGGAGCTTTGATGATCTGGCAGAGCTTCGCAGCCTGGGGCGCGGAAAAATTGACGTTACTATCGGGAGCGCGCTGGATTTGTTTGGCGGGAAAATGGGGTACCGGGAAGTCTTGCATTTTATAAATAAGGTTTAACTTTGCGGGAAAATGCCCCTAAACAGTTACAGTTAATTGCTAAAATTTTGTGAAATACAACAAATATGATTGAAAAATCAGACAAATTATGGTATCCTTAAAATATGACGAAAGCAGGAAAACTTATCATCATAACTGCATTCGGCAGGAAAATCGACGGAAAAGGAGTGATTGTATGAGATTTACTATCAGCGGAAAAAACATCGAAATCACAGAGGGGCTTAGAACGACCGTTATAGACAAGCTTGGCAAGCTGGAGAGATATTTTACTCCTGACACGGAAATTATCGTTACCATGAGTGTCGAAAAAGAAAGACAGAAAATTGAAGTTACGATTCCGGTAAAGGGTAATATTATCCGGTCCGAACAGGTGAGCAATGATATGTACGTATCGATTGATCTGGTAGAAGAGGTAATTGAACGGCAGCTCCGCAAATATAAAAACAAATTGATTGCAAAGCACCAGGAGGGCAGCAATTTCCGGCGTGAATTTATCGAAAAAGAGGAGACGGTCGAGCCGGAAGAAGTAAAAATTATCCGTACCAAGCATTTTGGCATCAAGCCAATGTATCCGGAGGATGCCTGCATCCAGATGGAACTGCTCGGACATAATTTCTTCGTATTCTGCAATGCCGAGACTGAGGAAGTAAATGTCGTATACAAACGCAAGGGTAATACCTACGGTCTGATTGAACCGGAGTTCTAGCTTTGATTGATGAAACATACCAGTGTTGACAGTGCCCGCATATCCGCATGGATATGCGGGTGTTATTATTGTATTTATTACAAAAACAGCATTTATATTTTCATTTCATAAAAAATTTATTGTGTAAACGCCGCAAAGGTGATAGAATAATCGGTAGTGTATTTAAAAATAAACAGATGCATCTTATCTGTAGAATACAGGAGTATTAAGAATGAGTGTTTTTACAAAGCTATTTGGAACCCACAGTGAGCATGAGCTGAAGCGGATTAAGCCGCTGGTTGATAAGGTAGAGTCGCTGCGCGGGACGATGCAGGCGCTGTCGGATGAACAGCTCCGTGCGAAAACCGATGAGTATAAAAAGCGTCTGGCAGAGGGCGAGACGCTGGACGATCTGCTCCCGGAGGCATTTGCGACGGTGCGCGAGGCGGCAAAGCGTGCGATCGGTCTTGAGCCGTATCGTGTCCAGATCATTGGCGGCATCATTCTGCACCAGGGGCGTATCGCCGAGATGAGAACCGGTGAAGGTAAGACGCTGGTATCCACACTTCCGGCATATTTAAACGCACTGGAGGGGAAAGGCGTACACATCGTTACTGTCAACGATTATCTGGCGCACCGTGATGCGGAGTGGATGGGTAAGGTACATGAGTTTCTCGGTCTGACGGTCGGCTGTGTTTTAAATGACATGGACAACGACGAGCGCCGCCGGATGTACAATTGTGACATCACGTATATTACAAATAATGAGCTTGGTTTTGATTACCTGCGCGACAACATGGTCATTTACAAGGAGCAGCTCGTGCAGAGAGGACTGCATTATGCCATTATCGACGAGGTTGACTCTGTTCTGATCGACGAGGCGCGTACCCCGCTGATTATTTCCGGACAGAGTGGCAAATCTACGAAGCTCTACGAAGTAGCAGACATTCTTGCGCGCCAGCTTCAGCGGGGCGAGGCGAGCGGCGAGGTGACGAAAATGTCGGCGATCATGGGTGAGGAGATCACGGAGACCGGCGACTTTATTGTCAATGAAAAAGATAAGATTGTTACTCTTACGCAGCAGGGTGTGGAAAAGGTAGAGAAATTCTTCCAGATTGAAAACTTCTCCGATGCGGAAAACCTGGAGATACAGCACAATGTCGATCTGGCGCTGCGCGCGAATTATCTGATGTTCCGGGATCAGGATTATGTGGTAAAGGATGATCAGGTTATGATCGTCGATGAATTTACCGGACGTATCATGCCGGGACGCCGGTATTCAGACGGACTGCATCAGGCGATTGAGGCAAAGGAGCATGTGAAGGTAAAACGCGAGAGCAAGACGCTCGCTACCATTACTTTCCAGAATTTCTTCAATAAATACGACAAGAAAGCGGGTATGACCGGTACCGCCCTCACCGAGGAAAAGGAGTTCCGCGATATCTACGGAATGGACGTTATCGAGATTCCGACCAACAAGCCGGTGGCTCGTGTAGATCTGGATGATGCTGTGTACATGACAAAGAAAGAGAAATATAACGCGGTAGTAAATGCCATCGAGGAAGCACATAAAAAGGGACAGCCGGTACTGGTTGGTACTATCACGATCGATATTTCCGAGCTTCTCTCCGGGATGCTGAAAAAACGCGGTATTCCGCATAAGGTTCTGAATGCAAAGTTCCACGAGCTGGAGGCGGAGATCGTTGCCGATGCGGGTGTACACGGCGCTGTTACCATCGCCACCAATATGGCTGGCCGTGGTACGGATATCAAGCTGGATGATGTGTCCAGGGAGCTTGGCGGTTTGAAAATTATTGGTACAGAGCGCCACGAGTCGCGCCGTATCGACAATCAGCTCCGCGGACGTTCCGGACGTCAGGGCGATCCTGGGGAATCCAGATTCTATATTTCCCTGGAAGACGATCTGATGCGTCTGTTCGGTTCCGAACGTCTGATGGGTGTGTTCCGTTCGCTTGGCGTGGAGGAAAATGAGCAGATCGAGCACAAGATGCTGTCCTCTTCCATTGAGAAGGCGCAGGAGAAGATCGAGGGCAATAACTACGGCATCCGAAAAAATCTGCTGGAGTACGACCAGGTAAACAACGAGCAGCGTGAGATTATTTATGCGGAGAGACGCCGTGTGCTGGACGGTGAAAACATGCGCGATGCGATCACAAAGATGATTAAGGATGTGATCGGACGCACAGTTGATATGGTGATCGGGGATCACCAGGACAACTCTGAGTGGGATTTAAATGAACTGAATTCTGTACTTCTTCCGACTATTCCGTTAAAGCCGCTGACGGTTGAGAATGTCGCAAAGATGAACAAGAAGGAACTGAAGGAGACGCTTATCGAGCAGGCGCTTGCGCTCTATGCCGAGAAGGAAAAAATGTTCCCGTCGCCGGAAGAGATGCGGGAGCTGGAGCGCGTCATTATTCTGAAGGTGATTGACCGGAAGTGGATGGATCACATTGACGATATGGATCAGCTTCGTCAGGGTATCGGTCTGCAGGCATACGGACAGAAGGATCCGCTGGTGGAATATAAGATGAGCGGCTTTGAGATGTTTGACGAGATGACAGCAAACATTCAGCTTGACACGCTGCGGCTTCTGTTCCACGTCCGCGTAGAGGAAAAGGTGGAGCGTGAGGAGGTTGCAAAAGTGACCGGAACCAACAAGGATGATACGCTTGCAAGAGCGCCGCAGAAGCGTGCTGCCGAAAAGGTATATCCGAATGATCCATGCCCGTGCGGAAGCGGCAAGAAGTATAAACAGTGCTGCGGACGTAAAAAATAAATAAATGCGGTCATAAAGATTAAGGAAAGATATGAAGCCAGGTATCTTCGCAGGTATTCCCCCGGAAAGCTATGGGAAGTACAGCGGGATCCTGGCGCTTCTTTTCAAAGCAGATGTATTGTGAAGGAAAGCCCGCAGAACACTGCGTGCGATGCGGCACTACCGTGTCACTGCATGGAGACTGGGCTTTTAATGAAAATTTATAGAAAGAAGGTGACAGTGTGGTCGAATTAGATCAGTTCCGCTATACGCTCGGAACATACGAAAAACCATTGCTGGAAGTGAGGGATTCACTTTGACCTCGCTAATAAGGAGAAGAGGATCGAAGAATTAGAGCGGAAAATGGAGGAACCGGATTTCTGGGATGATCCGGAAAGCTCGCAGGAATCCATGAAGACGTTAAAGGCATTAAAAGACGACGTGGAGACCTACGCCGTGCTTCAAGAGCAGTATGAGGAAATCGAGACGCTGATTGAGATGGCGTATGAGGAGAATGATGCCTCACTGATTCCGGAAATACAGGAAACGCTGGATTCTTTTATTGCGACTTTTGATGATATCCGCATCCGTACGCTGCTGTCCGGAGAGTACGACAAAGATGATGCAATCGTGACGCTCCATGCGGGGGCAGGCGGTACCGAGTCCTGCGACTGGGCGGGGATGCTGTACCGCATGTATACGCGCTGGGCGGACAAAAAGGGTTACAGCGTGGAGGTGCTGGACTATCTTGACGGAGAGGAAGCGGGCATCAAATCAGTGACATTTGAGGTGCGCGGGGAAAATGCTTACGGCTATTTAAAATCCGAGAAGGGCGTACATCGTCTGGTGCGCATTTCACCCTTTAATGCGGCCGGTAAGCGGCAGACCTCGTTTGTATCCTGCGATGTGATGCCGGATATCGAGGAAGATATCGATATCGAGATCCGTGACGAGGATCTGCGCATCGACACGTACCGCTCCAGCGGTGCGGGTGGACAGCATATCAACAAGACATCCTCGGCAGTCCGGATTACGCATCTGCCGACGAATATCGTGGTGCAGTGCCAGAATGAGCGTTCGCAGTTTCAGAATAAGGATAAGGCAATGCAGATGCTGAAAGCGAAACTCTATCTTTTGAAGCAGCAGGAGAATGCGGAAAAGGTTTCGGGCATCCGCGGAGAGGTGAAGGAGATTGGCTGGGGAAACCAGATCCGGTCTTATGTCATGCAGCCCTACACTATGGTGAAGGATCACCGCACTAATGTGGAATCCGGAAACGTGGACAGTGTGATGGATGGAAATATTGACTTGTTTATCAACGCGTATCTGAAATGGATCGCGCTGGGAACAAAACAGGAGGAGGCATAATATGGGCATTATCAGAACTGCAATCGGTACAGTGAAAAACACCATCAATTCGGCGGTAAACGACCAGTTTCTTGAGGTCATTGAGTCGGGCGAAATGGGAGAGGGTACCGTGCTCACCAAAGGCGTGACGGTGCGGCGGGGGAGCAACCGCCAAAGTACGCGGGACACAATTTCCGACGGTTCTACGATTCACGTATATGACAATCAGTTTATGATTCTGACGGATGGAGGCAGGATCATCGATTACACGGCGGAGCCGGGATACTATACAGTAAATAATTCGTCGCTGCCGTCTATGTTCAACGGACAGTTTGACGATGCGCTCCAGGAGTCCTTTGCGCGTCTGAAATACGGTGGAACAACGCCGGTTGCGCAGAAGGTCTATTACATTAATCTGCAGGAAATAAAGGGCATTAAGTTTGGCACACGCAATGCAGTAAATTATTTTGATAATTTCTATAATGCGGAGCTGTTCCTGCGCGCACATGGGACGTATTCTGTTAAGATCACCGATCCGCTGAAGTTTTACGCGGAAGTAGTTCCCAGGAATGCAGAGCAGGTACAGATCGAAGATATCAACGCTCAGTATCTGTCGGAATTTCTGGAGGCGCTGCAGACGGCGATCAACCGGATGTCGGCGGAGGGTATCCGTATTTCTTATGTGTCTTCAAAGGCATCCGAGCTTGGCAGATATATGGCGGACGTGCTCGATGACACCTGGACGAAAACGCGCGGCATGCAGATCCAGGCAGTCGGCATTGCCAGCATCTCTTACGATGAGGAATCGCAGCGTCTGATCAATATGCGTAACCAGGGTGCAATGATGGGGGATCCGAATATCCGTCAGGGCTATATGCAGTCTGCGATTGCAAGCGGAATGCAGGCGGCGGGTTCCAATCCGGGCGGCGCAGCAGCAGGCTTTGTAGGAATGGGTATGGGGATGAATGCGGCAGGCGGCTTCTTCGGGCAGGCATCCCAGGCAAATATGCAGCAGATGCAGCAGAACGCGCAAATGCAGCAGAATGTACAGACATCGGGCAGAGGCACGTGGATATGCTCCTGCGGAACGGAAAATAGTGGCAATTTCTGCAGTCAGTGCGGGAAACCGGCTCCGGCAGCCGGGGCATGGACCTGTTCCTGCGGAGCAGTAAATAACGGTAATTTCTGCAGCCAGTGCGGAAAGCCGCGTGCGTAGCCTATGTCGGTAATCAGTTATAAGTGTCCAAATTGCGGCGGCGATCTGCGCTTTGATCCGTCGTCGCAGAAATATAAATGTGAATACTGTATTTCTTTTTTTTCCCAGGAGGAGCTGGAGGCGGCTAATCCGCAGGCTTCCAGAGAGGATGCGGATGCGCCGCACATTCAAGCCCGCAGGGGCGGGCAAAGCGCTTCAGAGAACGCTGCAAAGCAGGGGGCAGTGGTTTATTCCTGTCCGGGCTGCGGGGCGGAAATTGTTACGGAAGCGACGACGGCGGCAACCTTTTGCTACTATTGCCACAATCCGGTCGTACTGAAGGGAAAGCTTTCAGGGGAGTACGAGCCGGATCTTGTGATTCCTTTTGCGGTGGACAAAAAAGAAGCGGTGGACAGTTTCCTAAAGTATGTCCGCAGCAAAAGGTTTGTCCCAAAGGACTTTTTCTGCAAGGAGCAGATTGAGAAAATCAGCGGGGTCTATTTTCCGTTCTGGATATATTCCTGCTCTGCGGACGGCAGATGGCAGGGCAGTGGAAACCAGGTGCGCGTCTGGCGGATGGGCGAGCTGGAGTACACGGAGACGAAGGTGTATGATGTAGAAAGGCTTGCGGATCTGGAATTTAAGAATCTGACGCGCGATGCGCTCAATAAAGAAAACCGGCAGCTCGTGGAGGCGGTACAGCCGTTCCGGCTGGAGGAGGCAAAGGAATTCTCCATGGGATATCTGTCGGGTTTTTTTGCAGAAAAACGTGATATCGAAAAGGCGGAGGTATCGGCAGGTCTTGAACAGGAGGTACGGGATTATGCCGAAAAGATGATGCGCTCCAGCGTATCCGGCTATATGACGACACAGACGCGGGGTATGAACATCCGCATGCGGGAGGAATATTGGAAGTATCTGCTCCTGCCGGTATGGGTGCTGACATATAAGGGAGCGGATGGAAATCTCTATTATTATGCGATGAACGGACAGACCAGGAAGGTATGCGGTGTTCTTCCGCTTGATAAAGGTCGCGTAGCGATGCTGTTTCTGGGTATTTTCCTGCCGCTGTTTCTGATTCTGCTGATGGGAGGGTATTTCTTATGGTAGAGAGAGAGCCTGGTACATATGGCACCGGAAGCCGGCTGAGCGCATCCCCGGGCGGAATGACTGTGCTGCTGCGATATATTCTCGCGGTCTGCATTGCGCTGCTGGTTATCTGCGGCTGCACACTGCGCGTGTGGGCTGCCGGATATGTTTTTGATGATGCGGGGCTGTTTTCTGATGCGGAAACGGCACAGCTCACACAGACGGCATCCGAGCTGGAAGAAACATACAATATGAATTTTCTAATGCTTACGGTGGCGGACGCGCAGGGGCGGTCCTCCCGTGACGCGGCGGAGCGCTTTTATGAAAACGGCGGTTATGATTCCGACGGAAAAAATGGTGGGATCGTGCTGCTGATTGATCTGGATAACCGGGAGCTGAATCTGGTGACGAACGGAGAAATGATCCTCTATATCACGGATGCGCGGGAAGAGAGTATTTATGATGCGGGCTATGCGTATGCGTCGGAGGGCGACTATGGCGGGGCGATGCTTGCTATGCTGGAGCAGACTGCCGCCTGCATGAAAAAAGGAATCCCGGACAACCAGTACACGTATGACACAGAGACAGGGCAAATCATACGTCATCGCAGCCTTACGGCGGGAGACTGGCTGCTGGCAGTGGGAGTACCGCTTTGCTGCGCTGCGTTTGCCTGTGTTATCTTATACTGGCGATATCGCAGGGTGAAAAAGTATGAGTATTCCCTGGGACAGAACGCTGATATCCGCATAACAGGGAAAGAAGACAATCTGGTGAATCAATTTGTGACACACAGAAGGATTCCCAAAAGCCCGCCTCCCGGGAGCGGTCCGGGTTCCTCTGCCGGAGGGCGCAGCTCCACACATACTTCGCATGGCGGAGGTACCTTTGGCGGCGGACATGGAAGGAAATTTTAAGGCGCGCAGGCGGGATAAACGGGCAAAGGAGACGTTATGGCAGTACAGCATCAGTATTATGTAGTAAAGGAAAAGGCAGTTCCAGAGGTGCTTCTGAAGGTGGTAGAGGCGAAGCGCCTGCTGGAATCAGAGCGTATGGCTACCGTGCAGGAAGCAGTGGAAGCAGTGGGCATCAGCCGCAGTTCATTTTACAAATATAAGGATGATATTTTCCCATTTCATGAGAATACCAGGGGAAAGAATATTACCTTTATTCTTCAGATGGACGATGAACCGGGGCTGCTGTCGGAGGTGTTAAATATCATTGCCGGTTATCGGGCAAATGTTTTGACGATTCATCAGACTATCCCCATAAACGGCATTGCATCGCTCACGCTGGGCATTGATATTCTGCCCTCTACCGGGGACACTATGGAAATGTTTGCAGAGATGGAAAATCTGCCGGGCGTTCATTATCTGAAGATTCTCGGACGGGAATAAACCAAAAAGCAGGAGGAGAACATTATGATTCATATTGCAGTATTAGGATACGGCACGGTGGGATCTGGCGTTGTGGAGGTAATCAACACAAATCACAGCAGTATCAACAAAAAAGCCGGGGAGGAGATCAACATCAAGTACGTGCTGGATCTGCGCGATTTCGAGGGTGATCCTATCCAGGAAAAGATTGTTCACGATTTTAATATTATTCTGAACGACCCGGAAATTAAGATCGTGGTGGAGGTAATGGGCGGTCTGGAACCGGCATACACATTTACGAAGCAGTCGCTGCTTGCGGGCAAGAGTGTCTGCACGTCCAACAAGGAGCTGGTGGCGAAGCATGGCGCAGAGCTTCTGGAGCTGGCAAAGGAGCGGAATATCAATTATCTGTTTGAGGCGAGCTGCGGCGGCGGTATCCCGATCATCCGTCCGTTAAATTCCTCTCTGACGGCGGACGAGATTGATGAGATTGCCGGTATCTTAAATGGTACGACAAATTATATGCTGACAAAGATGGCAACCGAGGGACGTGAGTATGCCGATGTGCTGAAGGAAGCGCAGGAGAAGGGCTATGCGGAGCGTAATCCGGCAGCAGATGTGGAAGGATATGATGCCTGTCGCAAAATTGCCATTCTGTCTTCTCTTGCCTTTGGACGGCAGGTGGATTTTGAAGATATTTATACAGAGGGAATTACGAATATCACAGCGACGGATTTCCAGTATGCCAGAGAGATGGGCAAAGCGATCAAGCTGCTTGGTTTCAGCAAAAAGGTCGGGGAGAGCTTTTATGCTATGGTTACCCCGGCACTGGTGGATGCGGACGATCCGCTGTTCAGCGTAAATGGCGTATTTAACGCAATTTTTGTACACGGCAATGTCCTTGGCGATGCCATGTTTTATGGACGTGGGGCGGGAAAGCTGCCGACAGCGAGCGCAGTGGTTTCCGATGTCATTGATGAGGCGAAGCATCTGCATCGCAGCATTATGGCATTCTGGAGCAGCCGGAAGCTGGAACTGACGGACATCAGCAACTCCCAGCGCTGCTTTTTCGTGCGTGCACAGGGAACTCTTGAAGAAGAGCGTGCACGGGTAGAAGAGATTTTTGGAAGCGTGCAGTTTATACAGCTTCAGGATCTGAGAGAGGAATTCGGCTTTATTACAGGCATTATGACGGAAGCGGAATACGCAGCGCGGGCAGAGCGGCTTGGATGCGTGATCAGCCGCATCCGCATCCGCCACGTATAGAAGCAAAAAAGAAAAGGCGGCAGAGGTCTTTGGCTGCTGGAAACGAATAGAGTGAGGATGAATAATATGAAATATATCGTAGTTTTGGGAGACGGTATGGCTGACGAGCCGATCAGCTCTCTGGAAGGAAAAACACCGCTGGAATATGCAAAAACACCGACCATGGATATGCTTGCTGCACAGTCGGAAATCGGACTGCTTCACACGATCCCGGAGGGGATGAAGCCGGGGAGCGACACGGCAAACCTTTCCGTGATGGGATATGATCCGAAAATTTATTACTCCGGCCGGTCTCCGCTGGAAGCTCTGAGTATCGGGGTACCTATGAAGGATACGGATGTGGCGCTGCGCTGCAATCTTGTTACGCTGTCCGGGGAGGAACCTTACGAGAAGAAAATTATGGTTGATCACAGTTCCGGCGAGATATCCACAGAGGATGCGGCGGTGCTGCTTCAGGCGGTCCGGCAGGAGCTGGAGAGAGACGGCTATCATTTTTACGTCGGAACGAGTTACCGTCATTGTCTGATCTGGGAAAACGGAGAAGTTGTTCCACTTGCGCAGCCGCACGATATTCTGACACAGTGCATCGGAGAATACCTGCCGCAGGATGAGGTGCTGCGGAAGATGCAGAAAAAGAGCTATGAGATACTGGCTGCTCACCCGATTAACCGGGAGCGCGTGCGGCAGGGGAAAAATCCGGCGAACAGCTGCTGGTTCTGGGGTGCTGGTACAAAGCCGGCGCTCACCTCATTCGAAGAAAAATATCATAAAAAGGGTGTGATGATTTCCGCGGTCGATTTGCTGAAGGGCATCGCAGTTGGCGCAGGCATGAAAAATATTGCGGTGGAAGGTGCGAATGGCGGTCTGCATACCAATTACCGCGGAAAAGCGCAGGCTGCAGTGGATGCTGTGCTGAAGGACGGCTATGATTTTGCTTATATTCATGTGGAAGCTCCGGATGAGATGGGGCACCAGGGCAGCATAGAGCGTAAGATTCAGGCAATCGAATATCTGGATGAGCAGGTGATAAAGCCTGTTTACGAACAGATGCAAGCTTCCGGGGAGGCGTTCCGGCTTCTTGTGCTTCCGGATCATCCTACCCCGATACGCGTGCGCACCCATACATCCGACCCGGTTCCGTATCTGCTCTATGACAGCACAAATCCGCTGGAGAAATCCTGGAAATACAATGAGCGGGAAGCAAAGACAGGAGGAAATTACATAGCAGAGGGGCATGAGATGATGCAGTATCTTCTGCGTGACGGTACTGGTGAATGAAAAGGATAAAGAGCGGGCAATGAATGCCTGCCACGAAGCATTTGGTCTGGGAGAAGAGCATGGATATAAATAAAAAACTTGCACAGGAGCTGGGTGTCTCTGTCTGGCAGACAGAGGCGGCGGTAAAACTGATTGATGAGGGAAATACCATTCCCTTTATTGCCCGTTACCGGAAAGAGGCGACCGGTACGCTGGATGATGAGCAGCTCCGTAAACTATATGAACGTCTTACTTACCTGCGAAATCTGGAGGAGAAAAAGGAACAGGTTATATCCAGTATCGAGGAGCAGGGAAAGCTCACGGAGGAATTAAAAAAGCAGATTCTGGCGGCTGAGACACTGGTGGTAGTGGATGATCTGTATCGCCCCTACCGCCCCAAAAGACGTACACGCGCGACGATTGCGAAGGAAAAAGGACTGGAAGGGCTTGCAAATATTCTTTTGCTTCAAAGGACAGAAAAGTCTCTGGATGAGGAGGCAAAGCTGTTTGTCGATCCGGAGAAGGAAGTGAATACCGCAGAGGAAGCGGTGCAGGGCGCAATGGATATTATTGCCGAAAATATTTCTGATGAGGCAGATTATCGCATGCGCATCCGCGAAATGACAGAAAAGGAGGGGGTGCTGACGGCGTCTGCAAAGGAAGAGGGCGTGGAATCGGTTTATGAGATGTACTATCAGTTTGCGGAGCCGGTTCACAGGCTTGCCGGACACCGCATCCTTGCTATCAACCGGGGAGAAAAAGAAAAGATCCTCAGTGTAAAGCTGGAGGCACCGGAGGAGAAAATCCTGCGTTTTCTGGAGAAGAAGGTGATCACCAGGGATAATCCGGTAACAACACCGGTATTGAAGGAAGCAGTCGCAGACAGCTATAAGCGTCTGATCGCACCGGCAATTGAGCGTGAGGTGCGCAGTGCGCTTACCGAAAAGGCGGAGGATGGGGCAATTTCTGTTTTTGGAAAGAATCTTACCCAGCTTTTAATGCAGCCGCCGATAGCCGGACAGGTCGTGCTTGGATGGGATCCGGCATTCCGCACCGGCTGCAAGCTTGCCGTGGTGGATGCCACCGGAAAGGTACTGGACACGACGGTGATTTATCCGACTGCTCCGACAAATGAGCAGAAGATCCGTGCAGCGAAAGATACGCTGAAGCGTCTGATCAGTAAATATCATGTTACGCTGATTTCACTCGGAAACGGGACCGCTTCGCGGGAATCTGAGCAAATAATTGTGGAGCTTCTGAAGGAACTTCCGGTTTCGCTGCAATATGTGATCACTAATGAGGCGGGAGCCTCTGTTTACTCTGCGAGTAAGCTGGCAACCGAGGAATTCCCGAATTTCGATGTCGGGCAGCGCAGCGCGGCATCCATTGCCCGGCGCGTGCAGGATCCATTGGCAGAGCTGGTGAAGATTGATCCAAAATCAATTGGTGTCGGACAGTATCAGCATGACATGAACCAGAAGAAGCTTGGAGAGACACTGGAGGGTGTTGTTGAGGACTGCGTAAACAAGGTGGGAGTGGACCTGAATACCGCTTCGGCTTCCCTGCTGGAATACGTTTCCGGTATCACAAAGACGATCGCGAAAAATATAGTGGCATACCGCGAGGAAAATGGCAGGTTTACTGACAGAAAGCAGCTTTTGAAGGTGGCAAAGCTCGGACCGAAGGCGTATGAGCAGTGTGCAGGCTTTCTGCGTATTTCCGGAGGGAAGAATCCTCTGGACGGAACCAGTGTCCATCCGGAGACGTACCAGGCAGCACAGCAGCTTCTGGAGAAGCTTGGATACTCTCTGGAGGATGTTGCCGGAAGAAGGCTGGACGGTCTTTCGAAAAAGGTGAAAGATTATAAAAAGCTCTCTGCGGAGCTGGGCATTGGCGAGATTACCCTGCGCGATATCGTAAGGGAGCTTGAAAAACCGGCGCGCGATCCGCGTGACGAGATGCCAAAACCGATCCTGCGCACAGACGTACTGGACATGAAGGACTTAAAGCCTGGCATGATCCTAAAGGGAACCGTGCGCAACGTCATTGATTTTGGCGTATTTGTGGATATCGGCGTTCACCAGGACGGACTTGTCCACATCTCGCAGATCACCGATAAAAAATTCATTAAGCATCCGCTGGAGGCTGTCAGCGTCGGTGATATCGTGGAGGTAAAGGTGCTCAGCGTGGATGTCAGCCGCAAGCGCATCCAGCTCACCATGAAGCTGTAAAAGAAGATTTGTATATGTATTGTATGAGTTTACAATACCAGCAATTGATTAAGAAAAAGGAGGGATTTGTCATATGAAAAAGAACCTCAGAAAATATCTGGTATTATTTTCGATGGTATCCATTCTCAGTGCATCCTATGTTCCTGCCATGGCAGAAACCAAGGCAGCAGATGCTTATAATGTAAAAGTAGAAAGCGGCTATCTTGCGCTACGTTCCGATCCGTCTTTTAATGCTGATAATGAATTGGAAGCGCTATATACGGGAGACACCTTTTATGTGATGTATGATGAGGATGCTACGTATGTATATGGGTATTCAGAATCCGGAAAACGCGGCTATGTAAATAAGAATTATTTGGTGGAAGCTTATAATATAGCAAAGGGAATTAAGGCAGATACAAGACAGGGGGTCTCATGGCTTGAAACAGATTACTTCCGTATGTATCTTCCGGCAGATATCGATTGGAACTACGAAGTGGTGGATAATGAAACCATCAGCATTTATTATGCTCCGGCGAAAGAAAATGGGTATGGAGGACATGTGGTAACGATCAAAGCATATGACTGGGGCGATAATGAATATGCGGATTTTCCGTCCTGGTCTATTGCAGGGCAAAACGATGAGAAAAAATTTATAGCTATCTACCCGACTGATGTACAGTTTGATCCGAATGATTTCACCCAGGCTGATGAGTATAGGCGTTTAATGGAGGTTGCTGAGGGGATGGATTGTAAGGATGAAGAATTGGCTAAAGATAATCCCTTTGAGGTAGTAAAGTGACAGCGTTTGTAGATGAATTTGATAAGCTGATTCAAAAGAATAACAGTATAATCAGTCTTACAGCAATGAATCTTCCAACAGATTGGAAAGCACATTTGAGTGTTTAAAATCAGTTATACTGCATAAAATATTAAGGCAGACCTGACCAGGCATTCCATGCTCAAACCGGTCAGGCATTCGGCGAAGTGTTACGATAAGCACTTCGCCATTTTTTAAATCACATAATTATTGATAATAAAGTGATTATCCTCACACTTTTATGTGGTACAGTGTGACTGTGAGTTATGCAGGCCGGAACAAGACTCCCTGTATCGGCAAGAATGATATATTATATTCAAAATGCGTTGGTATTTTTGCCGATAATATGATATACTCTATAATAGATTAGAGTAGTTTTTCGATTTGACTTATGACGGAGGATAGCAGATGCGATACCGTTCAGTTACTGAAATAGCAAAAAAGTGGGATGTGTCGGAACGCAGCGTTAGAAATTACTGTGCCCAGGGACGTGTGAATGGTGCGTTTCTCACCGGCAAGACCTGGAATATTCCTGAAAATGAAAAAAAACCGGAGCGTACCAACAAGAGAAAAGAGGAACCGGTTACCCTGCTGGATATTATGAAAGAGCAGAAAGCAAGCAAATACTCTGGAGGTATTTACCACAAGACGCAGATTGATTTGACATATAACTCAAATCACATCGAAGGCAGCCGCCTGACACACGATCAGACCAGATATATTTTTGAAACGAATACTATCGGTGTGGAAAATGAAGTGCTGAATGTAGACGATGTGATTGAAACAGCAAATCATTTTCGTTGTATTGACATGATTATTGACAATGCAAAAGCAACCTTAACAGAGAAGTTTATTAAGGAACTTCACTTGATTCTGAAGAGCGGAACCAGTGATTCCAGAAAAAATTGGTTTGCTGTGGGAGATTATAAGAAATTACCGAATGAGGCTGGCGGCATGGACACTGCACTTCCGGAAGAAGTTGCCGATAAAATGAAAGTGTTGCTGACAGAGTACAATGGAAAAGAAGAAAAGACCTTTGAAGATATGCTGGATTTCCATGTGAAGTTTGAACGAATCCATCCTTTCCAGGACGGCAATGGTCGTGTAGGCAGACTAATTATGTTCAAAGAGTGTTTGAAATATAATATTGTTCCGTTTATCATTGAGGATAATTTGAAGATGTTCTACTATCGTGGATTGAAAGAATGGAACAATGAGAAAGGCTATCTGACAGATACTTGTCTGACAGCACAGGATAAGTATAAAGCATATTTGGGCTATTTTAGGATTGAGTATTAAGTAAAGCGGCTTTCCAAAGTGTCAGAGCTTTATCCCAAGTGTCATTTTGACACTTTGAATTGGAAGATTGAGATTACAGATTGAAGATTATAAATCAGGAAAATTATGATACATCGTAATAAAGATTTTATGGTACTAGAATATATGTTCCGGCTGGTTTCCTGCCAATTAATGTTATATAATGAAAAATATTAGTGATTAATCGGAGGTTATAGTTATGAGAAAAAAATTTTTAATGGTGGGAATTTCAGTATTTACTATGTTTTGCAGCATATCGACTGCTGTGTGCGCAGAAACGTCGATTGAGCTGGGAGAAGCAGCAGAGGTATCTACTTCATATGGGGATTTTGTCATTACAGTGGATAATGTCGTAGAAAGTGATTGGATGGAACGGTCGGGTGCTGATACCGGGGAAATGTCAGTAGTTCTGTTGGAATGTGATGTTGAAAATGTGAATTTTGAAGACCCCTATAATGAGTTGTTTTTCCTGGAAAATTATTTATCCGTTATTGATAACGAAGGTTATGTTGTTAATTCATATGGGGTGGGATACTCTGATGGGGAGTATAAGGTCTCTCCTAAAATCCCCAAAGGAGCAAAGGCAAAGGTAGCAGTACCATATCAAATAAATTCTGATATAGTGGAGTTGACGATAAACATTAATGAGCAGTATACGCTTGTTTCTCAGATACAGGGTATAGATGCAAAAGATAGCGAAGTTGAAAGTATGACGGAGGGAGAACCAGAAGAAGGTAAAGCGGAACTAGCTAGTCAAAATTCAGAATTGCAGGCACAAGTAGATGAATTGATTGCTGAAAATGAAGATTTAAAATTACAAATTGAAACACTTGAATCAGAAAAAGAAGACTTACAGAATCAGATTAATGGGCAAAAACAAGAAAACATGTCAGAAGCTGAAACAGAGATGGTACAACCTTCAACGGAAATTATTGGAGTGCAATATTCTGACGAGTCAGTGGTAAAAATTGTACAGACTGCTCTGAATCAAGAAGGGTTTGACTGTGGAACGCCGGATGGAGTTGCGGGAGATAAAACCACTGAAGCTATTAAAGCGTATGAAAAAAAGGCTGGAATTAATGTAAACGGTGTCATTACGGATGAGCTGATTGAAGCTTTAGGAATAGCTGATAAGATTGATGAGGCAGCAAAACTGGAGGCGTCTAAAGCAGAATACAATGCAGAGTATACTTATGAGCAGCTTGCAAGGAATCCGGATACATACATAGGAGATAAAGTTAAATTTAGTGGAAAAGTATTACAAGCGGATACAGGTGAAATTAATTATATCAGATTAGCAGTTAATTCGGATTATAATACAGTTATTTTTGTTACATATGATTCGGATGTAATTGATTATCGTCTGTTAGAGGACGATTACATCACTATATATGGTACGTCTTATAGTACATATAGCTATGAAGCGGTAAGCGGTGCAACAATTACATTACCCTGGGTATGGGCTGATATTATTGAAATGCAATAAGTTAGTGGGGGTTCAATTTGAATCGGAATCGCTTAAGATATCATTATTAGGCGGCGAATCCTAATAATGATTCTTGAAATGCCTCAGTCGATGGAATTTCCCAGGCGTTAAGATATTGAAGCATCATGATGCCGTAGAGGCGGCAGTACCACATCTTCGCAGAGCGGTGCCTGCCGTCTTCTAATTTATAGTCCT